>JACHTQ010000004.1 GCA_020135845.1 Campylobacter sp. W0018 | reverse complement strand
ATTTTCCTTTAATAAACAGTATGGATTTTTTTCTAAAGCTTTTAAGGTTGCATTTAAATATTTATTCGCATCGATACTTACTATATGAGAATTAGCAAATTTTTCTATTTTGAAGTTATTATTTTGTTGTAAAATTTGAATTTGCTTATAAACATCCAAATCTGAATTCATATTTAAATTTCTTACATAATAATTAATTTTTTTATCCTCGCTTATGCCATTTTCAAAGATTATTTTACCTTGAAATTCTTTAAAATACCTATAGGGCACTTGTGCTTTTTCTTCGATAAAATGTGTAAAAGTATATCCATTAATCTTGGAGCCAAAAAGGATAATCTTTCCATCTGTTTTGGAAAGTATATCATAAATACAATTTTCTCCAAAGCAACTAGTTGTATCCTTTAGAAAAAGTTCTCGATTTTTTCCTTTGATTGCAAAAGAAAAAATAGGATCGTTTGTTCTTGTTACCCCCCCCCCATAGTCTAAAAAATTCATTTAAAATTCCAACTTTACATTTAGAATAAATTTTATCATAAATTTGGTTTTTGCAAAAATTATAAGTAAAAGTTGGCATAATCAATATGCCATTTTTGCCTATGATTTCTAAAAATGCTTCAATATAAATACCAAGATGATCTTTTTTAGGTATTAAAGGAACGCCAAAATTAAAAAGTTCTGTATGAATACAAATAATATCATCTTTTTGGATACCTAATTTTTCTAAAGCGATAATTAAATCTTTTTTTGAATAATTTTTATCGTTTGCTCTTAAAAATTCTATAATTTATCCTTTTATATTAAATTTTTAGATGGTTATTTATGTCTCCCCCCCCCCGGTTATCATTACATCTTGACCTGTCATCCATGAAGAATCTTCACTAAGTAAAAAACAAGCCATAGGAGTAATGTTTTCAACTTTTCCTACTCCTAAAGGATAAGTTGAATCGGCTATTTTTTTATAATCTTGCAAAAAATTATTTGTTTTTAACAAAGGGGTTTCAACCAATGCCGGTGAAATTGAGTTTATGCGAAATTTTGGAGCAATTTCAAGAGCTATAGATTTAATAGATGCTACAATCGCTGCCTTGCTTGCAGAATAAAGGCAAAGTCCTTTTGTGGGTACAGATGCTGCAGTTGAAGCTATCCATACAAAACTAGAACTCTCTTTAGTGCGTGCTCTTCGATCAACCATACCTTTTAATACTTGCAAATTTCCAAAATAGTTAATATCAAAGAGTTTTTTAGCTTGTTGAATATAGTCTATGCTTCTAATGCTAGTATTTATGGAAATTCCTGCGCTAAAAACAGCTCCATCAAACCCACCAAATTCTTTACAAAGATCCAAAGTCCAAGAGTCTAACTTTTCATAATCAGATAAGTCTTTACTTATGCAGATAAAATTTTCTGGATTTTTAGCTTGATTTTTTTGAGATTCAAGTTTTTGCTCATCTCGTGCAATTGCCACTACTTTGGCTCCAAGTTTATTTAAAGTTAGAGCAATATGTGCACCTATACCGCTACTTGCACCCGTAATTAAAAAACTTTTATTCCAAAAAGTATTTTCTTTAAAAATCATAACTTAGTCTTTCAAATGATCTTTGGCTAAAGCTATGAGATCTGAAACGTTTTGGCAATTTCTTAAAACAGATCCTTCGATTTCTAGATTAAATAATTGATTATAAAGAGCACTAACTGATAATAACGCCAAACTATCATATTCTTCAATTTCGTTTAAATCTTGATCTTCTTTGAGTGTATAATCTAATTGTATAGCATTAGATAATTCTTCTAAAAATTCTTTTTTTGTCATTTTTTCTCCTTTTGATAAATTTGAACTTTTTTACATATAAAATCAGTATCTAAAGTCATAAGGGCATTTGCCCAACTAAGTCCCGCCCCAAAGCCACCTAAAACAATTTTTAAAGTTTTTTGCAATGGAAATTCATAAGAATTGATAGTATCACATAAGGTTGCAGGAATAGAAGCTGCTCCTAGATTTGCGTATTTATTTATACTTAAGGGAACTTTATTATAGTCAATTTTTAGTCGATTAGTAATAATCTCTAAAATTCCCTTATTGGCCTGATGAAAAAAGACAAAATCCAATTTATCTTGATCATAGTTTGCATATTGCAAAAGTTGTGAAAAGGCTAATGGTTCTTTTCTTGTAGCAAAATTAAAAATTTCAAGTCCATTCATATATACTTGTTTTTCTTTTATATTTTTATTTAAAATTTCAGGTTCTTTCATGGCTTTTAAATTTGTATTTCTGAAGGCTCCAAAAGGCATAAAAAGATATTTTAAACCTTTACCATCTGAACCTAAATCAAAATAAGATTTATGTTCTTTTTCGGAGTATTCGATTAAGGTTATGCTTACGCCATCACCTCCTAAGTTTGGCGTATTTAAAGGATTATGAAATTTACTCCAAGTATCTCCACAAATAAATAAAATTCTTTTACAAGATCCATTTTCTATCATAGAATAAATTGTATAAAGTCCATAAACATAACCTGAACAAGACTGATTGATATCAAAAGCTAATGTTTTTTCACTCAAACCTAATTTTCCATGCAAATAACAAGCTGTAGGAGGCATAAAAAAATCTGGAGTTTGAGTACAAACTATAATTGCATCTAGGGAGTTTTTATCTATATTCAATTCATTAAAAAGTATATTAGCTCCATATTCTCCTAAATCACTAGCAGTTGTTTCTTGATCAGCTTCATATCTGTATTGTAAACCAACATTTTTTTTAATTTGAGATAGTTTTTTAATATCTCCTTGATATCTTGTATCGAGTTCATCGTCTATATTAATAAGATTTTGAGGAGCTATAGTAAGAACGTGGCTTAATCTTACATGGTTAAAGGAGGCTTGCATCTAAAATTCCTTTGGAAAAAGTAAATAATTTTCATTTTTTGTCAATTTATCAAAAATAAAAGTATAAAATTTTTCTATTTCAAAAGAAACAATTTGAGCGCCACCAAAATTAAGCTTATTGGTAAGTTTTTGAGAGTCTAATATATTAAAAACTTTTTCTTGATCGATAATGTTATATTTTCTTGTTAAATCTCTGCAAAAAAATTGAATTTCTTTATCAATTTGGATACCATTTTCATCTATAATATTTCCTTTAAAAGTTTTATGATAGCGATAAGTTATTTTCGCCTTTTCTTCTATATAATGAAAATAAGTAAAACCCAAATGTTCACCTCCAAAAAGGATAGCTTTAGCATTATTTTTGGTAAGTTCATCATAAACGCTATTTTTACCAAAACAACTGGTTATTTCTTTTAGAAATAATTCTTCTTTGTTGCCCTTAACAGCAAAAGAAAAAATAGGATCGTTCGTTCTTTTAACTCCTTGTTGCAATCTGAAAAATTCGTTAAGTGCTCCTACTGTGCATTTTGAATTTAACTTATCATAAACTTCATTATTGCAAAAACTATAGGTAAAAGTAGGCATAACTAAAGTTCCATCTTTACCTATAACTTCAAAGAAACATTCAATCAAGGCTTTTAAAAGTTCTTTTATGGGCAAAAGCGGTATTCCAAAATTATAAATTTCACTATGGATATAAATTATGTCTCCATTTTTAATGCCCAATTTTTCTAAAGTTTCTATGAGATCTTTTTGATTATAGGTTTGATTTTTATAGCGAAATAATTCCTTCATAGCGCCTATACTTTATTAATAATTTTTAAAATATTTTTTTTACATTAAATTATACCAGCGTATTTCTTTAATTAAACTTTTAATAGAATTTTGTTATTTTAAAATGTTTATGAAAGTTTTTGATGATTACTAAGGTTGGTTTTATGTTGGAGCAATTTATTGAAAAATTAGAGTTAGGTAATGTGAAATGTATTATATTGACGGGCAATTTTATGCGATTACTTCAAAGGTTAGATGGAAGTGCTAGAGAAAATTTAAATTTATTGCTTGATATTTTTTCTCAAAAATATTTAACTACATCTTATAATCAGCAGAGAGATTTTTTTGATCGGGGGGGGGGGACTTTAGCAATACAAACTTTTAATTGGGATTTTTGTAAATCTTTATCTTATGATATTTTAAATTCAAAATCTCAAACCGGTGCTTTGGGTAATATTGCTTTAAAAAGAAGCGAATTTAAACGCACAAAACATCCTATCTATTCTTTTGCAGTCGCTGGAAAATTTCAAGATGAATTAATTGGGCTTGAAAACAAAGGAGCTTTTGATTCTAGTTCACCTTTTGATTTTATGTATAAGAAAAATGCCAAAATGATTATTATTGATTTACCTTTACAAGATTCTTTTACTTTTGTCCATTATGTTGAACAATGTTTTAATGTTGATTATAGACATAATAAGAGTTTCAAATCTTATTATATAGATGAGAAAGGAGTTAAAAAAGTGGCAACTTACGATATGTTTGTTCGCAATGACGGAGTTTTGACAGATATTAATCCACTAGAGAATATTTTTTTAGAAAAACAAGTGATGCAACTTGATTTTTTTGATGATATATGTATTAAAAAGATTGATTTAAAAAAAGCTTTTGAAATTATAGCTAAAGATATAAAAGAAAATAAAGGAAGAAATTTATATAGAAAGCTTTAAAAGTTTAAATTCCAATATTTTTTCTAAAAGATCTTTAAATTCATAAGCTTGCATATTTAAAATTGTGCCAATATCGATAATATCGTTTTTGCCATCACAATAAGCTAAAAAATTACAAGCCAAGGGGATATCATTAGTCGTGCTAAGTGTATGATAAAGCCCTCGTTTTCCAAGATTTGGTTCGCAAAAAATGGTATTTTCATAAACTTCATTGATTTCTAGATTTAAAATGATTTCTTGCATGGCCTTAAGTCCTCCTGCTAAACCTTTAGAGCTGATGAAATTTAAATCGTCTTTGGAAGTATGATATCCATTATAATCACTATATTTTGTGCGACAAATTCCCGCAACACCTAAATTTACAAGAGGAGCATTGTATTGTCTCTCATCTGACCCGCGATCTAAAAAGCTATATTCTTTAAAATTTTCTTTATTTTTTAAAGTGTGCAAAGCAACTTTATCTGAAAGGGTATTTTGAGAAGGTGAATGTATAAGCGAGTAAGCATTATCATCTCCTAAACAAGAGAGTACAAAACCTGCCTTAGTGTATTTTTGCAAATGTTTTAAATGTTTATGGATATAAACGATAGAGCCTATGGTTTCAGGGATGATGACAAAACGATAATTATATTTTCTTTCTTTTAAATTTAAAAGCCATTTGGCAAGATAGATTGCCACTATTGGACTACTTAATTCATTATTTGCCATTGATGGATGACAAAGATAAGAAGAGATTAAAATTTCTTCTTTAGAGTTTTGAGTGCTAGGGATGATAAAATCTGCGTAATTTAAAACACCATTTTCATCGTGTTTAGCATCAATAAAAACGCGGTATTTTCCTTGTTCGAGTTTTTTTCTTTCATTATGTGTGATGCAAAATCCCCAACGCTTTTTATAATAACTCGTTACATAAGGAATAGCATCTGGTTTTTCTTCAAGTGAGTAAAGATGATTTTGCAATTCATCAAGTTCTATTTCTTTATCAACACCTTCACTATAGTTTAAAACATGCAAATTATGCTTTTTAAAATCACAAATTTTTTCTCCATTTGGAGTGATGATATAGGCATCTTTTATATGCCATTCAGGTGGAACTATCCAGTCAAAAACTTTTGTTCCACTTTCAATAGAGTGAATTTGTAAAATACCCCCCCCCAGAGCATCATTTAAAATTTGCAAACTATCTCTAAAGCCTTGCCCAGTTATACTTCTGCAGATTGGGAAAAGTTCTTTGGCGAGTTCATACATCGCTTTGCCAGTATTTTCAAAATCAGCGCTTCTAAAATCAAGGTTATCCACAATAGCCCTTTTTAGTTTTTTCAAGTATATCAAACAAAGTATCTTTTACGAATTTAGCATCTTGCAAACTCATTTCTTGATGACAAGGGATGCTAAGTTCTGCTTTGTAAAAATTATCCGCATTTTCAAGTCTTATTTGCCCTAAAAGTTTTTGATAAAAACTAAATTCATAAGTGGGCTTGTAATGCACCTGCACACCAATACCTTTATCTAGCAAAGCCTTAAAAATATCTTCTTTTTGACAATAAAATTCAGGAAAAAGTAAAATAGGATACAAATGCCTTGAACTTTTTTTATAATCTTTAATTTTAATAGTAGAAAAATAAGGATTTCTTTCAAATTCTTTATCGTAAAATTGAGCAATTTCCTCTCGTTTTTTTAAATTACTGTCTAATTTTTTAAGTTGATTAATCCCTAAAGCACAAGCGACATCACTTAAACGGTAATTATAACCAAGATCGATCATATCGCTATCCCAAAGCCTTTTTTTGACTATGCCGTGACTTCTTAAAAGTTTAATTTTTTTTATAAGCTCTTCATTATCGCTTGTAACAGCACCGCCTTCAAAAGTAGTGATGGGTTTTACCGGATGAAAAGAAAAAATGCTTAGATCGGCTTTTTTACCAACTTTTTCATCTTTATAATAAGCTCCTAAGGCATGGCTTGCATCATCGATTAAGGGAATATTATAATCTTTGCAAAGTTTATAAATTTCATCCATTTCGACACTATTACCCGCATAATCAACAACGCAAATCGCCCCTATATCATCGCTTTTTGTTTTTAATCTTTGTTCTATTTTTTTTTCATCGATATTGCCATCGCTTTTAATATCGATAAATTCAACCTTTGCTCCAGCCATTAAAGCTGCATTAGCTGTTGCTGCAAAAGTAAGAGGTGCAGTAAGAACGGTTTTATTTTTTACATTTAAAGCGCTATAAGCCAGATGTAAAGCTGAGGTGGCAGAATTTAAAACACAGGCATATTTTACACCCACATACTCACATAAAGCTTGTTCAAATTCTTCAACCTTTTTTCCACCGGTTAAAATTTCTCCCTTTAAGGCATCAATAACTGCTTCAAGGTCGCTTTGATCGATATTTTGATGAGAGTAGGTAAGCATTATTCAAATTCCGTATGATCGATGATATCTAAAAGATCTTTTTCACTTACCCATTCTTTGTTGTTATCCGAGCTATAAGAAAAACCATCTTTAACTTTTTGTCCTTTTTCTCCTTTAGCATTAATACTAAAATCACTTTTAACGTTTGTAAATTGAATACTTGGACTAATAACATAATATTGATCAAATTCGTAAGTTAAATGACTATCATCGCTTGAGATCATTGTTTCATGTAATTTTTCCCCAGGTCTAATGCCTATAATTTTTGTTTTCAAGTCAGGTGCTAAGGCATGAGCTAAATCTGTAATTTTCATCGATGGGATTTTTGGAACAAAAACTTCTCCTCCATGCATGATTTCAAAATTGTTTAAAACGAATTTAACCCCATCTTCAAGACTAATCCAAAATCTTGTCATTCTCTCATCTGTAATAGGTAGTTCTTTAACACCTTCTTTAATTAGCTTTTTAAAAAATGGCACTACAGAACCCCTTGAACCCACGACATTTCCATATCTAGCGACGCTAAATTTTGTATTTTTATTTCCAGCAATATTATTAGCTGCAACAAAAAGCTTATCGCTTGCAAGCTTGGTTGCGCCATATAAATTAACCGGATTACATGCTTTATCTGTAGAGAGTGCGATACATTTTTCAACATTATTTTCCAAACAAGCATCGATCACATTTTGTGCACCGTTAATATTAGTTTTGATACATTCCATAGGATTATATTCAGCTACAGGAACATGTTTCATAGCAGCTGCATGAATAACAAAATCAACATCATTCATAGCATAACTTAGTCTTTCTCTATCTCTTACATCACCTATGAAATATCGCATACAAGGTTGATTAAAGGATATTGCCATTTCAAATTGTTTTAATTCATCTCTTGAAAAAATAATGATTTTATTCGGCTTGTAATTTTGGAGTAAAATTTTAGTATAAGCCTTTCCAAAGCTTCCTGTTCCACCTGTTATAAGAATATTTTTTCCGTTAAACATTTATCCTCCTTTATAAATATTTTTATTTCAATGTTTTTTAAGAATTTTAAGCAATAAATGTTCCATAAAAATTTATTTTAAAATTCTAGGCAAGGTTATACCTGTTTGGGCTTGGTACTTACCTTTTTTATCGCGATAAGTTGTATCGCATTTTTCATCACCTTGTAAAAATAAGACTTGGGCTATGCCTTCATTGGCATAAATTTTAGCAGGTAAAGGAGTGGTGTTTGAAATTTCTATGGTGATATGCCCTTCAAACCCAGGTTCAAATGGGGTTACATTGACTATAATTCCACATCTTGCATAAGTGCTTTTACCAAGACAAATAGCTAAAACATCATCAGGCATTTTAAAATACTCTATTGTTCTTGCTAACGCGAAAGAATTAGCTGGAACGATGCATTCATCGCCTACAAAATCAACCACATTTTCCTCTAAAAAATTTTTAGGATCAACTACAGTAGAATTAACATTGGTGAAAATCTTAAATTCATGTCCTACACGTATGTCATAACCATAGCTTGAAAGTCCGTAACTTACAACTCCTTTGCCTATATTTGCTTCGCAAAATGGCTCGATCATTTTATGTTCAAGTGCCATTTTTCTGATCCAGTTATCTGCTTTTAAACCCATATCCAAACCTTAAATAAAATTTTTATTAGAGATTATAACTTATTTTTTTATATTTTTAGGAATTTTTTGTTTTTTTAAAGTTAAATTTTAAGTTTTTCAATATAATACTAGATTAAGTTCTTAAAATCAGGAGAAATTTATGACAAAAGAAGAGATTAAAGAATTAGTCAATTTATTTGCAGAAGCTAATATTAGTAAAATTAAGATTAAAGAACAAGATGGTTTTGAAATTGAACTTGAAAGGGATATGTGTTGTGATATTCCAGCTCCGGTTTGTCCTACAACTCCAGCTCCACAGCCTATTAATGTGAATGTTGTAAATGAAACACATTCTTCTAATCATACAAAATCCAATAATCCAACTATCAATAGCCCTATGGTAGGGACATTTTATCAGGCTCCAAGCCCAGGTTCTGCTCCATTTGTAAAAGTGGGTAGTACTGTAAAAAAAGGCGATGCGATTGCTATTATTGAAGCTATGAAGATTATGAATGAAATTGAAGCTGAATTTGATTGTAAAATTATAGAAATTTTAGTTGCTGATGGACAGCCTGTAGAATTTGGTATGCCTTTATTTACAGTGGAGAAATTATAATTATGGAAATTAAAAGCGTTTTAATAGCCAATAGGGGAGAGATTGCTTTAAGAGCTTTAAGAACGATTAAGGAAATGGGCAAAAAAGCAATTTGTGTATATTCTGAAGCAGATAAAGATGCTTTATATTTAAAATATGCTGATGCGAGTATTTGTATAGGAAAAGCAAGAAGCTCTGAAAGTTATTTGAATATTCCAGCTATTATTACCGCGGCTGAAATTGCTGAAGCGGATGCTATTTTTCCAGGTTATGGTTTTTTAAGTGAAAATCAAAATTTCGTTGAAATTTGCGCCAAACATAATATTAAATTTATAGGTCCTTCTGTAGAAGCTATGAATTTAATGAGTGATAAAAGCAAGGCAAAGCAAGTGATGCAAAGAGCAGGTGTGCCGGTAATCCCAGGAAGTGATGGGGCTTTAGCGGGTGCTGAAGCGGCTAAAAAACTTGCTAAAGAAATTGGTTATCCTGTGATTTTAAAAGCTGCAGCTGGTGGTGGTGGTCGTGGGATGAGAGTTGTTGAGAATGAAAAAGATCTTGAGAAAGCTTATTGGTCTGCTGAAAGTGAAGCGATGACAGCTTTTGGAGATGGTACTATGTATATGGAAAAATATATCCAAAATCCACGTCATATAGAAGTACAAGTGATCGGAGATAGTTTTGGAAATGTGATCCATATAGGAGAAAGAGACTGTTCTATGCAAAGACGCCATCAAAAATTAATTGAAGAATCCCCAGCAATTTTACTTGATGAAAAAACGCGTTCAAGACTTCATGAAACTGCGGTTAAAGCAGCTAAAGCAATTGGTTATGAAGGAGCAGGAACTTTTGAGTTTTTGGTGGATAAAAATTTGGATTTTTATTTTATAGAAATGAATACACGTTTGCAAGTTGAACATTGCGTGAGTGAAATGGTTAGTGGTATTGATATTATTGAGCAAATGATTAGAGTTGCGGAAGGTTATACATTGCCAAAACAAGAAGATATTGTTCTTAAAGGACATTCTATAGAATGCAGAATCACCGCTGAAGATTCTCAAACCTTTTTGCCTTGCCCAGGTAAGATCACAAAATACATCGCTCCAGCTGGACGTAATGTTAGAATGGAAAGCCATTGCTATCAGGATTATTCTGTGCCACCTTATTATGATTCTATGATAGGAAAGCTTGTTGTTTGGGCAGAAGATCGCAATAAGGCCATCTCTAAAATGAAAGTAGCTTTAAATGAGCTTATCGTTGGAGGTATTAAAACGACTAAAGATTTTCATCTTGCTATGATGGATAATGAAGATTTTATTAAAAATAATTACGATACAAATTATCTCTCTAGACATTGATTAAATTTAGGATTAAAATCCTAAATTTAATTATCTCAAATATTCTATATTTATTTTTGAACGCAATTTATCAAAATAATCTTGAATATAATTTTGTCTTTGCTCGCTAACATAAGCGTTTAAAATATCATTTTTAACTTGTTCAAATTCTGGAGTTTGTATGCCATTTTTATTCTCTACTCTATAAATTTGATAGCCACTTTTAGAATTTAAAATCGGAGAAAAATCACCTATAGAAACTTGAGATAAAAGGCTTAAAAGTCTAGGATCTGCATTTTCTGGATTTAAAATCGCATCCTCGCCTTTAAGCATGGTTTTTTTACTGGTTTTTAGAGATTCTAAAAATTTTATATTCTTAGAGGTATAAATTTTTGCAGTAATTTCTGTAAAAATACTGAATTTATCTTGATGTTGTTCAAAGTATTTTTTAGCGCCTATATCACTATAATCTATCTTAGCTGTACTAAGTATTTGATCATATAGTTTTCTTTTTTCTAAATCTTTTTTAAAATTTTCTCTAAATTGTTCGTAGGTTTGCCCTTTGGTTTTTAGATCGGCTTTAAGCATATCAAGAGTAATATTGTTTTGAGAAAGCATATTATTAATAGCATTATCAAGCTCTAATTCACTTGTAAAAATTCCAAATTTTTTCATTTGAGATTTTTCCATTTTTTCATTGATTAAAATTTGCAAGGCTTCATTTTTAGAAAGGTGCAATTTTTCCATTTTTTCATTGATATCGTAAGTTGTAATTGGCTCTTTATCGACAACTATGGCAATAGCATCAATAGTATTTGCACTTGCTAAATTTGCAAAAAAGCAAAAACTTAATAAAATTTTTTTCATTTCAAACCTTTATTTAAGTGTAAATATCGCATTATATCAATAAAAATTTAAGAAAAGGCAAAAAATGGAAGAAAAACTTGTAACTCGTTTTGCACCAAGTCCTACTGGGTATCTGCATATAGGAGGGTTAAGAACTGCACTTTATAGTTATTTGTATGCTAGAAAAAATAAGGGTGAATTTTTACTTCGTATTGAAGATACCGATCTTAAAAGAAATTCCAAAGAAGCTACACAAGCAATTCTTGAGGCTTTTAAATGGTGTGGGCTTGATCATGATGGAGAAGTCACTTATCAGTCTGAACGCTTTGATATTTATAAAAAATATATTCAAAAACTTTTAGATGAAGGTAAAGCTTATTATTGTTATATGAGCAAAGAAGAATTAGAAGAATTACGAGCTAAGCAAGAAGCAGCCAAAGAGCGTCCAAAATATGATGGGAGATATAGAGATTTTAAAGGCACACCACCCCAAGGAATAGAACCTGTTGTCCGTATTAAGGCGCCACAAAGTGGAGAAATTTGTTTTATGGATGGTGTTAAAGGTGAGGTTAAGTTTAAAGTTGAGGATATTTTAGATGATTTTATTATCGCAAGAAGTGATGGAACGCCTACTTATAATTTTACTGTTGTCATTGATGATGCTTTAATGGGAGTTAGTGATGTTATTCGAGGAGATGATCATCTTTCTAATACCCCAAAGCAAATCATTCTTTATGAAGCTTTAGGCTTTAAAATTCCAAAATTTTATCATGTGGCTATGATTCATGGAGAAGATGGAAAAAAACTTTCAAAACGTCATGGTGCTACTGATGTTATGGAATATAAAGCTATGGGAATTCTACCTCAAGCTTTGCTGAATTTTCTCGTGCGTTTAGGTTGGAGTCATGGAGATGATGAAATTTTTTCACTTGAAGATTTAAAAAAAGTTTTTAATCCAAATCATATCAATAAAAGCGCATCTTGTTATAATTTTAAAAAACTAGAATGGCTTAACGCACATTATATTAAAACTTTGCCTTTTGAAGAGATCAATCACCAACTTAAAGAGCTGGAATTTGATTTGTCAGTTTATGAAAAAGCAGAATTTTTACTTGATCTTTTAAGAGAACGTGCTAAAACTTTACTTGAAATTATCAACGGGGCTAAAAGCATTATAGAAGTTCCTAAAAATTATGATGAACAAGCTATTAATAAATTTGTAAATGAAAAAAATCTTGATTTATTAAAAAAATATGCAAACGAATTAAGCAATCAAAGCCTTGCGAGTGATTTTGAAAGTTTTACTAATGAATTCTTACAAAAAAATGATGTAAAATTAAAAGAACTTGCTCAGCCTATACGTATTGCTTTAACCGGTACGGCTGTAAGCCCTAGTATTTTCGAGGTTTTAGAGTTTTTAGGAGTTGAGGAATGCAAAAAAAGAATGGAAATTTTTTTAAAAAGGATGATAAAATGAATTTAAAAGAAGAGGCCTTAAAATATCATTTAGGTGGTAAAGTTAGTATTACCCCTTTAAAACCAATGGATACAAGTCATGATTTATCCCTAGCTTATAGTCCAGGTGTAGCTGAACCTTGCTTGGAAATTGCTAGAGATAAAGAATTAGCATATCTTTACACAAATAAGGCGAATTTAGTAGCTATTGTGAGTGATGGTTCTGCGGTTTTAGGACTTGGAAATATTGGAGCACAAGCTTCTAAGCCAGTTATGGAAGGTAAGGCTTGTTTATTTAAGAAATTTGCTAATGTTAATGCTTATGATATAGAAATCAATGCTCATAGTGTTGATGAAATTGTTACTTTTTGTAAAGCTTTAGCCCCAACGGTTGGTGGAATTAATTTGGAAGATATTGCAGCGCCAAAATGTTTTGAGATAGAAGCAGCTTTACAAGATCTTGGAATTCCTGTCATGCATGATGACCAGCATGGAACAGCGATTATATCGACTGCTGGGCTTATGAATGCGATGGAGATTAGTGGAAAAAAATTTAAAAATATTAAAGTGGTGGTAAGTGGTGCTGGTGCTGCTGGAATTGCTAGTGCCAAAATGTATCGAAATTTAGGAGTTGAGCATATTGTTTTAGTTGATAGTAAAGGTGTGGTTAGCAAAGATAGAAATGATTTAACTCCACAAAAACTTGAATTTGTTGTAGATTCTAAAGAAAGAACATTAAAAGAGGCCTTAAAAGGCGCAGATGTCTTTTTAGGACTTAGTGCTTCAAAAATTCTTGATGATGAGATGATTTTATCGATGGCTAAAGATCCTGTTATTTTTGCCTTGGCAAATCCTATTCCAGAAGTTATGCCTGAAGATGTTGCAAGACTTAGAAAAGATGCGATTGTGGGTACTGGAAGAAGTGATTATCCTAATCAAATCAATAATGTTTTAGGTTTCCCTTTTATCTTTAGAGGTGCTTTAGATGTAAGAGCGACTAAGATCACTGAAAATATGAAAATAGCTGCAGCAAGAGCTTTGGCTGATTTGGCAAAATTGCCTGTGAGTGATGTGGTTAAAAAGGCTTATGAAATTGATTCTTTGGAATTTGGTAGAGATTATGTGATTCCAAAACCTTTTGATGAAAGAGTAAAGGCAGCAGTAAGTACTGCAGTAGCAGTAGCAGCTATTAAAGATGGGGTAGCTTTGATTAAAGAATTCGATGAGAAAGCTTATTTTGAAAGTTTAAAATGAATAAAGTTTTTTGCATCAATCATCCTTTAATAGAACACAAATTAGGCCTTTTACGTGATCAAAGCACCAAGCCTTTTCAATTTAGAATGTTGATTGATGAAATTTCAACTTTTTTACTTTTTGAAGCAACTAAGGATTTGAATTTAAAAGAAATTCAAATCCAAACTCCTGTTTCAAATGCTAAGGTAAAAAAGTTAAATGAAAAAATTATGATTTGCCCTATTTTAAGAGCTGCTTTGGGTATGCTTGAGAGTGTTTTTAGATTGATTCCTGATGCTAGTGTAGGTTTTTTGGGTTTTGTAAGAAATGAAGAAACTCTTAAGGCGGATTTTTATTTTGAAAAAATTCCACAAGATGCAGCTAAACGTGTAGCTATTGTTATAGATCCTATGTTTGCCACGGGTGGAACTGCAATAGAGGCTTGTAAATTTTTAAAATCAAAAGGCGTGAAAAAAATTAAATTTATTTCAATACTTGCCACACCTGAAGGGATTGAAAATTTTAAAAAAGTGCATGAAGATATAGAAATTTATGTGGCTGCTATTGATGAAAATTTAAATGAAAAAGGTTATATAGTTCCAGGACTCGGAGATGCAGGAGATAGGGTTTTTAACACTCTAAGCTAGTGATGGTTTTTGGTAAATTTGATTATATTAATTTATTGCCTTTAAGTGTTTATCTTAAAAAATATCCTTTGCCTAATGGCTTTAAAGCAACGCTTTTTTATAAAAAAGGTGAGCCTAGTCATTTTAATAAGGAGTTATTTTATCGCAGGGTTGATGGTGCTATGACTTCAAGCATTGAAAGTGTTAGAAAAAAATATAAAAATTTAGATGTTGGAATTTGCGCTAATAAAAAAGTTTTAAGCGTTTTGGTTGAAAAAAATTCATCCAAGGCTAAAGATCCTAGCTCGGCTACATCAAATGCGCTTTCTCAAGTTTTAAGCCTAAAAGGTAAGGTTATCATAGGTGATAAGGCTTTAAAGCTTTATATAAAAGATCCTAATGCTTATATAGATTTGTGTGATTTATGGTATAAAAAAACTAATTTACCTTTTGTATTTGCCCGTTTTTCATGCATGCAAAAAAAGATTTATTTTTCTAAAATTTTAAATAAATTTGCTAGAGAAAAAATCAAAATTCCACAATACATACTTCAAAAATATGCCAAAAAAAAGGAAATATCAGCTAAAGATATTAGATATTATTTAAGCGAGATTATTTATTATAATATAACCCATAAGGAAAAAAGGGCTTTAAAACGTTTTGTTGATGCGGTTAAATTTAAAAAAGAAATTTAATACTCAAAATTTCTTAATTCCTTAACCGTTCCTAATAGTATAATCACATCCCCACTATAAGCTATGGTTGTTTCAAAATCAGGTAATATTTCCCAATCGTTGTTTAATTTTTTATAAGCGATCACTCTCATATTTTGTGCGATGTGTTTGAGTGAATTTCCGGCTAATTTTTCATCCACATTGATTTTAATAGCCCGAATGGTATTTGCTGATAAATCAAATACTTCAAATTCAGCCTCTCTAACAAGAAATTCTTTCACCAATCTTTTCGCGCTTTCTTTTTCGGGATAAATAACTTTTGTGGCTCCAAGTTTGGATAAAATTTGTCCATGGATATTTGAAGTGGCTTTTGCGATGATATTATTAACCCCTATATCTTTAAGAGCCATTAAAGTAAGAATGGATTTTTCGACATTATCTCCAATACTTACAATAACCACTTCAACATCGTGAAATCCTGCTTCTTTTAAAGCTGTTACATTAGTAGAATCAAGTATATAAGCATAACTTGCAGGATTGGGTATATTTTTTAAAGCTTCTTTGTCTTTATCAGCAACGATTACGGTGTTTCCTGCAGAGATCAATTCTTCTGCTACAACTGATCCAAATTTTCCAAGACCGATAATTCCATAACTATTATTTTTCATAATTTGCCTTTATAGATTAATTTTTCCTTCAGGAAATCTAATATGTATTGCCTTATCTTGTTTAAAAACAGAGAGTAAAAATGCAAAAACCCCAATCCTTCCGCTAAGCATCATAATAATGATAATAATTTTGCTTGGATTGGAAAACAAGGCACAAAGAGAAAGTGTTCCTCCGTTGCCAACTGAAATTCCAACGGTTGCAAACGCTGAAGAGGTTTCAAATAATAAAGGAAGAAAATTGAAATGAGATTCCAATAAAGAAAGTAAAATAACAGTGACTGTGATATAAACTGCTGATCCTATTGCTATAACAAAAGCTCTTGATATGGTTTCTTGTGAAATTTCATATCCAAAGATCCTTACCCTTCCATCTCTAATGCTCCAATATGCATAGAGTAAAAGTGTAATCACTGTAGTGATTTTCATCCCTCCAGCCGTACCTCCAGGTGCTCCACCTATAACCATAAATAAAGCACCAAAAAATAAACTCGCATCGTTTAAATGATTGATATTTAAAGTGTTAAAACCTGCCGTGCGGTAATTGATCGCGGTAAAATATGAACTTAAGATTTTATCAAATAAAGAAAAATGCCCCATTGTTTTGGGATTAGAATATTCTAGGGCAAAGATGATTAAAGTTGAGGAGATAATTAAAATAATAGTTGATAAAACAACGACTTTTGTATGCAAACTAAGACTAGGTAAACGTTTTTTTTGAAAAAAATAAAGCTCCACTAAAACAAAATATCCAAGACCTCCA
Source organism: Campylobacter sp. W0018 (assembly GCA_020135845.1). Classification (GTDB taxonomy): domain Bacteria; phylum Campylobacterota; class Campylobacteria; order Campylobacterales; family Campylobacteraceae; genus Campylobacter_D. The sequence goes on along the minus strand of JACHTQ010000004.1, from coordinate 87,622 downwards.
ATAATAATCAGGCTCGTAATAATGAAATTAATTGCAATATCATTTTTATAGGTGGAAATTCCATGCTCAAAAACGCTAAAGCCAGCATTATTAAATGCACTAATGGAGTGAAATATCCCAAACCAAAGAGCTTTTTTAAAATTCATATCAAGGGCAAATCGCATGGTTAAAAGTAAAGCACCTGCTAATTCTATAATAAAAATAAAAAGTAAAACTTTTTTAAAAAATTTAAAAAGTCCATCCATGCTTGGATAAAATAGGGATTCTTTTAGTAAATTTCTACCACTAAATCCCACTTTTTTTCTTATGAGTAAATATACAAAAAAACCTATACTCATATATCCTAAACCGCCAATTTGGATGAGTATTAAGATAATAATTTGTCCCAAAAACGTAAAATCTGTCGCAGTATTTTTTACAACTAATCCTGTCATACTGATTGCTGAAGTGCTTGTAAAAAAAGCATCGAGAAAGCTAATAGGAGTTGTATGAGCCCAGTTTGAATACAAAAAGGCAGCTCCGATTAAAGCAATAATGATGTAACCAACTAATAAAATTTTAAAAGTTCGCCTATCTAGTCCAAATTGTTTCAAAAAACCCTCATCATAAATTTTTAAAGCAAGAATTCTATCCGATAAAAACTTTAAGGCAAATAAATTTTTAACCTTATGTTTAAACTTAGATTAAAGAAAAAAAAGATAAAATTACATTTTTTAAAACTTCAGCTTTAAAAAAGGAAAACATTTTTTGGTTGGATAGCTCAGTCGGTAGAGCAGCAGACTGAAAATCTGCGTGTCGGCAGTTCGATTCTGCCTCTAACCACCATTTTCTTTATTATAAATCTTTCTTTAAATTTTTAGCATAAATTTTAAATTTCTAGTGTATTATTTTAAGGAAATAAAATTTCAAGGTTTGTTAATGAGATTATTGTTTCTTATTTTCTTTTTAAATTTAAATCTTCTAGCGGAAAATTTTTTAGATTTTGCTAAAAACAATATTAAAAAAGAGCAAAATACAAGTCTAGAAAATCCTACAAAACGTATTAAATTTCCTACTCGTTAAAATGCAACAAGAAAGTATTTTATTGGCACAATTAAAAGATGGCTATCGTTATAATAGTGATTCTTTAATTTTGGCTGATTTTATTTTAGATTGTGGGATAAAAAATGAATTATTGGATGTTGGATCTGGATGTGGAATTTTAGGTATTTTGATTAAAAAATTTAATGAAAAAATCAAGCTATCAATGATCGATATTCAAGAAAAAAACATACAACTGATCAAACAAAACTTAAAATCCAATCACGTAGAAGCTGAGGTTTTTTGCGATGATTTTTTAAAATTTAATACCCCAAAAAAATTTGATTTTATCATATCTAATCCACCTTTTTATAGACAAGAAACTCATAAGAGTCAAAATTTGCATAAAAATATCAGTAAATTTCAATCCTATTTGCCTTTGGATGAATTTATTTCTAAGGCAAATTCTATGCTTAAACCAAGAGGTGTTTTGTATTTTTGTTATGAGGTTTTAGCGTTTGATAAAATTTGTGTGGCTTTAGAAAAGAAAAAGCTAAAAATGACTAAAATTTGCTTTGTGCATAGTGATAAAAATGAAAAAGCTAGACTTGTTTTGATTGAGGCTAGAAAAAGCGTAAAATCTTTTTGTGAGATATTGCCTCCATTTTTGGTCTATGAAAATGGAAATTTGAGTCAAAAAATGCAAAAAATTCACTCTAGGTTTATATTGGAAAGTTATGATTTTTAAAAAAGATTTTTCTTATTGTTTTGATGAAAATGCGTGTCAAAAATGTGGTGGAAAATGCTGCATTGGGGACAGTGGTAATATTTTTGCAAGTAAAGAAGAGCTTAAAAATTTAAGAGAATATTTGGGCTTAAGTGAAGAAGAATTTATTTTAAAATATCTTAGAAAAGTGGGTTTTAAAATGAGCTTTAAAGAGGTTGAATTTGAAGGTGGATATGCGTGTATCTTTTTTGATCCTATAAATAGAAATTGTTCAATTTATGATTATCGTCCAATGCAATGTCGCACCTTTCCTTTTTGGGAATATTTTAAAACACATCAAGAGGAATTAAAAAAAGAATGTATAGGAATTACTTATTTATCTTAATCGTTATTTTATTGAGTGCTTGTGCTGGTTCTAAAATTGTCGTTACTTATCCTGATTATAAAAAATTTAAAAGTAATGAATTTGATTTAAGGGTGATGAAAGCTTATAATTATGAATATTTTCACCAAAATAAAGAAGCTAGAGATGAGTTTTTAAAGCTTTTTAAGGATTATAATAATACTCATTTTTTAGAAAATGCATTTTTAATTACTTTAGTCAATGATCTTGATCAAAAAAAAGAAATCAACAAAATGGCAAAGCCTTATTTAAATCAAAATGATAATCTTAAGCGTCTTAGTGCCCTTTATGATCTTAACTCTCATGACCTTAAAAATGCTAAAAAATTAGTGCAAGAGCTTTTAAAAAAGGAAAATAATGATCCAAGAAATTTAGAATTATATGGTGATATTTTGGTGAAGCAAAATGATCTTAAAAATGCTGCAAAATACTATCGTTTAGCTTATAATTATGCTTCAAATGAGGAAATTTTATTAAAACTTGTAAGTGTTTATGCGATTTTAAATAATACAGCTAGTATTAAAGAATTGCTAGAAAATTCTAGAAAAACAAATGGTTGTACTTTAAAAACTTGTATTTTGCTTGCAAAAATTTATAATGATGAAAAAGACTATAAAGCCTTAGTAGAGGTTTATATTCAGCTTTATGAAATCACTAAAAGCAAGAATTTTATTTTATCCGCAGTTGAGCTACTTAATTCTGAAAATCAAGTCAAACAAGCTTTAAATATCGCCTTAGAATACAATTTAGACGATGATATTAAATTATATTTATATCAAAAGTTAAAATATTATAATCAAGCTAAAGATTTAAGTATGCAAGTTTATCAACGCACTCACAATAAAGAATACCTTTTACGTGCGGCAATTTTTGAATTTGAAGATGCGAGTTTAAAGAAAAAAATTACACCCAAAATCATACAAGCTGTCAAGGAAAAATTTGAAAAAGCGATTGATGAAAATACTAATGATTTGTATTTAAATTATTATGGATATTTACTGATTGATTATGATTTAGATGTTAAAAAAGGGATTAAATTTGTAGAACTTGCTTTGAAAAAAGATCCGCAGAATTTGTATTATTTGGATTCTTTGGCTTGGGGATATTATAAGCTTGGAGATTGTCATAAGGCTTGGGAAATTTTGAAAAAAACTTTTAAAGATAAAGAGTTTTCAAATTCCAAAGAAAGTAAAGCTCATATAAAGGCAATAAAAAAATGTTTAAAGTTATAAAACGAGATGAAATTTATAAAAAAATTCAAAAAGAACTTGAGGAAAGAAAAAAGATTTTACCTTATGACATGCTGGGTCGATCTTTAGCCTCAAATCCTTTTTTTCCTAAAGATGTGTATAAGGCTTTAAAAAGAATAGATCAAGAGATAAAATTGATCCCTCAAATGAAAGAAGATTTAAATCAAAATTTATCCTTGGCCTTAGAGAGTGAAAAAAAAGGAGCGGTTGCTCTTTCTATATCTACTTGGCCGTATTTTAACGGCGTGCTTGAAAATTTAAGCATGATACGCCGCTATACTCAAATTCCTTTATTAAGAGAAGATTTTATTATTGATGAGTATCAAATTTTAGAAACCTTAGTTTATGGTGGAGATTTTATTTTATTGATTGCTAAAATGCTAAGCACTAAAGAGCTTAAAAAATTGCTTGAATTTGCAAGACATTTAGGACTTGAAGCTTTGGTTGAAATTTGCGATAAAGAAGATTTAAGCAAGGCGATTTTAGCTGGAGCTGATCTTGTAAGTATTTGTAATAAAGATGAAAATTTTTCAAACTACGTGCAATTATGTGAAAAACTCATAGGTCAAATTCCAAATTCTAAAGTTATTATTGCTAGTGTAAATGATGAAGAAAATTTACAATACTTGCAAAAATTAGGCATAGATGCTTTTTTAATAAGTAATATAATAAATCATTAAGGAAATTCAATGCAATACTTATACGCGCCTTGGAGAAGTGAATATTTTGAGAAAGAAAAGAGCAAATGTCCTTTTTGCGATTGTGCTAATAAAATAGATGATGATGAAAAATTAGGCGTTATTTTTAGAGCCAAACATTGTTTTGCTGTGATGAATCGCTATCCTTATTCTGCGGGACATTTTATGATCATACCTTATTTACATGAAGAGCATATAGAAAATTTGGATGAGATGATTTGGCAAGAAATGAGTTATTGGGTAAGAGAAGGCGTTAAGATTTTAAAAAACGAACTTCACGCAAGTGGTGTTAATATCGGGATGAATTTAAGTAAAGATGCAGGAGCTGGCATTGCGATGCATTGTCATTATCATTTGGTACCTCGTTGGTTTGGAGATACTAATTTTATTACAACTATAGGAGAAACTAGGGTTTGTGGTACAGATTTAAAAGATGTGTATTATAAATTAGTTAATGCTTTTAACAATGTTAAGTGAATTAGAATTTGAAAATTTTAATCAAGAAAAATTTAATCTTTTAATCGATGCAAGAAGTCCAAAAGAGTTTACCCATTCACACCTTCAAGGAGCTTTAAATTTTTATGCTTTAAACGATGATGAACATAAAAAAATAGGGATACTTTATAAACAAAATCAGGCTCTAGCTAAAGCGGAGGGCGCAAGCTATATTTGTGCTAATATGGCTTGTCATATTCCTGTAATCACTCAAGAATTTCGTATAGGATCTAAGGTTGGAATTTATTGCGCTAGAGGTGGGTTGCGTTCTAAATCTATAGCGGTTATTTTAAGTGAATTAGGCTATAGAGTAGTGCGTTTAAAAGGAGGTTTTAAAGCTTATAGGACTTTTTTACTGAATTTTTTTGATCAATCTTTAAATTTAAAATTATTTTCGCTTTGTGGAAACACTGGATGTGGGAAAAGTGAGCTTTTAGAATCTTTACCCCATGCCATTCATTTGGAAAAAATGGCAAATCATTTAGGATCCTCTTTTGGAAATATTTTGGGCGACCAACCCACTCAAAAAGCTTTTGAATCTTTGCTTTTTAATAATCTTAGTAAGATTAATGATTTTGCTTTTATTGAAAGTGAAAGTCGTAAAATCGGAGAAATAATTTTACCTTTAAAGCTTTATGAGAGTATGCAAAATGCTTTTAAAATTTATTGTTTTTGTTCTTTGGAAAATCGCATTAAAAGAATTGAAAAATTTTATAAAAATAAAATGACTCCTTTAAAATTTAAAGAATGTGTTGCAAAAATCACTCCTTATATCAGTGTCAATTTCAAGCAAGATTTATTGCAAAATTACGAAAAAAAAGAATGGAATAAACTTATCACAATGCTTTTAGAATATTATGATAAAACTTATAAACAGCCAGAAAAAATAGATTTTAAACTGAATACTGATGATATTTCAAAGGCTAAAGAAGAGCTTTTAAATTTATTAAAAACTAAACATAAGTTTAATTTTTAAGAGATTTTAAAATAAAGTCAATAAATTCATCACTATCGTTTGGACAAGAAATTAATGCATAATCTTGCGCAGCTAAATGCCTGTATTCCATACCTAGTTCAAAGATGGTTTCAGAACAATCGATACAAAAAGATATAGGATAAATTAAGGCTTTATTTTTAAGTTTTTCCAAAATATCACTTGTGCTAGGTTCTAGCCATTTTACGGGTCCTAGCTTCGATTGATAAGAAAGAATGATTTCTTCAAAATGATTTTTGAGTTTTTCTTTTAAAATTTGAACATGCTCATTAATATGCTTTTCATATAAATCTCCTTTTTTGATAAGAGAAATTGGCAAAGAATGAGCTGAAAAAATAAGAGTTTTAGCATCAAATTGATTTTTTTTATCTAAGATATGAGAAACAATCATTTGATTATAATTTGCATCTTTATAAAAAATATCCATGATTTTAATCTTGCTTGTGATGTTTAATTTTTTAATTTCTCTTTGCAAAACTTCAAGTGAAGAAGTTACCGTAGTGCAAGAGTGGTGAGGGTAGAGCGGATAAAGGATGATTTCATCTTTTGAATTTAAGGAATATTTTTTTAAAACTTCATTAGCATAAGGCGGGACGTATAAATTGACAAAATCAAAATTAAATTCATTTTGTAAGGAATTGAGTTTGTGACATAAATTTTGTGTAGTTTCATTTAAAGGAGATTTTCCGCCCATTTTAATATAATTTTTTTGCATGGTTTTAGTGCGTGATAAGGTTATTATCCAAGCTACAAATCGCCTTAAAAATCTATTTTTAATTCCTAAGATATAAGGATCATTAAACATATTTTTTAAAAAAGTTTTACAATCTTTTAAATGAGTGACTCCGCCCATGTTTAAAAATAAAACTAATTTCATTTTTTTTCCTCTAAGATTTTTTGGACTTCATAGGCATCATCAATGTTTGCTAGGAAATGTTCTTTATTGTTGATTAAATTCGCTAAAGCTTGATGCTCACTAAATAAAGGAGAATTTTTTTCTATTTGAATTTCTTTGTCATCTTTAAGTAATTTAAAATCAGCCAAATTAGCTTCAAAAAAATGCTTTTCTGTTATAAGGTGAATTTTTCTAAGTTTTAAAGAGCAATTCCAACTTTGATGTAAAGAAGCTATGATTTCTTCAAGCTCACAAGTTAAGATACTTTCACTTTCTCTATTTTTATCTTGGATAAAACGTTTGATAATCTTGGTTTTTGTGATATTTTTTTGGCTTAAAAAGCGAATCAAATCAAGATCATGCACGGCTAGATCATGTAAAATCCCAACATCGTTAATTCTTTGTGGATAGGGTGAAAATCTTTGTATGTCTATGCTGATAATTTTTTCATCTTTTAAATTTTGTTTTAAGGCTAAAACAGCAGGGTTAAAACGCTCACAAAAGCCCACGGCTATTTTTTTATTTTGTGCTATTTGTTTTAATTCTTCAATTTGTGCCAAATTTAAAGCTAAAGGTTTTTCTATAAGCAGTGCTTTTGCGGAGTTTAAAACTTTTTTTGCAATATCTAAGTGTGAATTTGTAGGCGTTGCGATAATGATAATATCATTATCTTGTTTTATAAATTCATCTAAATTATTGAAAAAAATATCATCAAATTGGCTTAAATTTGAATTTTGATAAAGATCAAATAGGGCATTGATTTTAAAATGAGGATTTCTAGCAAGTTCATTGAGATGATTTTGCCCCATTTTTCCAAGACCTATTATACCGATTTTCATTTTTTAATCCTTGAAAAGATCGATAACTTGCTCTTGCTCTTTTTCTTCTAGAAAAGCTGAAAAAGGTAGAGATAAAATGTGTTCACTCGCATAGCTTGAATTTGTAATTTCTAAATGATTTGCCTCTTTAAAACAAGGTTGTTTATGAAGCGGGGTTGGATAGTGAATCGCATAAGGTATATTAGCTTTTTCAAATTTTTGCAAGATATTTGCTCTATTTTCCACTAAAATACTATATTGTGCATAAACACTTTTAGCATGAGTGTCGATTTTTGGAATCACGCAATTTTTTAAATTTTCATTATAAATTTTAGCTAGATTTTGTCTTTTTTCAATTTCTTGTTCAAGATGTTTTAATTTCACATTTAAAATGGTTGCTTGAAGAGTGTCAAGACGTGCATTAATACCTATAAATTCATGCTTATAACGCTCGGTTTGTCCGTGATTGAGTAAAATTCTTATTTTTTGTGCTAAAGCATCATCATGGCAAAAAATAGCCCCTCCATCTCCATAAGCACCCAAAGGCTTAGATGGAAAAAAGCTGGTGCAAGAAATAGGTGCAATGGAACAAGATTTTTCCCCTTTAAAGCTCGCACCAAAACTTTGCGCCCCATCTTCGATAAGAGTGATATTTTTATTTTTTAGCATTTCATTTAAATTTTTTAAATCACTCATTTGCCCAAACATACTCACAGCAATAACTGCTTTTGTTTTAGATGTGATGGCTTGTTCTACGGCTTTAAAATCAAGATTGTAATTATCAAGGTTGATATCCACAAAAACAGGTTTTGCACCTACTAATGCTACAGCTTCAGCTGTTGCAATAAAGGTAAAATCAGGAACGATCACTTCATCATTTTCTTTAATGTCTAAGGCTCTTAAGGCTAAATATAAAGCACTGGTTCCACTTGAACATCCTATGGCATGTTTAATGCCTACAAAATTGGCTAAATTCTTTTCAAATTCATTCAGTTTTAATCCACCTATAAAAGAAGAACTTTGTAAAACGCTTTGAATTTCAGCGTCAATTTCATCTTTATAGGCTAAATATTGTGCATTGAGATTAATGAAATTCATATATACCTTTATATTTTAAAGAGTTTTTAAAACATTTATTGTAGTTTAGTTTTACTTAATTTAAAGTAATTTTGGTATTATATGGTTTTATAAAAATTCTTTTAGGAAGTCTTTATGGATATTAGAAAAGCTTATTTGGATTTTTTTGCTTCTAAAGGACATGAAATCGTCCCTTCAAGCCCTTTAGTTCCTGATGATGCAACTTTACTTTTTACTAACGCAGGTATGGTGCCTTTTAAAAGTATTTTTACCGGAGAATTTCCGCGTCCAAATCCTCCAAGAAAAACAAGTTGTCAAACTTGTATTAGAGCAGGTGGAAAGCATAATGATTTAGATAATGTTGGCTATACGGCACGCCACCATACTTTTTTTGAAATGCTTGGAAATTTTAGCTTTGGAGATTATTTTAAAGAGCAAGCGATTTCTTATGCTTGGGAGTTTGTTACTCAAATTTTAAAACTTCCTAAAGATAGACTTTATGTAACCGTTCATCAAGATGACAATGAAGCTTTTGAAATTTGGCAAAAGCACATAGAAAAAGAAAGAATTTATAAATTTGGAGATAAGGATAATTTTTGGCAAATGGGCGATACAGGCCCTTGTGGTCCTTGTAGTGAAATTTTTTATGATCAAGGCGCTGAACATTTTAATAGCGATGAAGATTATATGGGTGGAGATGGAGATAGATTTTTAGAGATTTGGAATCTTGTTTTCATGCAATATGAAAGAAGCGCTGATGGGACTTTAAGTCCTTTACCAAAGCCAAGTATCGATACAGGAATGGGTCTTGAAAGAGTTATGGCGATCAAGGAAGGAAAATTCAGTAATTTTGATAGCTCTTTATTTATGCCAATTATTGATGAAATTTCCAAACTTTGCAAAAAAGAATATATATATGAAAGTGGTGCAAGCTTTAGAGTGATCGCTGATCATATACGCTCTAGCGTGTTTTTACTTGCCCAAGGGACAAATTTTGATAAAGAAGGTAGAGGTTATGTTTTAAGACGAATTTTGCGTCGCGCTCTAAGACATGGTTATTTGTTGGGATTTAAAAAGCCTTTTATGTATAAATTAGTCGATATAGTTTGCCATTTGATGGGAGATCATTACACTTATTTAAATGAAAAAAAAGAATTTGTTAAAGAGCAAATTCGACTTGAAGAAGAAAGATTTTTAAGCACTATAGAAAATGGAATTGAAATCTTTAACGAAGAGCTTAAAAACACTCAAGAAATTTTCAGCGGAGAAGTTGCTTTTAAGCTTTATGATACTTATGGTTTTCCGCTTGATCTAACTCAAGATATGCTTAGAGAAAAAAATCTTAAAGTAGATGAGGAAAAATTTGAAGCTTTAATGCAAGAACAAAAAGAACGTGCTAAGGCTTCTTGGAAAGGAAGTGGAAGTAAAAATGCAAGTGGTGATTTTAAGATTTTGCTTGAAAAATTTGGAGAAAATGAATTTGTTGGTTATGAAAAAATAGAATGCGAAACTAAAATTCTCGCTCTTTTGGATGAAAATTTTAAAGAAATTTCATGCCTTAAGGGTAAAGGTTGGGTGATGCTTGAAAAAACGCCTTTTTATGCAACAAGTGGTGGGCAAAGTGCTGATGTGGGATTTTTAGATGATTGTGAAGTTTTAGACACTCAAAAATTCTTTGGACTTAATCTTAGTTTTGTAAATGCTAATAAAGAATTAAAAATCAATGATCATATAAAAGCAAAAATTGATTTTGAAAAAAGAGAGCAAATCGCACGTCATCACTCAGCAACCCATCTTTTACATCATGTTTTAAGAGAAATTTTAGGCAGTCATGTTTCTCAAGCAGGCTCTTTGGTGGAATTTAATAAATTAAGATTTGATTTTACCCATCCTAAGGCTTTAAGTAAAGAAGAGCTAGAATGTATTGAAAAAAGAGTCAATGAAATGATTATACTTTCAAGCGATGCAGTGCTTGAAAGTATGTCTTTAGATGAAGCAAAAAAGAGCGGAGCTATAGCTTTATTTAATGAAAAATATCAAGATAATGTTCGCGTATTAACTCTAGGAGAAAGTAAAGAGCTTTGTGGTGGAACTCATGTTTTAAATACAGCACAGATTGGTAGTTTTTATATCGTTAAAGAAAGTGGTGTGAGTGCAGGCATAAGACGCATAGAAGCGGTTGTATCTAAAGCGGCTTTAAATTTTGTAAAAAACCAGCTTGATGAAATGGCTAAAATCAAAGAAGAATTAAAAAATAATGATGTTTTAAATGGGGTAAAAAAACTTAAAAACGAAATTATTACTCTAAAAGAAGAATTAAGAAATTCAAACAAAACAGAATTAAAATCAAAAAATATCAACGGGATACAAATTTGCGTTGAAAGTATCCAAAACGGCGATATTAAAGCTATGATTGATGATTTTAAAAATAAATTTAGCAAAGCTGTGATTTTACTTGCTCAAGTAAAAGAGGGTAAAGTTCTTCTTGCTGCTGGGGTAAAAGACGCTCCTTTAAAAGCTGGAGTTTTAGTCAAAGAAGTGGCGCAAATTTTAGGTGGAAATGGTGGTGGAAGAGATGATTTTGCCACAGCAGGTGGTAAAGATATAATTAAACTTGATGAAGCTTTAAAGCAAAGTTTGGATCATATAGAAAAAGCAATTCAATGTTAATTCTCGCATCAAGTTCTTCTTCGAGGGCAAAATTGCTCCGAGAGGAAAATATTGAATTTAAACAAATTACTTTTAATTATGATGAAAATTTAAATAAAAATATTTTAGCAAGTTTATATGTTCAAAATGTTGTTCTTCAAAAAGAAAAACAATTTTTTGCTGCTTTTGAAAAAGACTTTGAAAATGAAACCGTGCTTTTTGCTGATAGTATTGTTTGTGTAGGGGATAAAATTTTAACCAAAGCGAAGGATAAAAATGAAGCTTATGAAATGCTCGCTTTGCAAGATGGTAAAAGTGTGAGTATTTTGAGTGCTTTTTTATTGGTTAATACTCAAAAAAGAGTTTTTTCTCTTTCTAAAACAACGCTTTATTTTAGAAAATTTGATGAAAATGCTTTAAGAGATTATGTTGAAAATAATCTTTTTCAAGGCAAAGCAGGTTGTATTATGCATGAAGGTTTTCATGGACAATTTATAAAAAAACAAATAGGAAATTCAAGTACAGCTTTAGGGCTTGATATCCAAACTTTAAAGGCTTATTTATGAAAATTTTAAGATATATTTTTTCATTTTTTGGTTTATTGTTAATCGCAGGTGTTGTTTATGTTGGATATCTTTTTACAAGTGTAGATACTCAAGATTATACTTTTAAAGAATATAAACCACCTCTTACAACGCAAATTTTCGATCGAAATGGAAAATTAGTCGCCAATATCTTTGAACAGCATCGTTTTTATGCAAAGTATGATGAATTGCCTCCGCGTTTGATTGAAGCTTTGGTGGCGATTGAAGATACGAGTTTTTTTGAGCACAATGGTGTTAATATCGATGCTATTTTTAGAGCAGGATTGAAAGTGATAAAAAATGTTGGTAAGCCTGTAGAAGGTGCTTCTACTCTTACTCAGCAACTTATAAAAAATACAGAATTAACTCCAGAAAAAACCATCACAAGAAAAATCAGAGAAGCTTTGCTTGCCTATAAAATTGAAACCTTGCTAACTAAAGAGCAAATTTTAGAAAGGTATTTGAATTTTATCTTTTTTGGACATGGGTATTATGGTGTAAAAACTGCTGCGCAAGGCTATTTTCATAAAAATTTAAGCGAATTAAGTCTTAAGGAAATTGCAATGCTAGTTGGTATTCCTAAAGCACCAAGCAGCTATGATCCAACCAAACATTTAGATCTTTCTATTTCACGGGCAAATAATGTTTTAACAAGAATGTATAGTTTGGGCTGGATTTCTAAAAGTGATTATGATAGTGCTATGAAAGAGGTGCCTAAAATTTATAATGACACTTTAACTCAAAATGCCGCTCCTTATGTTGTTGATGAGGTGATGAAGCAACTTAATTCTAGCATTAAAGATTTAAAAACGGGTGGCTATAAGATCACTTTAAATATTGATTTAGATGTTCAAGAAATGGCTCAAAATGCTTTAAAATTTGGCTATGATGAAATTGTAAAGCGTGATAAAGATGCAAATTTAAGCACTTTAAATGGTGCTATGGTGGTTGTTAATCATCAAAGTGGTGATGTTTTGGCACTTGTTGGTGGAGTGGATTATGAAAAAAGCAATTATAACCGTGCTACCCAAAGTATGCGTCAGCCAGGAAGCTCTTTTAAGCCTTTTGTGTATCAAGTAGCGATTAATTTAGGTTATTCTCCTATGAGTGAAATTGCGGACATTTCTAGGATTTTTTCAGGTGGTGATAAGGTTTGGAAACCTAAAAATGATGGTGGAAAATTCCTAGGTTTAATTACCCTTAAAGAAGCTTTAACGCGCTCTAGAAATCTTGCTACGATTAATCTCGCGCTTGATATCGGGCTTGATATGCTTTATTCTAAATTAATGGAATTTGGTTTTAAGGATATTCCGCCAAATTTATCTATAGTTTTGGGAAGTTTTGGAATTTCTCCTTTGGAATATTCTAAATTTTATACCATGTTTGGAAATTATGGGGTGATAAAAGAGCCTCAAATTATAAGGCAAGTTCAAGATAAAGATGGAAAAGTGATCATGAAATTTGACTCAAGTGAACATAGAGTGGGTAATCCAGAGCAAAGCTTTTTAGTGCTTGATATGATGAGAAATGTTGTAGAAAGTGGTACAGGTCGCAATGCTAAGATTAAAGGTATAGATATAGCTGGAAAAACGGGAACGACAAATAAAAATGTCGATGCTTGGTTTTGCGGGATTACCCCAGAAATTGAAGCATTGATTTGGTATGGAAATGACAATAACAAACCAATGCGTTATACAGAAAGTGGAGCTAGAACTGCAGCACCAGTATTTAAAAACTTTTTAACTCAATATATAGAGAAATTCCCAAATACAACAAGAAAATTTAGCATTCCAAATGGAGTTTATCAAGGAACTTATAAAGGCCAAAGTGCTTACTATACAGATAAATCACCTTTGCCAAGAAACAATATCAATTTAAATGAAAATGAGATTTTGTTTTAAATTGAAAGTAGAAAATTCTACTTTCAATTTTGTATTTTTTTGATCACAATTTCATCATTTTCGGCATCGATTAAAATGTTATCATTTTCATTAAGTTCATCAGCTAAGATCATACCGCTTAATTTATCCTCTATCATATCATAAATAGCTCTTTTTAATGGTCTAGCTCCAAAGTCAGGATCAAAACCATTTTTTGCGATTAAAAGCGCTCCATTTTCACTTAAATTTGCTTTGATGCCTTTGTTTGATAAACTATTTTGCAAATCTTTAAATAAAAGCTTTACAATTTCATAAGCTTCATCTTGTCCTAAAGGATTAAAAGTAATGATATCATCTAAACGATTTAAAAATTCGGGTTTAAAGAAATTTTTCAATTCATTTTTGATCGCATTTTCTTTTTCTTCTCCATTTAGCGTCATGATTGCATTTGAGGCGATATTAGAGGTTAAAATAATAATAGTATTTTTAAAATCCACCGTTACGCCTTTGCTATCTGTTGCTCTTCCATCATCTAAAATTCCTAAAAGCACATTAAAAACATCTTTATGAGCTTTTTCAACTTCATCAAATAAAAGAACGCTATAAGGTTTTCTACGCACCGCTTCAGTTAGCTCTCCACCTTCTTCATGTCCTATATATCCTGGAGGTGCTCCTAAAAGCCTTGAAACGCTATGTTTTTCCATAAATTCACTCATATCAAAGCGTATCATAGCCTTTTCATCATCAAATAAAAATTTTGCCAAAGCCTTAGCTGATTGGGTTTTTCCTACTCCAGTTGGTCCTAAAAATAAAAAACTTCCTATAGGTTTATTGTCTGCATTAAGTCCTGCTTTATTGCGTTTAATAGCTCTTGCTAAAGCATTTAAGGCTTTATCTTGCCCTATAACGCTTTCTTTTAAGTGCTTTTCAACCTCTAAGAATTTTTGTTTTTCAGAAGTAAGCATTTTCTGCACGCTAATACCTGTCCATTTGCTCAAAATTCCAGCGACCAAGTCTTCATCCACTTGATTTTTAAGTAACACGCCATTTTCGCTCATTTTTTTCCATTTTTCTTCTAAGTTTTGCACTTCTTTTTCAAGGCTTGGAATTTTTCCATATTCTAATTCGGCCGCTTTTTGAAATTCGCCTTTATTTTTAGCTAAATTGGCTTCATTTTTTAAAAGATCAATTTCTTTTTTCTTGGTACTGATTTCATTAAAAACGCCTTTTTCGTTTTCAAATTGTGAATTTAATGCGCTTTGTTTTTCTTTTAAATTGGCTAATTCTTTGATGATTTCTTCTATTCTTTTTTCATTTTTTTTATCATCTTCCATTTTTAAAGCTTCATTCTCAACTTCTAAAGTTTCAATGTCTTTTCTTACTTTTCTTAAAGAACTAGGTTCGCTTTCAATTTGCATCTTAAGTTCAGCAGCGGCTTCATCGATCAGATCAATAGCTTTATCGGGCAAAAAACGATCGGCTATATAGCGTTTTGAAAGCTTAGCAGCTGCGACTAAAGCACTATCATTGATTGTAACATTATGATGAATTTCTAATTTTTCTTTGATCCCTCTTAGCATCGCTAAAGCTTCATTGATGCTAGGTTCAGGAACATTTACAGGTTGAAAACGGCGTTGTAAAGCCGCGTCTTTTTCAAAATATTTGCGGTATTCTTTCAAAGTAGTAGCGCCTATGGTATGAAGTTCACCTCTGGCTAAAGCAGGTTTTAAGATATTAGCTGCATCCATACTCCCTTCACTCGCTCCAGCTCCTACTATAGTGTGAATTTCATCTATAAATAAGATGATATTTTTATTTTTCATGACTTCATTAACTACTGCTTTTAGACGATCTTCAAATTCACCACGGTATTTTGCACCTGCTATTAAAGCACTCATGTCAAGCGCAATAACTTTTTTATTTTGTAAAGAAGTTGGCACATCTTTTTTAATTATTCTTTGTGCTAAAGCTTCAACAATTGCGGTTTTTCCAACTCCAGGTTCTCCAAGTAAAATAGGATTGTTTTTAGTTTTTCGGATAAGAATTTGCATAAGTCTTTCTATTTCTTCTTCTCTTCCAATAACTGGATCTAGTTCTCCTTGAGTTGCTTTTTGAGTTAGATCAATACCGAATTTATTTAAACTATCTAAAGTTTCATCGCTTGTTTTATTATCAATCTTTCTTCCAGCTCTTAAATTTTGTAATTCTTTTTGAAATTCTTTACGATCTAAAAACTTAGATAAAATTTCTTTAATCGGATTCTTTTCACTTTCGCTAATAAGCCAAGTATCTACGGATAAATAACTGTCTCCATTTGCACTCATTAAACCTCTAGCACTTTCTAAAGAGTTGATAAATTCATTTGAAAATCTAATGGTTTCTTTAGTAACATTTGAACTTGTTGGTAATTTAGAAATTTTGCTTTTAATTTCAAGTTCTAAGGCTTCTTTGGAAATATTTAACTTATTAAGTATTTGATTAAGTAAACTTGAGCTATCAATACACAAAGCCCAAAAAAGATGCAAAGGAACAATTTCATTATTTTTAGAATATATTGCCAAAGATGCTGCACTTTCAACATTTGAAAGCATAGAGTCTGTTAAATAATCTTGTATATTTGCCATATTGATTCCTTTTTTTATTAATTTATATAAGATGTATTATATAACTTTAGTCATATAATGTCAAGTTGTTTTATATTATTTTATAAATATATTTAAGTTAATTTTTATAAAGTTTAAATAAAAACCCTATTTTACAAACATATCAATAGCTTTATTAAGATCTTCTATGCTTTGTTTATTTTCTTTAGAGCATGTATGATGGATGCAATGAGCTAAATGTTCTTTTAAAACAGCTTTTGCGGTATTATTAACCGCTGCTTTAATGGCGGCAAGCTGTATTAAAATTTTGCTACAATCCTCATTTCTTTCTACCATGTTTTTAACTGCCTCTAAATGTCCTATTGTTCGACTAAGTCTATTGCTGATCGCTTTAATATGTTTTTGAGAATGTTGATGTTTTTTTACATTTTGCATTTATCTTCCTAAAAATCTTTTGATTTTTTCAAAGTAAAAATTTAAAATCATTCTAGCATAAAAAATAAAAGAAAAGACAATGTAAATTTTTATGTTTAATTTACAATTTCTTAAGTATTTTTTATTAAAATTTGCTTTTAAAATATGATAAAAAATTTTAACGGAGTTTCACTTGAAAATAAAACGATCTTTAGCCACTTTATTAGGTTTTGTAAGCTCTTTGGCTTTTTGTATTTTTTTTGTTGGAAATTTACATGCCAAAGCTGACGATAATAAAAAATTAGAACAACGTTTGCAAGCTTTAGATAAGCTTACAAAAACTTTAGCTATAGTTGAGCAATATTATGTTGATGATGAAAATATAAGTGATTTGGTTGATAAATCTTTATCTGGACTTTTGAGTAATCTTGATGCACATTCTTCTTTTTTAAACGAAAAAGATTTCAATGATATGAAAATTCAAACTAATGGTGAATTTGGAGGACTTGGAATTACAGTAGGTATGAAAGATGGAGCTTTAACTGTTGTTTCTCCTATGGAAGGAACTCCTGCAGATAAAGCAGGGATAAAATCAGGCGATATCATTTTAAAAATAAACAATGAAGCAACTTTGGGTATGAATTTAAACGATGCTGTGGAAAAAATGCGTGGCAAACCAAAAACTGAAATCACTTTAACCATTTTTAGAAAAGGTTCTACTAAGCCTTTTGATGTAACTCTTATGAGAGATATTATAAAGGTTGTGAGCGTTTATGCAAAATTGATTCAAAAAGAGAATATTTTGTATTTAAGAGTGACCAATTTTGATAAAAATGTAGTCGATTCTGCAAGCAAAGAGCTTAAAAGATATCCTAATGTTAAAGGGGTTATTTTAGATCTTAGAAATAATCCAGGCGGACTTTTAAGTCAGGCTATAGGGCTTGTTAATTTATTTGTAGATAAAGGTGTGATTGTTTCTCAAAAAGGACGCATAGCTAGTGAAAATCAAGAATATAAAGCAGAAGCAAAAAATAAAATTTCCAATGTTCCTTTAGTGGTGCTTGTCAATGGTGGAAGTGCAAGCGCGAGTGAGATTGTTAGTGGGGCTTTGCAAGATTTAAAAAGAGCTGTAATTGTTGGCGAAAATACTTTCGGAAAAGGCAGTGTGCAGCAAATCATCCCTATTAATAAAACCGAAGCATTAAGATTGACTATAGCAAGATATTATTTGCCAAGTGGCCGTACTATCCAAGCTATAGGTGTAAAACCGGATATTGAAGTTTTTCCTGGAAAAGTAAGCACCCAAGAAGAAGGCTTTAGTCTAAAAGAAAGTGAATTAAAACAGCACCTAGAAAATGAACTTCAAAAAACTGATAACAAAAAAGAAGAGAAAAAAGAAGAGAAAAGTGATAAAAACATCATTACATCGAAACAAATTTATGAAGATGCACAATTAAAATCTGCTATTGATGCGGTGAAAATATTAAATATTAAGGGTGGTACGTTATGACAAAAAAAGATTTAATGTATGAGGGAAAAGGAAAGAAGCTTTTTAAAACTGATGATGAAAATTTATTAATCAGCGAATTTAAAGATGATTTAACAGCTTTTAATGCTGAAAAAAAAGGAAACGAAAGCGGTAAAGGGGCTTTAAATTGTAAAATTAGCACAGAAATTTTTCATTTGCTTGAAAAAAATGGTATCAAAACTCATTTAGTTGATTGTATTAGCGATACAGAACAATTAGTAAAAAAATGCAAAATCATCCCTATAGAAGTAATAGTGCGCAATGTTGCCACAGGTTCGATCGTAAAAAGATTAGGCTTAGAGGATGGTAAGATTTTACCTTTTGCTTTGGTTGAATTTTGTTTAAAAGATGATGTTTTAGGCGATCCTTTTATTAATGACGATCATTGTTTGATTCTAAATTTAGTTCAAGATGAAGCGCAAATTCAAGAGATTAAAAATATCGCTAAAAAGATCAATTCCATCTTAACTCCATTTTTTGATTCTAAAAATTTAAGATTAATTGACTTTAAAATAGAATTGGGTATAACTAAAGATAATGAGCTTGTTTTAGCTGATGAAATCAGTCCAGATAGCTGTAGATTTTGGGATAAATTTAGCAATGAAAAATTAGATAAAGACAGATTTCGTCAGAATTTAGGTAGCGTAAAAGTTGCTTATGAAGAAGTTTTAAAAAGAATTTTAAGTTAGGGTATATTTAATGAAAATAGTGGTAAATATTTTTTTAAAAAATGGGGTTTTAGATCCTCAAGGTAAAGCTATTGAAAAGGCTTTGCATTCTTTAAATTTTAACGAAGTCAAAGAAGTGAGAATGGCTAAACAACTCATCATTGATTTAGATGAAAAAGATGAAGCAAGAGCTAAAGAACGTATTGCAAAAATGTGCGAAGAATTACTGGTTAATAATGTAATTGAAGATTATGAACTGAGTATAAGTGAGAAATAATGAAAGTAGCAATTATTCGATTTCCTGGAACAAATTGTGAATTTGATACAGAATATGCATTTAGCAAACTTGGAGCTAAAACCGAAATAATTTGGCATGAGCAAAAAGAATTTACAGCTGATTTGGTTGTTTTACCTGGTGGATTTTCTTATGGAGATTATTTAAGATGCGCAGCGATTGCTAAACTTGCTCCTGCGATGCAAGGTGTTTTTGAGCACGCTAAAAAAGGAGGCTATATTTTAGGAATTTGTAATGGATTTCAAATTCTTTTAGAGAGTGGTCTTTTAAAAGGTGCAATGAAACACAATGAAAAATTAAGTTTTATTTCAAAAAATCAAGATCTAAAAGTGGTTTCAAATCAAAACGTTTTTTTAAGGAATTTTCAAAAAGATGATATTATTAATTTACCAATTGCACACGGAGAAGGAAATTACTACGCAAAAGAGGATGTTTTAAAAGAATTAGAAGATAAGAACTTAATCACATTAAAATATCAACCAAACCCTAACGGTTCTGTTTGCGATATTGCTGGAATTTGTGATGAAAATAAAAAGATTTTTGGTCTTATGCCACATCCTGAAAGAGCTTGTGATAATGTTTTGGGTAATGAAATAGGCTTAAAAATGTTAGAAGGTTTTATGTGAGAATATTATTTTTTATAATTTTATTTTCTTGCAGTCTTTTTGCTCAAAAAGAAATTTCTGTTTTTGATGCTCAAAAAGTGCAAAAAGAATTAGAAAAATTACCAAAAGAAGAGCAGCAAATTTATCAAAATATTGCTCCAAGTGATGAAAATACCGACATCGATACGAGTAATATTGAAGATCCTTTTATCCCGCAAAGCTCTTTGGTACTTACAAATGATGAATATCCACACAAGGTTTATGTTGGAGAAGTTTTTCCAATTACCATTCATGCAAAAACAACTGAAAATACTAATTTTGATTTTAAGATCAATGTAAAAAAGAATGATGACTTGCTTTTTTTAAATTCTGATGTAAAGTGGAAAAATATACAAGGTGAGTATGTAGCAACTTTATGGTTTGAGGCTAAGACTTCCAATGCCTCTTTAGAGCAAATTTCAATTCAATTGCTCAGAAATGGAGAAGCTTTTCAGCAATCTGCTTTAAATTTAAATCCAATCAGATATGAAATCACACCAAGTGATAATCATTTTTCACACTTAGTAGCAAGCTCTTTAGAAGTAAAAAAGATAAAAACTAAAAATTTTGATAATAATAGCATCATTGTTATGCTTGAATTAAATGCTACCAATACAAATCTTAAAAGTTTTTATATCGATGGTGTTCAAAAACAAGGAGTTGAAAATTTAAAAGGTGATTTTAACGCTTCTACTGGTTTTTATTATGCTTTATTTCCATCATCTAAAACCCATTTTGATTTTTCTTATTTCAATAAAGATACTAAAAGTCTTGAAAATATGAGTTTTAGACTTGTTATTAGTGAGGATGAAATTAGCACTCAAAGTGATTTAAATCCTACCAATAAAGATTTTAATATTTATAAACAATATGCACTTTGGTTTTTTACATTTGTTTTTGCACTTTTGTTTGTATGGAGAAAAAATTATATTATTTTAGCTTTAGCAATAATATGTTTCATATTAAGTTTTTTTATAGATACAAGCGTAAAAATCGGTATTTTAAAAGCAGGTTCAAGGGCAAGAATTTTACCAACAGAGCCTTCAACTTTTTTCTATACAGCTCATTCTAATGAAAAAGTTAAAATTTTAGGAAAAAGATTAGATTATATCAAAGTAATTCTTAAAAATGGTCAAATAGGATGGGTGCTTCGTGAAGATTTACAAAAAAATTAAAGCTTTATATTTTTGGATTTTTTTTATTTTTAGTATTTTAATTGTAGTATGTTGCTTTTGTTTTGTAAATTCCCAAAATACCCTTTGGAAGATTCGTAGAATTTGGGCTAAATTTCAAAAATATACTATTTTTTATAAAACAGAGCTTGTGGGTGAATTTAATCCCAATGCAAATATGATTTTAATGAATCATCAAAGCGCCTTAGATATTATTGCCTTAGAGGAATTATACCCTAAAAATTTATGCTGGATTGCAAAAAAAGAACTTGGAGAAATTCCACTTTTTAAAATCACTATAAAAAAACCAAAATTGCTTTGTATTGATAGAAAAAATCCAAGAGATTTAGTACGCGTATTAAAAGAAGCTAAAGAAAGGCTAAGCGAAGATAGAGTTTTAGCCATTTTTCCTGAAGGAACGCGTTCAAAAACAGAAAAAATGCTTAAATTTCAAAGTGGGGCTAAAGTTTTAACTGAAAAATTGAATTTAAAAGTTCAGCCTATTTTGATTGTAGATTCTGCTAAAATTTTAGATACAAAAAGTTTTAGCGTAGGAAGTGGTGGAAATTTAAGGATTATTTGCATGGATTTAGTAGATACTAGTGATGAGAGATGGCTTGAAAATACTAGAAAAAAAATGCAAGAAATACTAGATCAAGAAAGAATGAAATCATGCTCAATATGATTTTAATTGTAGGCATAGGCGGCTTTTTAGGTTCTGTATTTAGAATGTTAAGTATTAATTTTATCAATAAAATTTTTCCACATGCTATTAGCTTTGGTACTCTTTTTGTAAATGTTTTGGGCTCGTTTGCTATAGGGCTTTGTTTTTCTTATGCACAAAATAAAGGTTTATCTCCGTTACTTAAAAATTTTATCAATACAGGATTTTTAGGAGCTTTTACAACTTTTTCTACTTTTTCTTATGAAAATTTAATGCTTTTGCAAAATGGAAATTATTTTCATCTTTTTCTCAATATTGTTTTTAATGTCATTTTGTGTTTATTGGCAGTTTGGCTTGGTTTTATAATTTTTAAATAAATTTTTTACAATTATGTATTTTTTGCTAAAATAACGCATTTGAAAAATACAAAGGAGAAAAAATGCAATTTCAAACTGAAGTTAATCAACTTTTACAATTGATGATTCATTCTTTATATTCAAATAAGGAAATTTTTTTAAGAGAGCTCGTTTCTAATGCTAGTGATGCTTTAGATAAATTGAATTTTTTAAGCGTCAGTGATGACTCTTATAAGAGCTTAAAATTTGATCCTAAAATAGAAATTACAATAGACAAAGATAAAAAAACTTTAACTATTGGTGATAATGGTATAGGTATGAATAAAGAAGATTTGATTAATAACCTAGGAACCATTGCAAAGAGTGGTACAAAAAGCTTTTTAGAGAATTTAAGCGGTGATGCTAAGAAGGATTCTCAACTTATAGGGCAATTTGGTGTCGGATTTTATTCTGCTTTTATGGTGGCAAATAAAATTGAAGTTTTAAGTAGAAAAGCTTTGGATGATAAAGCTTATCTTTGGACTTCTGATGCAAATGGTTATGAAATTGAAGATGCTAAAAAAGAAGAGCAAGGAACCATGATCACGCTTTATTTAAAAGATGACGAATTTGCTAATTCTTATAAAATTGAAAGCATTATAGAAAAATATTCAAATCATATACAATTTCCAATTTTTATGGAAAAAGAAGAGTATATCCCAGCTAAAGAGGGTGAAACAGAAGGAAAGAGTGAAGTAAAAATCACTCAAATCAATAAAGCTAATGCTCTTTGGAGAATGCAAAAAACAAGCCTTAAAGTTGAAGATTATGAAAAATTTTATGAACAAAATTTCCATGATTCTAATAAGCCTTTGTTATATCTCCATACCAAAAGCGAAGGAAAACTAGAATATAGTTCTTTATTTTTCATTCCAAAAAATGCTCCTTTTGATCTTTTTAGAGTGGATTATCAAAGCGGACTTAAACTCTATGTAAAACGTGTTTTTATTAGCGATGATGATAAAGAACTTTTACCGACTTATTTGCGTTTTGTTAGAGGGATTATCGATGTTGAAGATTTGCCATTGAACGTAAGTCGTGAAATTTTGCAAGAAAATCAAATTTTAAAAGCAGTTAAAGAAGCGAGTGTTAAAAAAATACTTAGCGAACTTGAAAAATTAAAAAATAAAGACAAAGATAAATATTTAGATTTTTTTAAAACTTTTGGAAAAGTTTTAAAAGAAGGGCTTTATGGTTTTGGAACAGAAAAAGAAAGTTTGTTAAAACTTATGTTTTATAAAAGCACCAAAGGTGAAAATTTGCGTTCTTTGGAAGAATATAAAAATGATTTACAAAAAGATCAAAAAGAAATTTTTTATATTACAGGAAATAATGAAAGTCTACTTAGAAATTCACCTTTATTGGAAGAGTATAAGCAAAACAATATAGAAGTACTTTTAATGGATGATGAGATTGATTCTTTGGTAACTCCTATGCTTGGAGAGTATGAAGGATTAAAATTTATAGCCATTAATCAAGTTGAAGATAAAAACGAATTAAGTGATGAAGAGAAAAAAGAATATGCTCCACTTGTAGCTAAATTTAAAGAACTTTTAAAAGATGAGGTTGAAGATGTAAGATTAACTAGTCGTTTAAAGGATAGTCCAAGTTGTATTGTTTTTGATAAAAATAAACCTGATTTTGCTATGCAGCAGCTTTTAAAGCAAATGGGACAAGAGCAAAATATAAAGCCTATCTTAGAAATCAATCCAAAGCATGCGATTTTTTCAGGACTTAAAAATAATGAAACATTCTATAGCGATATTGCAATTTTGGTATTAAATATGGCTAAACTTAGTGAAGGTATGGGGATTGAAAATGCTTCTGAATTTAATACAAGTTTGGCTAAAATCATCACAAAGGCTTTTTCATGATAGAGAATATTCCAGCTAGTGTTTGGACAAAACAAGATTTAAGCGAATGTCAAATTTTTGATGTTCGCACTCCTTTGGAATGGGAGGAAGGTGTACTACCTAATGCTGAGTGCGTTTCATTTTATGATCATAAGGGATTTTTAAATGAAAATTTTTTGCGAGAATTTCAAACTAAACAAAAATCTGATAAAAAAATAGCTTTTATTTGTCGCAGTGGCCATAGAAGTATGTTGGCTGCACAGTATATCAAAGATCAGCTTGGTTTAGATAGTGTGAATTTAGATGGTGGAATGTTAGCGCTTTAAGGAAATCAATGATAGGAATATATTTATTAATAGCTGCTTTGTCTTTTTTATTTCTTTATTTTGCTGTAAAAAAAATCATTTTAAATGTTGATAGAAAAGCGTTATTAGAGCCTATAAAGATGGATATTTATCCAGAATTTTGCGAAGTGATTAATGATAAAATCAGAGCTTTTAAGGATCGCATAGAAGAAATAAAATTGAAAAATCAAACTGATAAAGATCAATTTTTAGAAAAACTCAGTGATGCAAGTAGAGAACTTACTTTTATCCAAACAATGAATTTGAGCAATAAAAATAATAATATTTGGGAAAATGAACTTTTTGAATTTTTAGAAAAAATAGAAAATATTTTAATTTATTTTTTAGAAAATGGCGAAGAGGAATCAGAAAATTTAAGAAAATTTTTAATGCAAGAATTTCAAAGATTAAAATTTAAATCAGGCAACTAATTTGTAGTCGTTTGATTGTTATCAAGTACTGGTTTTAAAAAATCTTCATTAATTAAAATATTAACCACATCTTTAAACATTGGCAAAGCACTTTGAGCCGCATAATAACTATAAGGCTTGGTAGGATTTCTTACTAAAACTCCTACGGTATAAGCGTGTGTAGCGTCATTGGCAAAGCCAAAAAATGAAGCGTTGTAGCGGTTTGAAGTATAACCTTGTCTTTCGGCAATTCTAGCTGTTCCTGTTTTGCCTCCCAAAGTAACTCCTTTTGTGAAAGCTTTTCTTCCGGTTCCTTTTTCGATAACGTCGATTAATATTCTTTGCATAAGTTGAGCTGATTGTGGGTTTAAAATAGCTTCTTTTTTTATATCATTATCTAAACTAACAAAACGTCCATCTTGATAATATTTTTCAGCTAAACGCGGAGTAATATAAACTCCATTATTGTTAAAAACATTATATGCAGCCAGTAATTGCATAAAAGTGGTCTTAAGTCCATAGCCATAGCTTAGTACCGATTTTTCTATTTCTCTTAGATGCTTAGGGTTTGGAATTTCTCCTTTTTGTTCATAAGGAAGATCAATACCGCTTTTATTTCCAAAATTAAAGGTTTTTAAACCTGTAATAATTTCTAAATTGCTAAGTCTTTGCGCGATTTGAATCATCCCTATATTTGAAGAATATCTTATAACCTCCTCAGCGGTCATTTTATCCATTCTGTGATCATCTCTAATGGTAAATCGTCCCAATTTATAGGATCCGCCATAAGTATCAATGATTTCATCAAGAGTTATTTTATTAAGTCTTAATGCAGTGATAAAAATAAAAGGTTTGATTACTGATCCTGCTTCATAGCCGTATTCAATGGCGCTAGCATTTAACACCGATAAATCTTTACTACGATTTTCGGGATCATAACGTCTTGAGCTTGCTAGGGCTAAAATTTTTCCCGTTTTACTATCCATAACTCCTACGATAATTTCATTAGCCTTTAGATCTTCATTGCGTTCATCAATGGCTTTTTCAATACTTTTTTGAAGTTTTAAAGAAACATTAAGATATAAATCACAACCATTGATTTTTTTTTGCTGTAGTGATTTTAAATTTAAAATGATATTTCCGCCGATATCTTTTAAACCTTGAATTTTTTCATTTTGCAAGGGGCTTAAGCATTGATCATAGTATTTTTCTAAGCCTTTAACACCGATATTTTTTAAAATCCCACTTTCTGGATCCAAGACAACTTTTGTATAGCCTATGGTAGGAGTGAGTGCATCGTGTGACATATAAATTCTATCTTCTTCATGTTCGATAATATTTAAACCTCTAGTTTCAACTTTACCAGCATTATTGGCAAATGCTTTAAAAAATCCTTGTATATATAATTTTTTTGCAAGATCTTTAAGATAGTTGGCTTGCTTAGAGTCTAAATTTTGAGAAAGGATAAAATTATAGGAGCGTTTTTTTTGATTTTGCATCCTTTTTCTTATATCTGCAATTTCTTTATCGCTAAATCCACTATAGATTTGAAAAAGTTTTAAAAAAAGATCAAACTTATCTCTATCAATACTTCTTAAATCAATTTCAGCACGATAAATTTGCTTTGAGGTTGTAACGGTAAAATTATCTTTTGTGATAATATTACCACGTAAAGCTAAAGAATATTGATCTTTTTCAGTATTGGGAATATGACGTTTAGAAGTGAGTATAAAGGTTGAGCTTAAAAAAATAATCATAAACAAAAGTGCCATACAATAAGCAAAGGCAACTTTTGAAACACGATTTTTTTTATTTTCTTGCATAGAAATTTAAATTTGAGTTCTTGTAATTTCTTTATAAGCACTAATAGCTTTATTTCTAACCTCTAGCATAAATTTCATACTGCTTTCAGCTTTATTAATAGCAATAGCAGCTTGGTGTAAATCTTTAACTTGTCCTGTAGCAATATCTGTCATAGCAGCTTCGCCAGTTTTTTGAGTTTTGTTTAAATCATCGATTTCATTTTTAAGCATTTTAGCAAATTCATCACCAATGTTATTTTGCTGTATATTTTGGTTTGCACTTGCTTTTGAAATATTATTTAATCTTAAATCATTAATATTATTCATTCGTTATTATCCTCTTAATAAATCAATTGCACTTTGCGCGATAGTTTTTGCACTTGTAAAAGCACTGACATTTGCTTGATAAGCTCTTGTTGCTTCGATTAAATCAGCCATTTCAATTACAGGATTGATATTAGGATAAGCCACATAACCTTCAGCATTTGCATCAGGATTGCTTGGATCGTATTTCATTCTAAAATCTTTATCATCTCTTACAACTTTATCCACAACTACACTTTGAATAGCTGGTTTAGCTTCTTCTGGAGAGTCTGGATCGTTTAAAGGATTTTCATATTTTAAAAAATTATTATCCTTACTGATTTGTTCGTTTAAAAGTTTATCAAAATCCGTTGCTTTAAAGATCACTTCGCGTCTTCTATAAGGTCCGCCTTCTGCCGTTCTAGTTGTATTTGCATTAGCTATATTGGAGCTAATAACATTCATTCTAAAACGTTGAGCGCTTAAACCATATCCGCTAATATCAAAATCACTTAAGTATGCCATAATTTACCTTTAACTTAATTTAGAACTTGCATCAAGTATGGAGCTAAATATATTACTTTGTCTTCTTAAAACCCCATCAAGAGCTGTAATCATAACTGTATTTTTACTCATTTCTGTAGTCTCAACATCCAAATCTACGGTATTGCCATCATTTCTTGCTAAGTGTCCGTCTCTTAAATAAATGGTTGATTTATTAGGATCTGGAAATTTCCAAGGTTCTTGATGTCCTTTTTCTGTTACAGCTAATTTTAATTCTTTATCATCGCTCTTTTTAAAAATTTCATTAGCGCGATGTACTAAAGCAGTTTCAAATTCTATATCTCTTGATTTATAAAAAGGAGTGTCGACATTTGCGAGGTTAGAATTGATCAATTGATTTCTAAGATTTCTACCTGCTAAAGCACTAGTAACAAGTTCTTTTGATTTAAATGGATCAATCATCTTTTATCCTTTTTATTTATAATTTTAAAATTAATAAGCAAATATTGTTCCAACTTTGCAAATTTTTATCTATTTTTTTTGTAAATTGATGGCTTTATTATGATCGTTTAAATTACTTGTAAAAATATGCACTCCAGTATTTTTGTCGCGTACAAAATACAAATAGTCTGTTTTTGCTGGAAAAATAGCTGCACGAATTGCAGCTAAAGAAACATTACAAACTGCTTCTTTTGGCAAGCCTTCAAATTTATAAGTATTATAAAAAGTTTTATCTTGCCTGATTCTTTGAGGTGTAACTTTTTCATGAGAATAAATTCCATAATTTAAAGTCCCATCCATTTGTAATTTCATACCTTTTTTAAGACGATTGTAAATTACACTAGCAACTATAGGCATTTCTGATTCATTGGCAGCTTCTTTTTGAATAACAGAAGCTATAATGATATATTGATGCCATTTTTTGGGATTGTATTGTCCAAAAATTTTCTTAGAAGTGGTTTGATTTGATTTTTCAGAGATAGCAAGTAAATTTTTTATCAATAAGCTTTCTGAAATTCCTTTTGGAATTTCATAGGTTTCTGGTAAAAAAACCCCTTCTAAATAAGGAGCTTGGTTTTGAAATTCGGATAAAAGTATTTCTTTATTAAGTCCTAATTTTTTAGAAATTTGATCTAGGAAAACAACACTTGTTTCTCCAGGAATCAAAGTGATTGTTTCAAGCGCAGCTTTAGCAATGGTTAATTTGTATAAAAATTCAATTCTATTTAGTTTTTGGGCATTCATATCAATCCATCCAGATTGCGGGTGCCCTAAAAAAAATAAAATATATTTATCAATAGTGCTCATTTCATATTTTTTTTCTTTAAGATATGATATAATCTGAGTAATAGAGCCTTTTGGTATAAAAATAACAGAATCGCTTTTTAAAGGTTGAGTTAAATAATAACAAATTCCCAAAATCAATATCAATAAGAAGTTGCGCATGAAAAAGAAAATATTATATACGCTAGCAGTATTATTTGTATTATTATCAATTATATTTTTAGTGCTAAAAAACGGAATATTCATTTCTAGTATCCAATTTGATTTTTTAAAGGTTCAGCAATTATATATTAAATTAGATAAAAAACTTATTTTTCGAGCAAAAAATATCGCTTTAAATATAAATAATAGCTCAAATGATAATTCTGATTTTGATTCCAAAACTTTGTTAAAGGTAATGAAAAATCTAAAATATTTGTATTATTTGATCGAAGAGGTCAATATTGAAAATTTATCTTTTAAGGATCAAAAATTAAAAATTTTATTTAAAGATGGTGATTATTTTATCGATAGTGATGATGTTTTTTTAAAAGCTTCTTTTGCTGTAAATAAAGGTGATTTATTTGGAATGATTCATTCCTTGAAACTTAAAAAATATGATTTAAATTTAAATGGTGTTTTAGAAATAAAAACAAAAAGTAATTTTTATAATTTAAATTTAAACGCAAATGGCAGTAATTTAACTTTTAAAAGCATAATAAGTTATAAAGATAATAAATTGCTTTACAAAATCAATGAACTAAATGCAACAAATATACAAAATATAGCAGCTATGATTAGAAAAGATTTTACCTTAGATAAAACTTTAGATGATTGGTTGTTTAAAAATGTTCTTGGAGAATTTTATCATTTAGATTTTTTACAAGGTTTTATAGACTTTAAACAAAATAATTATTATTTAGATAATATTAATGCTTTAGGATATATTAGTAAAGTTAAGGTGCGTTTGGATAGCAATATGAATGCTATTGAAATTCCAAGAGTTGATTTAAATTTAAGTCAGCAAAGATTAGACTTTCAATTTGATAAAGCCTCTTATAATGGATCAGATTTGAGTGAAAGTAAGGTTTATTTGTACAATCTTTTTAGCGAGGAAAAAGCTGGAATTTATTTGCGTATAAAATCTGATAATTTAAAATTGGATGAAAAACTTGAAAAAGCTTTGCAAAATTATCATCTTAACTTGCCTTTTTATCAAAAAAGCGGATCTATTAAGACGGATTTGGAACTTAAAATTGATTTTCATGAGAAAGGGCAATTTCTTCATAATGGAATTTTTTATTTAAATAATGCCAATATATCTTTAGCTGATATGAATATTTCTAAGGGCTTGATTAGATTAGCGCAGGATAATTTAAATATAGAAGATGCTAATGTAGAAAATCAGTATTTTAAAGCCAATATAAATGCCAAAATCAATCTAAAAGACAAACAAGGAATTTTTAATACTCAGCTTTATAAGTTGCATTTTGATGATGATTTGTTGGATGTTAAAAATCAAAATATCACTCTTAATTTGGATTTTAATCAAGATGTGCTGACTATACCAGAATGGAGTTTGATAACTAATTTTAAAAATGGATTAGAAATCAATTTAAACAATCCCAATGTTTTAATTTCTTATTCTAAAGCTCTTAAAGATTTTGGTTTTAGCGAGGCTAAGAGTGTTTATTTTAAAACTTTAGATTTTAAAGATTTTGATTTGCAAGCACAAGAAGTTAGTTTTAATCATGATTTATTTATCAATAATCAAACACCTTACAATAAAGATAGTTTTAGTGTTGTAAGAAAAAATGATATTATATATATTAATACTCAAAGTGATCTCATAAGTGCTGCAATATCTTCACTTAAAAAAGAAATACAAATAAAAAATCTAACTTATGTTTATAAAAAAGAAAAAGATTCTTCAAATAGTTTTGATATTGGCAAAAATAAACAAAATATTATTTTTGGTGGGGCTAATTGCGCTTTAGTATTGGCTGATATGAATAAAACTTTAGCTTTTGATAAATTGGAAGTGGATTTAAATGGAAGTGTTTTAAATGTGCAAGGTTCAAGAGGGAGTACAAATTTAAATTTTTATTATAGTCTGGATGATTTAAAACTTTTTGTTAAAAATATAAACGATCAATATTTAAACGAATTCTTACAGAAGCAAACAGTGCAAGATGGAATTTTTAACTTAAGCATTATTGGAAGTGGGGTTGATTATTTTGATGGAGAATTTGATTTTAAAAATACTTTTGTGAAAGATTTAAAAGGTGTCAATCAGCTAATCTCGTTTATCGATACGGTTCCTAGTTTATTGATGTTTAAAACTCCAACCTTTAATAAAAAAGGTTTAAAATTTCAAAATGGAAAAGTTATTTTCAATCGAAAAAAAGATTTATTGAGTTTTAGTGCTATTAATTTAGATGGGGATAGCGTTGATATTTATGGTTTGGGTAGCGCGAATTTACGTCTTGATACCATAGATTTGAATTTAGAGTTAAAAACCTTAAAATCAGCCTCTGAAACTATTTCAAAAGTTCCGATTTTAAATTATGTTATTTTAGGAAAAAATCAAGAAATAAGTACAAATATTAAGGTGGACGGAAAGCTTGATGATCCAAAATTTCATACCCAAATTTTAACCGATACTTTAAAAACTCCATTTAACTTGATTAAAAACATTGTACAGTTGCCTAAAAATTTATTTGAATAATTAAAGTTTATTTTTAAGTTAAAATAAACTTTAATTATATCTTTGTAATTTTTTATATTCGCAATGTATTTTTAATAATTAAAGATAATAATTTAAGAAAGTCCATCTTTTGATGGTTATTATCAAAATTTTTATTAATATTTTAAAATTGCTTATTATTAAGTGAATTAAAATAAAAACAATGTGTTACAAAATTACCCAAAAGCTAAAAATTAGGATGAAAATAAAATTACAATTATTGGTTCAGGAAATATAGGTTTAAGTCTTTCTTATGGTTTGATTTTACGTGAATTAGTTAGTAAAATTGTTATGATTGATAAATGAAAAAATGTTGATTGTAAAAGAATTGGAGTCATTTTAAAGCATAGCTGCTTTTAATTTAGATCTTAAATTAATTTGTACTCAAGAATATACATATACTAAAAATTCTGATATCATTATTTTAGCGTGGGATTTACTTGAAAAGATCAAGGCGGAAAATAGCTTTAAAACCTAATTCCAATATTTTTGCTTAATTATCTTGTACAAAAGCAAGCTTTTTTTATCTAAAAAATGTTGCTATGGTAGGAGTTTTTAGATAATGCACATTTTATTATGAGTTGGCTAAAAAATTAAAGATTAAAATATTCAATAGACCAAATTTATATGCTTTCATAATGATGATATGGTTTTAGTTAAATCTCATACAAAAATTAATGGTAAAAATATAGATGAGTTTTTAAGATGAAAAGAATTTGAAGATTTGGAAAATGAAGTTAAAACAGGTGGAACTAAGGTTATTAATATCTACTTCAGCTTATTTGGCTCCGACTTGTGCTTGTATTAGAATGATAGAACCGATAAGAAGTAGAGAATTGGTGCCTATGGGTGTAATTAATTTTTGGGATTAAAAATAAAGTCTTTGGAGTGATGGTAAGATTAAGTCTTAAAGGCGTGGTTAAAATTATGGATATTAAATTAAATGCCAAAGAAAAACAAAAATTAGAATTATCTTTGCTCAAGTATTATTATAAAAAAGAAAATTAAAAAAAGTTTTATAAATTTCTTAGTTGAGTTTGAATTATTTTAGATATAATAAATTTAAGAATTAAATAAAAAAGGAAAGAAATAATGAGTCTAAAAGCTCCAAAAGATACTCCAGTATGGGTAGATGAGCATCGATGTAAAGCTTGTAATATTTGTGTAAGTTATTGTCCAGCAGGTGTTTTAGCTATGCGTGATGATGTGCATGCTGTTTTAGGACAAATGATAGAGGTGGTTCATCCAGAATCTTGCATAGGTTGTACTGAATGTGAAACGCATTGTCCCGATTTTGCTATTATGGTGGCTAAAAGAGATGAATTTAAATTTGCCAAACTTACACCAGAAGCTAAAGATAGAGCTTTAGCTGTTAGAAATAATCAATATAAAAAATTAGCTTAGGAAAAAAACAATGAGAGAAGTTATAGCAACAGGTAATGTTTTAATTGCACAGGCTACCATTGATTGTGGTTGTAAATTTTTTGGAGGTTATCCTATTACCCCAAGTAGTGAAATTGCTCACGAATTAAGTCATTTGCTGCCAGCTAATGATGGAACTTTTATACAAATGGAAGACGAAATTTCAGGGATAAGTGTTGCTATTGGCGCAGCAATGAGCGGAGTAAAGGCTATGACGGCAAGTAGTGGTCCAGGAATTTCTTTAAAGGCAGAGCAAATTGGACTTGCATTTATAGCTGAAATTCCACTAGTAATAGTCAATGTTATGCGCGGCGGACCTTCAACAGGTTTGCCAACTCGCGTAGCACAAGGGGATTTGTTTCAAGCAAAGGCTCCAACTCATGGAGATTTTGCAAGCATAGCCATTGCACCCGCTTCGCTTGAAGAGGCTTATTTAGAAACCATTAGAGCCTTTAATTTGGCTGAAAAATACATGACTCCTGTGTTTTTACTCATGGATGAAACAGTGGGACATATGAATGGTAAAGCGATATTGCCTGATTTAAAAGATATTAAAATTTACAACCGTAAAAAATTTGAAGGCGATAAAAAAGATTATAAACCTTATGCAGCTGGTGAAAATGAAGCTGCAATTCTTAATCCTTTTTTTACAGGCTATCGCTACCATGTGACAGGGCTTCATCATGGTGATATCGGTTTTCCAACAGAAGATGGAGCTATAGTGAAAAAAAATATAGAAAGACTTATAGGTAAAATTAATAATAATCGTGAAGATATTTGCACTTATGAAGAATACATGCTTGATGATGCTGAATTTTTAATTATAGCTTATGGGAGTGTAAGTCGATCGGTGAAAGAAGCTATTCAAAGGCTTAGAGAAGATGAGATTAAAGTAGGTCTTTTTCGTCCTATCACTCTTTATCCTGTAGCAGAGAAAAAAATTGCTAAAGTGGTGAGTCAATTTGAAAAAGTTATGGTAACGGAATTAAATATGGGTCAATATCTTGAAGAGATTGAAAGGGTGAGTTCGCGTCGCGACTTTATCAGTTTGCATCGTGCAAATGGGCGTCCTATTACCCCTAGTGAAATTATTGCTAAAGTGAAGGAGAATATATAAATGGCATTTAATTATGATGAATATTTAAGAACTGATAAACTCCCAACTCAATGGTGTTGGGGTTGTGGGGATGGCGTTGTTTTAAAATGTATTATCCGCGCAATTGAAAAACTTGGTTGGAGCATGGATGATGTATGTCTTGTTTCGGGGATTGGTTGTAGTGGTAGGATGAGTTCTTATGTTAATTGCAATACTGTGCATACTACACATGGGAGAGCCATTGCTTATGCAACGGGGATAAAATTAGCAAATCCAACCAAACATGTCATTGTAGTCAGCGGAGATGGCGATACTTTAGCAATTGGCGGAAATCATACTATACATGGTTGTCGTAGAAATATAGATTTAACGCATATAGTGATTAATAATTTTATTTATGGACTCACAAATTCGCAAACTTCTCCAACAACTCCTAAAGGTTTTTATACCGTAACTGCACAATTTGGAAATATTGATCCAAATTTTGATGCTTGTAAATTAACAAAAGCTGCAGGAGCTTCATTTGTTGCAAGAGGGAATGTAATAGAGGCAAATAAACTTGAAAATTTAATTTATAAAGCTTTAGCACACAAAGGTTATAGCTTTGTTGATGTTTTTTCAAATTGTCATATCAATCTAGGAAGAAAAAATAAGATGGGAGAAGCAACTGCAATGCTTGATTGGATTAAAAATCGTGTTGTAGAAAAAGCTAAATTTGAAAATATGGATTTTGAAGAAAGAAAAGATAAATTTCCAACTGGGGTTTTGCATGAAGATAATTCTCAACCAGAATATTGTCAAGCTTATGAGGAAGTGCGTCGTGCAGCCAAAGAAAAAAGAATGGTTGATTTAGGAGCTTTGAAATGAAATATCAATTAAGATTTGGCGGTGAAGGTGGACAAGGAGTCATCACTGCAGGAGAGATTTTAGCTGAGGCTGCAATCAAAGAAGGACGTCAAGCTTTTAAAGCATCAACTTATACTTCTCAAGTAAGAGGAGGCTCTACAAAAGTAGATATTATCATAGACGATAAAGAAATTCTGTTTCCTTATGCTGTAGAAGGAGAAGTTGATTTTATGCTTTCAACTGCTGATAAGGGTTATAAAGGTTTTTGTAGTGGCGTAAAAGAAGGTGGAATTATCGTTATAGAGCCTAATTTGGTGCATCCTGAAAATGAGGATTATAAAAGATGGCAGATTTTTAAAATTCCAATTATTACTATAGCTAAAGATGAAGTGGGTAATGTTGCAACCCAATCTGTTGTAGCTTTGGCTATCGCTGCTTATATGAGTAAATGTATTAATTTAGATGTTTTAAAGGAGACAATGTTGCATATGGTTCCGCCAAAAACTCGCGACGCAAATTCAAAAGCTTTTGATTTGGGTGTTAAATACGCTAAAGAGAGCAAGCCTGTTCAATTATAGTTTTTTTGGGGTTTTTATCCCAAATTTTATTAATTAAAGATTTTGTAGTTTAGCTACTTTTAACGATTAAAATTTTATAATCAAAAACTTACTATTTTCAAGGAAAATAATGGATATCTTTGATGAAATGTTTAATAAAACCCCTAAAGAAAAATTTTTAGAAATCATACAAAATGGGAATTTAGGAGCCTTAGAAAAAGTATTTGAAAATTTTTTTGCTGAATATATAAGTATGATTGAGCTTTTAGAGAAACAAGGCTTAAATGAAATGGATGTTAAAAATTTTATATTTGAAAATGGAGATTTAATCAAACAAAGATTAGATGATATTTATATAGATTTGGGTGCTCAAATTTTAGGACATGAGGGTTAATGCAAAGATTGTTAAAATTATTTTTTCTTTCATTGTTTATTTTGGTGTGTGAGAGTCATTTAAATGCAGCTCAAGTCTTTGAATATACCTATAAATTTGTTCTTAAAAAAGATCAAAGAGCAAGTGTGCAAATTAAAGAAGTTGGCTATGAAAATAAGGTTCAAAATTTTGATTTTTATTGGACTTTATTTGACAATACAAACATCATCGTTCAATCTAAATTCCGTAAATATCCAAGGCAATTTGTGATGAGTTTGCGAAGAAATTTAGATTGGGTTACTCAAACTTTAATTCCTGATTATACAAATCCAAATATAGATAGAGCAAGGCTTATTTTAGAATTTAGTGGCTATAATAAAGGCTTAGCAACTTTTACGGTTTATATTGAAGATAAGGAATCTCGCGTGATGGTAGAATTTTTAGATCCAAGAAAAACACCGCTTCCAAATCCACCGCAAAATAATCAAGTTGTTCCTATGATTGATTTTAATCAACCACAAGTTAAACCATTGACAAGTTGGGATAAATAGCAAAAAAAGGAAATAAATATGCAAGCAATAGATGATTTGATACAAAAATTTTTAAAAGAGTTAAATTATCAACCCATATTAGAAATGCTTTTGCATGTTAAATCAGGAAAAAAGTTGCGTTCTAAATTACTTTTAGCTATTTCAGGAGAAAACAAAGAGGCATTAATCATTTGTGCAGCTATTGAACTTATACATTTAGCAAGTTTGTTGCATGATGATATTATTGATGAGAGTGAGTTAAGAAGAGGATCAAAATCTGTTAATTCAGAATTTGGAACAAAAAATGCTTTAATGTTAGGAGATATTTTATACTCTAAAGCCTTTTATGAATTAAGTCAAATGAACACTCAATTTGCAAGTATTATTTCTGATGCAGTTATCAAGCTTTCTGTAGGTGAACTTATGGATGTTAATCTAAGTCAAGGTTTTAATACTGATAAAGATAAATACTTAAGTATGATTTATAATAAAACAGCAGTTTTGATCGAAGCAAGTGCAAAATGCGGAGCTATTTTAGCCGGTTTGGATGAAAAATCTTTTGGAGAATATGGAAAAAATTTAGGATTTGCTTTTCAAATGATTGATGATATTTTAGATATCAAAGGAGATGAAAAAACACTAGGAAAACCTTCTATGGCAGATTTTAAAGAAGGAAAGGTTACTTTGCCTTATATATACCTTTTTGAAAATTTGGATAAAGAGGGAAAAAAACAATTAAAATCAATGTTTAAAAAAGATTTAAACGAGCAAGAAAAAATATGGATAAATACTCAATTTAAAGAAAAAGAAATTTTGGAAAAATCAATTTTAGAGGCTAAAAAATATGCTAAAAAGGCAATTGATGCTATAGAAAAATATTCTAATCAAAAATTAAAAGATATCGTTGAAGCAATGATAGATAGGAATTTTTAATGTATTATTGCGTTTCTTTTACTCATAAAAATACTGATCTTGCTTTAAGAGAAAAATTAAGTTTTGCAGATGAAACAAAAAAGTATGAATTTTTACGCATGATCAATGCGCATGAAAATATCGAAGAAAGTTTGATAATTAGCACCTGTAATCGTGTAGAGATTCTTGCTTTTGTTAAAAATGCTTGTTCAGAATATATTATCAAAACCTTAGCTTTATTATGTGATGTTAATCAAGATGAGTTGCTAAAAAAAGCCGATATATTTGAGGATAGTGGAGCAATACACCATCTTTTTTCAGTGGCAAGTTCTTTGGATAGTCTTGTTGTGGGCGAAACTCAAATTGCAGGACAAATTAAAGATGCTTTTTCATTTGCCCTAAAGAATGAATTTTGCAAAACTCATATTTCAAGGGCATTGCACTGTGCTTTTAAGTGCGCTGCTAAAGTCCGCACAGAAACTCAAATTTCAAAAAATCCTATTTCAGTTTCTAGTGTTGCTGTAGCTAAAGCAAAGGAACTTTTAGATTTAACTCAAAAAAGAGCTGTGATTATAGGAGCCGGAGAAATGGCTGAGCTTGCAGCTAAGCATTTGATTGCCAGTGGAGCTAGGATTATTATTTTAAATCGCGATATACAAAAAGCAAAATTACTTTGTGAAAAATTAGGCAATTTATATCAATATGATAGCTTAGAGAATTTAAAGCTATATTTAAATCAGTATGAACTCTTTTTTTCAGCCACTAATGCGACCCATGCTATTATTACTAATGCTTTAATCGAAGAAGTTTCCCATAAAAGATATTTTTTTGATATTGCCGTACCACGTGATATTGATATTAAAGAAAATGATAAAATTTTTGTTTTTGCCGTTGATGATCTACAAGCTGTTGTTCAAAAAAATTTAGCTTTAAGGGAAAATGAAGCACGTATGGCTTATGGCATTATAGGGCAAGAAACATCGGATTTTTTTAGATATTTAAATGATTTAGCTTTAAATCCAATCATTAAGGCTATACGTTTAAAGGCAAAAGAGTGTGCAGATAAACAACTTGACATTGCTTTAAAAAAAGGTTATTTAAAACATTCTGATAAAGATGAGGCAAGAAAACTGATCCATCAAGTTTTTAAAGCTTTTTTACACAATCCAACTGTAAATTTAAAACACCTTCAAGGAAAAATTCAAAGCGATACAGTGATTAATGCTATGCGTTATGTTTTTGATTTGAAAAATAATCTTGAGGGTTTAAATCAATACAAATGCGATTTTAACATGGAGAATAACGATGAAATTTAGTCAATTATATGCGCCAAGCACAAAAGAGACTCCCAAAGATGCAAGTTTGCCAAGTCATATTTTTTTAGTTCGATCTGGTTTTATTGAACAAATTGGTAGCGGGCTTTATAATTTTTTGCCTTTAGGGAAAAGAGTTTTAGATAAAATTCGCGCCATAGTTAAAGAAGAAATGGATAAAGCTGGAGCACAAGAGGTAAATCTTAGTTTTGTTACCCCAGCTAGTTTATGGCAAGAAAGTGGGCGTTATAATGTTTTTGGAAAAGAGCTCTTGCGTTTTAAAGATAGGAAAGAAAATGATTTTGTTTTAGGTCCAACTCATGAAGAAACAATGGTTTCTTTGGTTAAAAATAAAATTACAAGTTATAAGCAACTTCCTTTGCATTTGTATCAAATCGGTTGGAAATTTAGAGATGAAGCGCGTCCACGTTTCGGGCTTTTAAGATGTAGAGAATTTTTAATGAAAGATGGTTATAGCTTTCACAAAAATGAAGAAGATTTGGATCGTGAATTTGATTTAATGCATGAAACTTATTCTCGTATCTTAAAAAGAATGGGGCTTGATTTTAGGGCTGTTGAGGCTGATAGCGGAGCAATAGGTGGAAGTGGCTCTAAGGAATTTATGGTTTTAGCAAAAAATGGCGAAGATGATATCTTACTTTGTGAAAATTGTGATTATGCTGCGAATATTGAAGCGGCAAAAAGAGCTAAAAAAACTTGCGATAAAGAGCGCCCAGAAGCTAGTTATGCGAGTAAATTTCACACCCCTAATGTTAAAAGTATTAAAGAATTGGCTGATTTTTTTAAGATTGATGAATTTTATACTGTTAAGGCGGTTGCAAAAAAAGCTATTTATGAAAATGAAAGCAAATTAGTTGTGTTTTTTATACGTGGATGCGATGATTTGCAAGAGGTTAAAGCACAGAATGCTTGTAAGGCTTTAGAGCTTATTGATGCGGATGAAAGTGAATTACTTAATGCGGGATTAGTTCCTGGTTTTATCGGATTTATAGGCCTTAAAGATATAGATTTTTATCTTGATCAAGAGCTTGAAAATGAAAAACAAATGATTATTGGAGGTAATGAAAAAGATTATCATTTGATAGGAATTGATGTTGTTAATCTCAATAAAGATCGTTTTAAGGATTTAGTAGAGGTTAAAGAAAATGATTGTTGTTTAAAATGTGGTGCAAAGCTAAGAAAAAGTAAAGGGATAGAAGTAGGACATATTTTTAAGCTAGGGCAAAAATATTCTAAAGCCATGAGTGCACATTTTTTAGGCGAAAACGGAAAAACTCAAGCATTTTATATGGGTTGCTATGGAATTGGAGTTTCTCGTTTAGTAGCTGTTGCTATTGAGGCTAGCCATGATGAAAAAGGTTGTATTTGGAATCAAACTTTAGCTCCTTTTGCCATTGATATTATCATTTCAAATATAAAAGATGAAAAAGCTTTTCAATTTGCACATCAAATTTATGTTCAATTACAAGATTTAGGTATCGAAGTTTTGCTTGATGATAGAAATGAACGTTTTGGTGTGAAAATGAATGATTTTGAATTAATGGGTTTTCCTTATGCCTTAGTGATTGGCAAAGGATTGCAAAACAATGAAATAGAACTCATACAAAGAAAAAATCTAAGCAAAGAAGTGATTAAAACAGAACATATTGTAGAAATTATAAAAAAGAAAATATTATGAGTTATAAGCTTAAATTAAGTCCTTTATTTGCTGTAGAAATTATTTTTAGTCTATTATTTATTATCTTTTTTGGTTTTGGAAATTTTTTAATTTTTATTTTAGCAAGTATGATATTTGGTGTAATACTTTTAGGAGTTTTTTGGAAAAATATACTTGAATTTCAAATTTTAGGCTTTAAAAATATGCTGATGCAATTTTCTTTTATTATTGCTGGATTTTTGCTCGTTTTTCCAGGAGTTTTAACAAGTTTTTTGGGATTTTTAGTTTTTTTATTTGGCATTTTTTTAAAAATAGTTACTAAAACAAAATACACTCATAAACAAAATCGAAATTCGAGTGAAGAAATCATTGATGTTGAAATTATAGAGGATGGAAAATGAATCAATTAATCATAGCTACAAGAAAAAGCGCTTTAGCTCTTTGGCAAAGTGAGCACATCGCGCAAATTTTAAAAAATCAACACAATGTAGATGTTGTATTGCAAGGGTTTAAAACAAAAGGGGATATTTTACTTGATTCTCCTTTAGCTAAGATTGGTGGCAAGGGGCTTTTTACAAAAGAACTTGAAGAGAGTATGCTTAGAAATGAAGCGCATTTAGCGGTGCATAGTTTAAAAGATGTCCCGAGTTTTTTTCCAAAAGGTTTGGTTTTAGCAGCAGTTAGCAAAAGAGAAAAAAGTAATGATGCCATGTTGAGTCAAAAATATGAAAATTTTCTTTCTTTACCCAAAGGAGCAAAAATAGGCACCACAAGTCTTAGGCGAAAAATGCAACTTTTGTTATTAAGGCCTGATTTAGAGATTATTTCTTTACGCGGAAATGTAAATTCTCGCATAGAAAAATTAAAAAAAGGTGGTTTTGATGCTATTATACTTGCTTTGGCAGGTATAAAACGTTTAAAATTAGACAAAGAGGTTAATTTTATCTATGAATTTAGCAAAGATGAACTCATTCCTGCAGCTTCTCAAGGTGCTTTAGGTATAGAAAGTGTTGAAGATGTAAAAATTTTAAATTTGCTAAAATGTTTAAATGATGAAAATACTTTAATAGAAACGACTATAGAGAGAGAATTCATCGCTACTTTAGAGGGTGGATGTCAAGTTCCTATAGGGATCAATGCTGAACTTAATGAAGATATGGTTTGTGTCCGTGCTATACTTGGTTTGCCTGATGGGAGTGAAATTTTAAAAGATAAGAGAATGATCAAAAAAAGCGAATTTAAAGGATTTGGTGAAATTTTAGCTAAAGAATTTATGAGCAAAGGGGCTAAAGAGCTATTAAAAAAAGCAGAGGATATGATATGAAGAATTTTATCCAAGTTTTAAAGGAAAATAATTTATTAAAAATTATTGAAGAGCCTGTGGATGTAGATCTTGAAATCGCACATTTAGCTTATATTGAAGCCAAAAAAGAAGAGAATGGCAAGGCTTTGCTTTTTAAAAACCCTGTTGATAAAAAATTAGAAAAAAAATACAAATTTCCAGTTTTAATGAATGCTTTTTGCAATCAAAAAGCTTTAAATTTAGCCTTTGGAAGAGATTTTAATGAAGTGGCTGATGAAATTTCAAAATTAACCAAACTTCATATTCCTACTAATTTTAGGGCTAAAATTGATTTTTTTATAAATTTATTGAGTTTCAAAAATGTTCCACCTAAAAGATTAGGCGTAAATAAGGCACTTTATAATTATGAAATTTTAAATTCTCTTAAAGAACTTCCTATACTTAAAACTTGGGAGGATGATGCAGGTAAATTTATCACTATGGGGCAAGTTTATACTCATAATTTAGATAAAACTCAAAACAATCTTGGAATGTATCGTTTGCAAGTAAGCGGTGAAAATGAACTTTTAATGCATTGGCAAATCCATAAAGACGGTGCTAATTTTTATCATGAGTATAAAAAAGCAGGTTTTAAAAAAATGCCTGTTAGTGTAGCTATTGGCGGAGATCCGCTTTATATTTGGTGCTCTCAAGCTCCGTTACCAAAAGGAATTTTTGAACTTTTGCTTTATGGTTTTATTAAAAAAACTCCCGCTAAATTGACACCTTGCGATAATGGTGTTTTTGTTCCTTTTGATAGTGATATAGTTATAGAAGGTTATGTGGATTTAGAGGAATTTAAAATAGAAGGTCCTTTTGGCGATCATACAGGTTTTTATACTCCTGCAGAACTTTTTCCGGTCATGAAAGTTGAAAAAATTTATGCTAAAAAAGACGCGATTTATCAAGCAACTGTTGTAGGAAAGCCTCCTTTAGAAGATAGGATTATGGGACTTGGAACTGAACGTATTTTCTTGCCTCTTTTGCAAACTTCTGTTCCGGATTTGATCGATTATAAAATGCCTGAAAATGGAGTTTTTCACAATCTAATTTTAGCTAAAATTGATACAAAATACCCAGCACATGCGCAACAAATTATGCATGCTTTTTGGGGTGTAGGACAAATGAGTTTTGTTAAACATGCAATTTTTGTTGATAAAGATGCGCCTAGTTTAGATGATTATGATGTGTTAATTCCTTATATTCTCAATCGTTTTTGCGTACAAAAACTACTTATAAGCGAAGGAATTTGCGATCAGCTTGATCATGCTTCACCTAATTCTTGTTTTGGCGGAAAAGCAGGACTTGATGTTTGTGATAAAAATGAGATAGAAGAGCTTGAAATTTTAGAGGATGAAAAATTATTTGAACTTTTTAATTCTGAAGTAGAGCTTTTTGCTTTAAAGCAATTTTATAAAGAATGCAAAAGCCCTATAATTTGTATTTTACTTGATAAAAAAGAAAGAAATTCCCAAGTTTTTGAGAGATTATTAAAATTTAAAAAACATTTTAGAATTTTAGTCTTTTTAGATACAAATAATAAATTAGAAAATCCATACATGCTAGTTTGGAGAGTGGTAAATAACATTGATGCAAAAAGAGATTTATTCGTAAAGGAGGATAGATTAGCTATTGATGCGAGTGCTAAAAATGAAACCGAGGGTTATATAAGAGCTTGGCCTCAGCAGACTGACTGTAATGAAAATATCATAAAAGATCTAATTTTGCGTAATATTTTAGACAATGATCCACAATTATTTAAAAAATTTGAAATTATGGGTTAGATAAAAATAATTTTTATTTTGGCACACTTTTTGCTTGTATAAAAATATATAAAAATTTTAAAATTTTTATTAAAAAAGTATTCATAAAATTATTTTTTTGCCGATGTAGAGTTTAACTAGCAATAGAAGAAATTTTAAAAAGGATTTTAAAATGGAAATTTCGAAAGCAAATGGAAAAATGGATATGGTTTTGACTCAGATGAGTCAAGGAATTGAAAAAGCTCAGAAAGTTAGTTCAGATATTCACGCTGAAAAACAAAGCCAAGGAGGCGATGATAATCAGCAAAATTTGGATGCTAAATTAGCAGATATTACAAATAAATTAAACGAACAAATGGATTCTTTAGATACTAATGTTCGTTTTGGATATAGTGATAAAATAGGTTCAATGTATATCAGCGTAACTGAAAAAAGTACAGGAAGAGAAATACGTAAAATTCCTAGCGAAGAGGCTATGAGATTGGCAGAGTATTTTAAAGATGTAATCGGTATGATTTTTGATAAGGAGAGTTAAAAATGGCATTTGGTAGTTTATCGAGTTTAGGTTTTGGATCTGGGGTTTTAACTCAAGATACTCTAGATAAGTT
This sequence comes from Campylobacter sp. W0018, assembly GCA_020135845.1. GTDB lineage: Bacteria > Campylobacterota > Campylobacteria > Campylobacterales > Campylobacteraceae > Campylobacter_D. The sequence continues at coordinate 44,084 of JACHTQ010000004.1, read as the reverse complement.
AAAAGAAGCAGAGGAAAAAGCTAGAGTAGATCCTTATACAAAAAAAATAGAAGAAAATACAACCAAGCAAAAAGATTTAACTGAAATAAAAACAAAATTACTTACATTTCAAACCGCAGTTTCTTCTTTGGCAGATGCGACTGCTTTTGCAAAGAGAAAAGTAAGTGCAAGTGTAACTACAAATCCTCCAGCAAGTTTGACAGCTAGTAGTGGGGTGTCTTTACAAAGTATGAAGATTAATGTAACTCAACTTGCACAAAAAGACGTTTATCAAAGTAAAGGTTTGGCAAATGATAGCGGTTTTATTAATTCAACATTAGAAAATCCTACTAATTTAACTTTTTTTTCTAATGGCAAAGAATATACAGTTACTGTTGATAAGAATACAACTTTTAGAGATTTAGCCGATAAGATTAATGAAGCAAGTGGCGGTGAGATAGTTGCAAAGATCGTAAATACAGGTGAAAAAGATACCCCTTATCGTTTAACTTTAACTAGTAAAGAAACCGGAGAAGATAGTGCTATTAGTTTTTACCCTGGTGGGAAAGATGCTGAAGGAAAATATCAATTTGATGAAAATGCTTTAGGGATTTTTGATAGTCTTGGATGGAAGCTTGATGATAGATCTGCGGGGATTGAAACTTTTGATCCGTCTAAGGATAAGAAAGGTGTAGGAATTGTTGATGACAAGGAAAATCCTTTACATATCCAAAAAGCCCAAAATGCCGAATTTACTCTTGATGGAATTAAAATGATACGTCAAAGTAATACAGTAACCGATCTAGGTGTAGGACTTACTTTGACTTTAAATAAAACCGGAGAAATTGATTTTGATGTTCAACAAGATAACGAAGCTGTAACTAAGGCCATGCAAGACTTAGTAGATGCGTATAATGATTTAGTAACCAATCTTAATGCTGCTACTGATTATAATTCTGAAACAGGAACCAAAGGAACCTTACAGGGTGTAACTGAAGTTAATTCTATACGTTCTACTATACTTTCTGCTTTATTTGATTCTCAATCAGTTAGTGGAACCGTTGAGGATGAAAATGGTAATAAAGTTAGTGCCACAGTTATGCTTTCTATGCAAGATTTTGGTTTAACTTTAAATGATGCTGGAACTTTGGATTTTGATTCATCTAAATTTGAAAGCAAGGTAAAAGAAAATCCTGATTTTGCAGAAAGCTTTTTTTCTGGAATTACCCAATATGAAGATATTAACCATACTGGAGATTTGATTAAAAAAGGAAGTTTAGATAAATACTTAACCAAGGATGAATCAAGTAGAGAAAGTGAAGAAAACAAAGGCCTTACTTTTGAACCTGGTAAATTTACTATAGTTTTTGGTGGTCAAACTTATGATGTATCAAAAACAACTGATGGAAAAAATTTCGTACTTACTGGTAAAACTGAAGAAGAAATGCTTCAAAATTTAGCCAGTCATATCAATAGTCTTGGTATAGATGGTTTAAAAGTAAAGGTAGAAAGTTATAATAAAAATGGAGAACAAGGTTTTAAGCTTAAATTTAGTGGTGATGGAAGTTCTGATTTTTCAATTAAAGGAGATCAAGAATTTCTTAAGCAATTTGGTTTAAGCGAAACGACTATAGCTGCTAAACCTATCGAAGGTAAGGGTATTTTTGCTCAACTTAAATCAACTCTTCAAGGCATAACAGGAACTAATGGTTCATTGACTAAATATGATGAAAGTTTGACTAATGATACAAAATCTTTAAATGAGTCAAAAAAATCAGCTCAAGATATGATTGATGCAAGATATGATACTATGGCAAATCAGTGGTTACAATATGAAAGTATTTTAAATAAACTCAATCAGCAATTAACCACAGTTACAAATATGATTAATGCTGCAAATAATTCAAACAGTTAAGGAAAATTTATGCAAAATAGTTTAGCTTATAATGCTTATTCTCAAAATCAAGTAGGGATAGAATCTTCTCAAAAATTGATTGAAATGCTCTATGAGGGCATCTTGCGTTTTTGTGCTAGAGCTAAAGTAGCTATTAAAAATGAAGATATAGAGCAAAGGGTTTATTTTGTTAAAAGAACTACAGCTATTTTTATAGAATTAATCAATACTTTAGACTATGAAAAAGGTGGAGAAGTAGCACATTATTTAAGCGGGCTTTATACTAGAGAAATTCAACTTCTATCTTTGGCAAATTTAGAAAATAACGAAGCTAGAATTGATGAGGTGATTAATGTAACCAAAGGATTATTGGAAGCTTGGAGAGATGTACACAATAATGAAGAAATGGCTTGATGATTTTAAACTTGCTTTAATACAAGAAAATATAGAAAATCTAGAAAGTCTTTTAGATGATTTAAATCTAAAAGACTTTGCAATTAATATAGCGCAAAAATCAAAAAATGATGATGAGCTTAGAGAAAATATAAATGACACTTTAATTCAAATCCAAGCTTTATTAAAAGAAGCTATAAATTTAATCATAGTAAAAAAAGACAATAAAGCTCATGATATTCAAAAATTTCAAAAAGCTTTAAAATATTTCAACTCTTAAATTTTGAGGATGAAAATAAAAATTTATTTTCATTAAATTATAAGCAAGACAGTGTTAGAATAAGCTTTTATAAAAAATTCTGAGGAAATTATGAAAGATTTATTTTTATTTAGTTCTTTATTTGATTCAAGTCATACTTTTTCTTATTTTTTTCACCTAGGTTTAGTAGCTTTTATTGCAGTAATCATTGCTTATAGAGCCACTAGTTCTATGCAATTTGTCCCTCGTGGTTTGCAAAATTTAGGAGAAGCTTTTTTGGAAGGTGTTCTTTCTATGGGGCGTGATACTTTAGGAGATGAAAAAAGTGCTAGAAAATACCTTCCTTTAGTAGCTACTTTGGGTATTATTATATTTTTTAGTAATGTTATAGGTATTATCCCTGGTTTTCATTCGCCAACGGCAAGTTTAAATTTAACTTTATCTTTAGCTATTATTGTTTTTGTTTATTATCATTTTGAAGGGATAAGAACTCAAGGCGTGGTGAGATATTTTTCTCATTTTATGGGACCTATTAAATTTTTAGCGCCTTTAATGTTTCCAATTGAAATTGTTTCTCATTTTTCTCGCGTAATCTCCCTATCTTTTCGTCTTTTTGGTAATATCAAAGGAGATGATTTGTTTTTAATGGTTATTTTAGCTCTTGTTCCTTACGTAGCGCCACTTCCTGCTTATGTGCTTTTAACTTTTATGGCTTTTTTGCAAGCTTTTATTTTTATGATTTTAACTTATGTATATTTAGCTGGGGCTGTTAAGATAGAGGAAGATCATTGATTTATATTTTAGAATTTTTCAAAGGTGCATCTTTGGCTTTAATGTTTTTTGGTGCATTTTTGATGTTTCTTAAATTTAATTCTTATATATATTTATGCTTAGGACTTACTCCGGGTTTGCTTTTAACTCTAATTTTTATTTTACTAATAGAAAATTACCAACTTAAAAATAAGTTAAATAATATTTCTCATTAATTTTTAATATTTAATCTTTGCTTTTCATTTTTTAAAGTCATTTTGAAAGAAAATAATGTTAAAATAATACCAAAGATAATTTAAGTATCAAGGAAATTTAATGTTTGAAGTAGTCATAGGACTTGAAGTTCATGCTCAACTTAATACCAAAACAAAGATTTTTTGCTCTTGTGCAACTTCTTTTGGAGAAACTCCTAACACTAATGTTTGTCCTACTTGTTTAGCTTTGCCAGGTGCTTTACCTGTTTTAAATGAAGAAGCAGTTAAAAAAGCGATTTTTTTTGGAAAAGCTGTGAATGCCACTATTAATAAAAAAAGTGTTTTTAATCGTAAAAATTATTTTTATCCTGATTTGCCTAAGGCTTATCAAATTTCTCAATTTGATATTCCTATAGTAGAAAATGGAGAACTTTTTATTAATGTAAATGGAGAAAATAAACGTATAGGCATCACTAGGGCACATTTAGAAGAAGATGCAGGAAAAAACATCCATGAAAGTAATTTTTCAAAAGTAGATTTAAATCGTGCAGGAACTCCTTTACTTGAGATTGTAAGCGAACCTGAATTAAGAAGCAGCGATGAAGCGGTCGCTTATCTTAAAAAACTTCATTCTATTATACGTTTTTTGGATATTTCAGACGCAAATATGCAAGAGGGAAGTTTTAGATGTGATGCAAACGTGAGTATTCGTCCTAAAGGAGATACTAAACTTTATACAAGGGTTGAAATTAAAAATCTTAACTCTTTTCGTTTTATACAAAAAGCAATTGATTATGAAGTAAAGCGTCAAATTGAGGCTTGGGAAGATGGAACTTATGAAAAAGAAGTCGTTCAAGAAACAAGACTTTTTGATACAAGCGATTTAACCACTCGCTCAATGAGAGGGAAAGAAGAGGCTGCAGAATATCGTTATTTTCCAGATCCTGATCTTTTGCCGGTCTTGCTTAAAGATGAGTTTTTAGAACTTAAAATTCCAGAATTACCAGATGAAAAGAAAAAACGTTATATGCAAGAATTAGACATAAAAGAAAGTGATGCAGAAGTTCTTATTAGCTCTCTTGAAATAAGTCGTTTTTTTGAAAATCTAATTGCTCAAAGATTAAATCCTAAACTTTGTGTTAATTGGTTAAATACAGAATTAATGGGACTCTTAAAAGGAGAATTAACTATAGAAAATTCCCCAGTGGATGCGCAAAAACTTGGAAATTTAATAAAACGCATAGAAGAAGGTATTATCAGTGCTAAAGCGGGTAAAGAGGTTTTAGCCTATGTGTTTGAAAATACTCAAATAAGCATTGATGAAGCCATTGATAAATTGGGTTTAAAACAAGTAAGTGATGACTCAGCAATTGAAGCAGTGATTGAGAAAATTTTAAAAGAAAATGATGACAAAGTTGCAGAATATAAAAACGGTAAAGATAAACTTTTTGGGTTTTTTGTGGGTCAGGCTATGAAAGAGAGCAAGGGAGCTTTTAATCCTTCTAAAGTGAATGAAATTTTAAAATCAAAGTTAGGTTAATGAGTAAAATTGCAGTTATTGGAGCGGGAAAGTGGGGTAGTGCTTTATACCATGCCCTAAACGTTAAAAATACTTGTTTAATCACTTCTCGTTCGCAGCGAAATTTAACTCATTTTGTTGATTTAGATACTGCTTTAAAATGTGATTATCTTGTTTTTGCTTTAAGTTCTCAAGGAATTCATAAGTGGCTTAAAGAACATTTTAAAAACCAAGGTCAAAAAATTTTAATCGCCTCTAAAGGAATAGAAACTTCAACTTGTAAATTTTTAGATGAAATTTTTTTAGAATTTGTAAGTCAAGATCAAGTATGTGTTTTAAGTGGTCCCTCATTTGCAGCAGAGGTTGAGAAGAAATTGCCTTGTGCTTTAGTCATTAGTGGTTTTAATCTTAAAATTTGTGAAGAATTTTCAGCTTTTTTTCCTGATTTTATAAAAACCTATGTAGGTGATGATACAAGGGGTGCAGAAATTTGCGGAGCTTATAAAAATGTTTTAGCCATTGCTAGTGGAGTGAGCGATGGTTTAAATTTGGGCAATAATGCAAGAGCATCTCTTATTTCAAGAGGACTTATAGAAATGCATCGTTTCGGAAATTTTTTTGGAGCTAAAGAAGAAACTTTTTTGGGGCTTAGCGGGGCAGGAGATTTGTTTTTGACTGCTTCAAGTCAGCTTTCTAGAAATTATCGTGTGGGTTTAGCACTCGCTAAAAATCAAAAGCTAGATGATATTTTAAAAGATTTAGGTGAGGTTGCTGAAGGAGTTAAAACAGCTTATGCTATAGAAAAAATAGCGTTAAAAAATCAAATTTATACACCTATAGTGTGTGAAGTTGTACAAATTTTACAAGGAAAAGATGTAAAAAAAGCGGTACAGGAATTATTAAAAGCTAAAAAATAGGAGTTAAAATGCTTATTAAAAATGCTAAAATTTATGGCCAAGAGTTACAAGATGTTTTGGTTCAAAATGGAAAAATTTCAAAAATAGGTACCCAATTAGAAGGCGATGAAATTTTAGACGCTAAAGAAATGACTTTATTGCCTTCTTTTGTAGATTTGGGTGTTAGCTTGAAAGATGATAAGTTTTCTTTGGATCATTTATCATTTTTAGAACAAGAGTGTATAGAAAATGGTTTTAGCGCTGTTGTCTTACGTGATTGTATGGATTTTGATGAAGAGATTTTTTCACTTTTTTTACAAAATCTAAATTCTAAAAAAATAAAAATTTTTCCAAATGTACGCGTTTTGGACGCTCATGGAAAAATTAAAAATCTAGCCACATTTTTAAATAAAAAAGCTAATGCTTTAGAGCTTAAAAGTTCTAGTGATACGAATATTTTGCGCGTAGTTATGCAATACGCTTTAATGAAAGATAGTTTCGTTTTTACTCATTGTCATAATAGTGATTTTGACGATAGAGGGGTGATGAATGATTGCAAAACTAGCTTTAATTTAGGTCTTATGGGAATGAGCTCAGTTGCTGAAACTAGCGAAGTTGCAAAGATCAAGGAAATTGCTCAATTTTATGGGGTTAAGGTTGTTTTTGATTTATTGAGTCTTAAAAGATCTATTGAAATTTTAGATGATAATGATCTTAAATTAGTAAGTATTCATCATTTGATTAAAGATGATAGCGCTTGTGAAAATTTTAATACAGCAGCTAAATTAAATCCTCCTTTAAGAAGTATCCAAGATAAAGAATCTTTAAGAACCTTTTTAAAAGAGGGAAAAATTCAATTTTTAACTTCTATGCATAGTCCTAAATCTTCTTCTTTAAAAGATCTGGCTTTTGATGAAGCAGCTTTTGGAATCGATGGAATATCTGATTTTATAAGTCTTTGTTATACTTTTTTCATTAAAAATGGTTTTTTAACTTGGAAAGAACTTTGTAACTTTACTAGCAAAAATCCTAGTGAATTTTTAGGTTTAAATGCTGGAGCTATTGAAGTAGGAAAAGATGCTAATTTAATACTTGTTAATGAAAATGAAGAAATTTCTACTCCAAAGAGTTCTCTTTATAATAATGATAAATTATTTGCAAAAGTTAAAAAGCATATAATTAAAGGTGTAATGATTTAGTCGATACTAGTTTTATAATGATAAATTTTTATCTTAGCAATTTATTAAATTGCTAAGATAAATTTAAATCCTAAGAATATAATCGCGGCCATAATTCCAGCAGCTGGTAAAGTAATAATCCATGCTAAGCCTATTGGTTTCATTAAAGCCCAATTTGCATTTTTATTATACACACCAATACCTAAGATCGCACCAATTAAAATATGAGTAGAGCTTACCGGAATTCCAAATTGAGTCGCTAAAAGTATAACGATACTAGCTCCAAGTTCTGCACTAAAACCTGTGGTTGGTTTAATGGTGGCTAATTTTGATCCTACTGTAGCGATCACTTCTTTTCCTAAAAACCAAAGACCAGCAACTAAAGCAACCCCAAACATAGCCATTGCTGCAAATGGTATAGGCGAATTAGCATTAATAGTAGCATTTTTAAGAACATCTAAAATTGCTGCAAAAGGCCCAATAGCATTAGCTATATCATTGGCTCCATGAGAGAAGGCAAAACTTGAAGCAGTAAAAATTTGAAACCATGAAAAAAGTCTATCGGTTGTTTTACTTAATTCATTTTTCTTGACAATTTTAACGATAGCAAATGTTATAACATAGCTAATTATTCCTAAAATTCCTATAATCCAAAAATTTTGCAAAATATCCAAAGTGCTTACATTGTTTAAACCTTTAAATAAAAACATCGCTGCAATGATTGCTGCACTGATACATGCAACTATAGGCATGTGTCTTTTTAGAATAGAATATATATCTATATTTTTTTCTCTTTCCTTAAATTCTTTAATTTTGTTTTTGTAAAAACTATTTTCTTGTTCGTCATCATCTAAGGCAATCGATGAGAGTTCTTTAATTTGTTCTTCGGTTGATTTATTTTTAAGACTTAGAAAATAATTTTCCTTAAATTTCCTTTTTTCTTTCTTTATATTTTTTAAATCTTCACTTAGTTTTTCAGAAGGTTTGAGTATTTTTTTGTCAATATAGGAGTAAATTAAATAAGCAACCAATCCTCCAAGTAAAGGGGAGGCGACCCAAGATATAACAATTTTTACAATTCCACTCCATTTAACCATAGAAAGAGTTTGAGAACCATCGAATTTTAAAAGCCCCATCATAATACTTGCTCCAACAATGCCACCTATTATACTATGTGTAGTTGATACAGGCAAACCTTTTTTTGTAGCTATAAAGATCCAAAGTCCAGAGCTAAGAAGGGCAGCTAGCATAATAGAAACAAAAAGCATAGGATTAAATTCTTTGGGAAAAACTACTATTCCACTGCGTATAGTTTGAGTAACTTCAGCACCTGCAAAAATAGCCCCGCTTAATTCAAAAACCGCAGCAATAAGTAAGGCTTGTTTTATTGTAACTGTTTTAGCCCCAACGCTTGTTCCAAAGGAGTTGGCAACATCATTACCGCCAATATTAAAAGCCATAAATATACCAAAAATAGCTGCAAGTATAAAAAGTATTAAATGTTGATGAGTATAGTTAAAACCCCAAATAATAAAAGCTACAATACTTATGATGAGTATAATAAAAGCTATAATATTATCTTTTTGCATAAATTCCCTTTTTTAAAAATTTATGGCGAAATTATACCCTATAATTTTAAAATTACAAATATTTTATTTTAATTATTGATATAGTATTTATTTTATTTTTTTATAATACTTCTATTTTAATATACAATAATATCTTAGGAAAAGCTGATTTAATGAAAAATACTTTTTATGTATTTTTTTTATTCTCTTTATTGAATGCGCATGAAGTGAGTTGTTCTTGGCATAAATTTGACTTTCAAACTGTTAAAAAAGCTCCCAAAATACAAGAAGAAAATTTAGATTTTCAAAAAGCTTTAAATAGTTTATTATCAAATACTTTAGAAAGTGAAAATGGCATTGATGCAACAGATGGTGTTTTGGATTTTCAAAATGAAAATATTCGCGTTAAAAATCTAAGTTCAATTTATGAGGGAGAAAATGATTCTTTATTGTTTCAAAAAGAACTTTTTATCGCTCAAGATGGTTATAATTATTCTAGCGGTTTAATTAATCGTTATAAAAAAGATAATTTTTTATTTGGTTTTAATGGCTTTGTAGATAAACAAGAAGAGCAAAAAAATGCCAAAAGCTTCGGAGCAGAATTTGGTTATGGTGACTTTGTTAAAGCTTATAGTAATTATTATGTTTTAGATGAAATTAATAAAAGCTTTCAATTGGGAATCAGTTTTGTTGATTCTTTTTATAATAAATTTACATTTGATGTAATTAAAGATGGAGAAAAAACAAACTATCAGCTAATTTACTCACCTTATAGTGTCTTAAATTTGAATTTATCCCGTCGTATTTTTAATACCAATGCAAATGAAAATGATATCGCAGTTCAAATCGGATTTAATTTTAGTTTTGATAAAAGTTTTTTAAGGCAGCTTCATAAACAAGATAATATTTTCCAAGAAATCAATCGCTATGACTTCTTAGAAAGAATTTATTAATTCATACCCGCATTATGGAATTTTTCTGGATTATCCATAGCATAACGGAATTTTTCCCAATCAATTTGTTTATTCCAAATCGAAACAATTAAGGCTGCAACGCTATTTCCGCAAAGATTTCCTACAGCTCTCATTTCTGACATAAATTTATCAACACCTAAAAGTATTCCAATAGCTGCAACTGGTAGAACTTCGGCTAAAGTGGCGTTTGCTTCAGATATTTCCATATTTCCCAAAGCAGCTAAAGTGCTACCTAAAACTATAAATCCTGATCCTGTAACTCCAACAGCACCTTTTGAGGCTATCATAAGAACGATTAAAATACTGATTTCATGTGCTAGACTTAGATTTACATTGAAAGCTTGTGCTAAAAAAATTAAACTCATGGCTAGATAAATATTGGTACAATCAAGATTAAAACTATAACCGGTTGGTAAAACAAGTCCAACAGTGGCTTTAGAAAGACCTGCTTTTTCTAATTTTCTCATCAAAGGAGCGAGTGCAGATTCACTCGAACTTGTTGCAAAGACGATTAAAACTTCACGAGCTATAAATCTCATAAATTTAAATATATTCACTTTGGCAAAATAACAAATTATTCCTAAAATGCCAAATATAAATACTAAACAAGAAATTAGCATAACTAAAAGCAAATAAGCAAGATTAATCAAAGAACTAATGCCATATTGTGCAATTAAAACAGCCATAGCTGAAAAAGCGGCGATAGGGCTAAAATACATTATAATTTGTAGAATTTTAAAAACAAAATTTTGAAGAACTTCTAAAACTCTTTGGATGGCTTGCTTATCTTCTGTTCTCATTAGAGAAATAATTAAAGCTGTAACGATGGCAATTACTAAAACTTGTATAGTTTTTCCTTCTGTGAAAGGAGTAATAATATCGGTTGGCATGGCATCTTTTAAGATGTGCATGATTTCTGAGCCAGCACTAATTTCTGTTGTTTGTGAAATATATTTTTGCACACTTTGAGTATCTAATTGATCCGGACTAAGATTCATTCCATGCCCAGGTTGCATTATATTAGCCATAAAGATACCTATAGCTAAAGCCAAGGTGCTTACAACTTCAAAATATATCACAGCTTTAGCTCCTATACTTCCAACTTTTTTTAGGCTTTCAAGGCTAATGATTCCTAATACCAAGGTTACAAATATAATAGGTCCAATTAAAACTTTTAAAGATTTTATAAAATATTCCACTCCTGGCTTGCTCGCAATTGCCCATTCTTTATCAATATATCCAAGCGTAATTCCAGCGATAATTCCTATAATTACCCAAAAACCTAAACTTTTTAGGATTCTTTTATATAATGGAGGTCTTATCTCTGCAAAGGTTTGACTTAAAGTTTCCAAAAAAACTCCTTAATTTTATTTCAATTGGTTACATCTTAACAAACAAAAAATAAAATAGAAATTAAATGTTATATTTTAGATCTTTTGTGAAAAATTATTTAGGCTACAATGTTACAAAAATTCTCATTTTATGAGAAATTAAATATATTTATGTTAGCATTAAACTTTTTACAAAGTATGTCTTGCTGATTTCTTTAAAATCTCGGCATTATTTTAATTTTTTTTAAAATTATTACAGAAAGATTTTTAGAGTTTATGGAAGAGATAATAGTAGAACATGATGCTTTAATTACCTCAAAAACAGATCTTAAAGGGAATATCATTTATGCAAATAATGATTTTGCTAAATATGCAGGATACGCAATAGATGAGTTATTAAATCAGCCTCATAATATTATAAGGCATAAAGATATGCCAAGAACAGTATTTAAGTGTCTATGGGATTATATACAAAGAGGTGATGAAATTTTTGCTTTTGTAAAAAATAAAGCTAAAGATGGAAGATATTATTGGGTTTTTACCAACGTAACCCCTTCTTATGATATGCATGGCAATATTATTAATTATTATTCTGTTCGTAGAGCCCCAAATCGTAAAATTTTACCTATGATAGAAGAAATTTATAAAACTTTAAGGGAAACAGAACAAAAAGGCGGAATTCAAGCAGGAGTTAAAGTTTTAACAGAAATTATTAGTTCTTATAAAATAAGCTATAATGAGCTTATTTTCAACTTGCAACATGAAGATTTAAAGACAAATTAATATTTATGATTGTAAAATATATTTTAACTTTTGGGTTTTTTCTACAAAAGTTTAATTCTGTCTTTAATTTAAAATCATGCAAAATTTAAATATTTTACTTTCAAAAAAAAGGAGATTTAATTTAAAATGAAAAATGGATTATTTTTGGCTATTTTTCTAGGTATTTTAAGTATCTTTGGAACAATTTTTGTTCATGCTTATATTGGAGCAGTGATTGTATTGTTTATTATTGCGCTTGTGGTTTATCTTTTTATGTATTATAAAGATGAACAAATAATGATAGATAAGCTATATGATCTTTGTAGGGAATTAAGAGAAGGAAATTTTGAAAATAGGATTGTTTATATAAAAACAAAAAGTCAAAAATTTGCAGAAATTTCAGATAATCTTAACAACACTTTAGATAACCTTGAAGCTTATTTAAGAGAGATCAGTACTTCTATAGCTTGCTCTCAAAAAGGAGAATTTTATCGCAAAGCTTTACCTGAAGGTCTTAAGGGTATTTTTGCTCATAATATTGAATTTATCAATAAAGCTTTGGCTAATGTAGAAAATACTTCAAAATCTGTATTTAAAAATGCTTTATCAAGAGCGTTAATGGATCTTAGTCTTGGAAATCAAAATAAAGATATGTCGCAAATTTCTATCTCTTTAAATAAAGATATTGATGTTATGAAAGATGTACATGATGTGGTTGATTCTATTACCCATACAGCAACAGAAAATGGAAGTGAAGTTGATTCTTTGCAAAATGCTATGGTATCTTTAATGGAGGTAGTTAATTCAAGCAAAGAAACCGTTCAAACTTTTGTTGCTAATTCTCAAAATATCACTTCTGTAGTTGAGGTAATCAGAGATATTGCTGATCAAACAAATTTACTTGCGCTTAATGCTGCAATAGAAGCTGCACGTGCAGGAGAGCATGGACGAGGATTTGCAGTGGTTGCCGATGAAGTGAGAAAATTGGCCGAAAGAACTCAAAGGTCTACAAGTGAAATTTCTATAGCAATCCAAACCATGCAACAAGATTTTATCAATATTCAAAATGGTAGTGAGCAAGTCTTTAACATTGTAAGTCAATCAGAAGAAAGAATTCAAAAATTTTCTCAAGCTTTTAGAGGTTTAGAGGAGAATAGTTCTACTTTAGGTAAAGATTTTTCAGAGCTTGCTAATAGACTAGCATTATCGGTTATAAAACTTGATCATATTTTGTATAAATCAAATATATATTTAAGTCTCAATGGAGCACAAGAATTTGATTTATCTAGCGTGGATCCAATTTCGAATTTATGTTTAGATGATAGGATAAAAAATATTATCAATCATTTTGTCACAGATGAAGAATTGGATTTTACAAAGCAATTAATCAAATCAAATGCAAAAAAAGCTATAGAGGAATCAAAAGCAAGTTATATTGATCAAAGAGTATATGATACTATTGTCAATGATATAAAAGTTTTAGAACATAAAAGTAGTGAAATTTTAGATAAATTAAAAATTTAAGGAAAAGTTTAAATGTCAAAAGAAATTTTTTTGCAAAAAGATAGTTTGATAACTTCAAAAACAGATTTAAGAGGTTTAATAGTTTATGCAAATGATGATTTTTTAAAATATGCGGATTACACTATGAAAGAAGTATTATATCAACCGCATAATATAGTAAGACATCAAGATATGCCAAAAACTGTTTTCAAATTTTTATGGGATTATATGAAAGAAGGTAAAGAAATTTTTGCCTATGTAAAAAATAAAACCAAAAATAATGATTATTATTGGGTTTTTGCTAATGTAACTCCTTCTTTAGATACTAGAAATAATATAATCGGATATTATTCTGTTAGACGTATGCCAAATCGTAAAGCATTGGAAACCATAGAAAAACTTTATAGTGATTTATTAAGTGTTGAAAAGCAAAGTATCCATAAAGGCGTAGAAATGCTAAAAGATTTCTGCAAAAGTATGGGTAAAAGTTATAATGAATTAATATTTTCTCTTCAAGAAGACAAATAAATTTTATAGACTTAAAATAATCTTTATTTTAAGTCTTAATGTTATATAATCTTTTCATTATTAAAACTTCTTTATTAAAATAGGAAAAAATATGTTCGATATTATTGTCATAGGTGGCGGACATGCTGGTATCGAAGCGAGTGCTGTTGCTGCTAAAATGGGTAAAAAAACTTTACTTTTAACCACTCTTATTGAACAAATTGGTGCGGCAAGTTGCAATCCTGCTATTGGGGGACTTGCTAAAGGACATTTAGTTAAAGAGCTTGATGCTATGGGTGGTCTAATGGGAGAAATTACAGATAGCGCGGGCATACAATTTCGCATTTTAAATGAAAGCAAAGGTGTAGCAGTAAGAGGAAGTAGGGCGCAAATTGATATGGATAAATATCGCATTGTTGCGCGCAATAAACTTTTAAGACTTGAAAATTTAGAAATTTCACAAGAGCAAGTTTGTGAGTTGATATTTGAAAAAGATAGAGTTGTTGGGGTAAAAACTAATTTAAATAATGAATACAAAGCTCAAAAAATTATTTTAACAACAGGAACTTTTTTAAACGGACTTATCCATATAGGAGAAAACAAACTTGAAGCAGGGAGAGTTGGAGAGCTTGCTTCTATAAAATTAGGAAAAAATTTATCTTGTACTGATTTGAAAATGGGGCGTTTAAAAACAGGAACTTGTCCTAGAGTCGATGCAAAAACTATCGATTTTGATGCTCTTGAAATTCAATACGGAGATCAAAATCCTAAGGCTTTTAGTTTTAAAACTAGAGATTTTAATCCAACTCAATTACCATGTTATATAGCAAGAACCAATTTAAAAACTCATGAAATTATTAAAAATAATTTTTATCGCGCTCCACTTTTTACAGGACAAATTGAAGGAATAGGGCCAAGATATTGCCCTTCTATAGAAGATAAAATTAATCGCTTTGCGGATAAAGAAAGCCATCATCTTTTTATAGAGCCTCAAACAATTGATGCTACCGAGTATTATATCAATGGATTTTCCACTTCTTTACCTTATGAAGTTCAACAAGAAATGCTTTCTTCTATCAAAGGATTTGAAAAAGCTAAGATTACACGTTTTGGCTATGCAATTGAGTATGATTATATTGATCCAACAGAACTTTATCATACTTTAGAAACCAAAAAGATTAAAAATCTTTATTGTGCTGGACAAATTAACGGAACAACAGGTTATGAAGAAGCGGCAGCACAAGGCTTTATGGCAGGAATTAATGCTGTTTTAGCTCTTGATGGAAAAGAACCGTTTATTTTAAGACGAGATGAAGCTTATATAGGTGTTTTAATCGATGATTTGGTAGTAAAAGGAACAAAAGAGCCTTATAGAATGTTTACTTCAAGAGCTGAATTTAGATTACTTTTAAGAGAAGAAAACGCCATAATTAGACTTGGAAAATATGGCAAGGAATTTGGGCTTTTAGGAGATGAGGATTATAAATTTATTGAAAACATTAAAGAAAATTTAGATAAAGGATTGAAATTTCTTTTAGAAAAAGAATTAACTCCTAATAATCAAAATAATGAATTTTTAGCTCATTTAGATGAAGAAAAAATCAGTTCTATTGTCAATTTGCAAAAAATAGTCGCACGATCTAGTTTTAATATGGAAAAATTAAAAAAACTAGATCCTATTTTTGAAACGATGGATGAATATTCCTTAAGAGAAATTTTAAATGAAGCTAAATATTATCATTATATCATCATGCAAAAAGCACAAGTTGAAAAAATGAAAAATTTAATCGATATGCGTATTCCTAAAGATTTTGATTTTAAAAGTGTAAGTGGTTTAAGTAATGAGGTAATTGAAAAACTTGAGCTTAATAGACCTTTAACTTTGTTTGCTGCTAGTCAGATTAGCGGTATCACTCCTGCGGCTTTAGATATTTTACAAATTTATATAAAAATCCAAAAGAAACAGAATTAATGTTTCTTGCGGTTTTGTTTTTTTTAATTACTTTAGTTTTTATTTTTTTAAGACCTTGGAATTTATCTTTATGGATAATTTCTTTAATCGGGGCTTTTTTTGTTTATCTTTTTAAACTTGTAAATTACAATGATATTATTTTTATTTTTGATCTTGTTTGGGGAAGCTCTTTAACCCTTTTAGCACTTATGATACTTTCTTTTGCTTTAGAACTTTTAGGTTTTTTTGATTTTATAGCTAGAAAAATTTTGGATTATTCTAAAAATAAAAATGAAAAAATTGCAACCAAAAAATTAATGCTTTTTTTGCTTATTTTTGTATTTTTCATCACCGCTTTTTTAGGAAATGATGGTGCTATTTTGATTATTACTCCTATCGTTATTGCGATTTTTAGCACTTTTAAAAATTTAAAAGATGGTATCGTTATCAATACTTTTTTATTAAGTGTTTCTTTTTTATGTGATGCAAGTTCTAATAGTTTGGTTATTTCTAATTTAACCAATTTAATCACGGCTAATTATTTTAATCTTGATTTTTTAGAATTTACAAAAAATATGTTTTTGTCAAGCTTATTTGTTTTGTTATCTACACTTTTTATTGTTTGTTTTATTTTTTTAAGATCTTTACCATGCGATCTTGAAATAAAACTCACTAAAGAGATAAAATTTTCCACTTCTTTTTTTCTTTTTTGTGTTTGTTATTTGACTTTATTTGTACTTAGTTTTTTTATCGCTCAAATATATCAATGGGATAAAAGCTTGATTGCTTTATGTGAATCTTTATTTTTTTGGTTTATAGCTTATGGGATTAAAAAAAGAGAAGCATTAGATGTGATCAAACATGCTCCTTGGGGCGTTTTTATTTTTAGCTTTGGACTTTATGTGGTTGTTTTTGCTCTACATAAATGTGGAGTGGGTGAAATTTTGTCCAATTTATATCAAAATTTTGAACATAATAAAATCAATGCTATTTTTAGCACCGGATTTATTTCAGCTTTATTGTCCTCAATTTTCAATAATTTGCCTATGACTTTAATTGGCGATTTAGCATTAAAAGATTTTCCAAAAGATATGATATATGCACACCTTTTAGGGGTTAATATCGGTTCAAAACTTACCCCTATAGGATCTTTGGCGACTTTATTTTGGTTAGAACTTTTAGCAAAAAGAGGTATTAAAATCTCTTTTTTGAAGTATTGCAAATTTAGTTTTTTTATCACTTTACCTGTTCTTTTTTTCTCTTTTTTAGGGCTTATCTTAAAATAAGTAAACAAGAGATTAATAAGCAAAGAAAAAATTAATTTTATTTTAGATAAACTAATGGTTTGTTTAAATAAAAATGAAAGGACAAGTTATGGCTACATCTGAAAGCAGAAGAAGCTTTATGGGAGTTGCATTTGGAACGGTAGCTGCTGTGGGCGGTGCCTTTTCGCTTGTTGCGATGAAAAAAACTTGGGATCCGCTTCCAAGTGTTAAGGCCGCAGGTTTTACTACAGTAGATTTATCAGGGATGCAAGCTGGAGAGCTTAGAACGATAGAATGGAGAAAAAAACCTATTTTTATTTTAAAAAAAGATGCCAATATGGCAAAAGATCCAAAGCGTGATGTTGTTGTTGATAATGCGGCATATACTGTTGTCATAGGACTCTGCACCCATTTGGGCTGTATTCCTGCATATCATCCAAGTGAGCAAATTTTTAAATGTGCTTGTCATGGTGGAGAATTTGATACAAGTGGAAAAAATATTTTTGGACCTCCTCCAAGACCTCTTGATATCCCTCCTTTTAAAATTGAAGGAACTAAACTTGTTTTAGGTGAAGAGGGTCCAGAATATAAACAAATGACCAAGGAGGCTTAATTATGGCGCATATTAGAAAAGCAAATGGCTTAATAGATTGGCTTGATCAAAGATTGGCTATCAATAAATTATTTGATGTTTTGATGGTAAAATACTGGATCCCAAAACAAATTAATTTTCTTTGGGCAATGGGTGTTATTTTAACAACGCTTTTTGCAGTGCTTTTTGTAACAGGTCTTTTACTCGTAATGTATTATAAGCCTGATACTGCTCTTGCTTTTAATAGTGTAAATAAAACAATTATGCAAGAAGTTGATTATGGTTGGTTATGGCGCCATATGCACGGTGTAGCTGCTTCTGTAATTTTTTTAATCATTTATATTCATATGTTTACTGGAATTTATTATGGTTCTTATAAACGTGGTAGAGAGATGATTTGGGTAAGCGGTATGCTTCTTTTTGTTGTGTTTTCAGCTGAAGCTTTTAGTGGTTATATGCTTCCTTGGGGACAAATGAGTTATTGGGCTGCACAGGTTATCACTAATCTTTTTGGAGGAATTCCTTTTATAGGTCCTGAACTTGTAATTTGGATTCGCGGAGACTATGCTGTTTCTGATCCAACTTTAACAAGATTTTTTATGCTTCATGTATGTTTGCTTCCTATTGTGATTATTTCAATCATTGCTTTCCATTTTTATTCTTTAAGAATTCCACATGTAAATAATGAAATTTCTGAAGAATTAGATTTTGATTTAGAAGCTGAAAAATATATGGCAGGTGATACTAAAAATTCAAAAGTAATTCCTTTTTGGCCAGGATTTTTATCTAAAGATTTTATGTATATTTGTTTATTCATGATCTTCTTTTTTTATTTGGTTTGTTTTAAATTCGAATTTGCTATGGATCCTATCAATTTTGATCCAGCGGATGCACTTAAAACTCCACCTCATATTTATCCAGAATGGTATTTCTTATGGAGTTATGAGGTTTTAAGAGGATTTTTCTTTGATATAGCAGGTATTAAAGCTTTTAATATCGGTTTAGCGGCTTTTGGCGTGGCTCAAGTGATCTTTTTCTTGCTTCCTTGGCTTGATAGAAGTGAAGTGGTAAAACCAGCTCATGAAAGACCTTTATTTTTTATTTGGTTTTGGATTTTACTTATAGATATGATCGTCTTGACTATTTATGGTAAATTGCCTCCAACGGGTGTAAATGCTTGGGTAGGATTTTATGCTTCTGTTGTATTTTTATTATTACTTCTAGTCATCTTACCTATAATTACTATTATGGAAAGAAAAGGAGCTAGATAATGAGAGAAATTAAAATATTTTTAATAGTAGTAATTTTTGCAGGAATTGTGTATTGGGGTGTTGAGCCTTATGCTCATTCTGTAATGAAACCGCATGTTGCTCCTGCTAATTTTGATTTTTCTGCAGAAGATATAAATTATGCTAAGAATATTTTAGCTCAAAAAGAAATAGCTTTAAATGATGCAAAAAAGGCAAATGATGCTAAAAGAATAGAGAGTGCTCAAAAAGAACTTGATAAAGCAAAAGAAGATTTAAATCAAGTTACAACTCTTTGGGATAATGTTGCAAAAATAGATCTTAGCAAAGGTAATGTGGCTAAAGGTAAAGAATTTTTTACTGGAAATTGTGCAAGTTGTCATGGCTTAAAAGAAGACAATATCACATCACCAGTTGTTGATTCTTCTACTTTTGGAGTTATTCCTCCTGATTTAAGTTCTACTGGGGCTATTTTTGATGATAAATTTTTAGCAGCTTTGGTGATGAATCCATCAGTAGCTTTAAAGGTATATCATAAATTTGGAGACGCTTTTCCAATGCCTCCTTATCAAGATACCCCAGAAGTTATGAATGCTAATGTGGCTAACGTAGTTGCTTATCTTAAAGAAATGGGAGCTAAATTTAAAGCCAATGAAAATGCTGCAATTAAAAAAGAAATAGAAACTAAATATCAAAAAATGGCAAATAGTCCTGAAAAAACTGCTTTAATAGATAAAGACATTGCATTTGCTAAAGATAAGGCTACTTTTATAGAAGCTTGCGGTCGTTGTCATGATGTAAAATATGATAATTTCTTCACTCCTTCAAAACATAGTGATTTGAAAACTTATTTAGGCTCAATACCGCCTGATCTTTCAATGATGATTAGATCTCGTGGGGAACAATATCTACACGACTTTATCAATGATACTCAAAAATTACTTCCAGGAACTGCTATGCCAAGAGTTGGTTTAACAGAATCTGCTCAAGCTAAAGTTGTTTCTTATATTGAAAAAGTAGGCGATAGTAAAAAAGAAGAAAGAGAAAGAACAGGAATTTATATCATGATCTTCTTTGTAATTTTAAGCGTATTTGCTATAGGCTGGAAACGTTCAGTTTGGTCTAAACTACATTAAACCTTTTTTAGATTTTCATCAGGCTTTGATGAAAATCTTTTAATTTATCTTCAATTTTATTAGATTTTAAACTTAAAAGAGAAATACTGCTGTTTAATAATTTTTATTAAATTGGAGTACTTATGTTTGAAAAAAAATTAATTAAAAAGATTCTTTCAAAATGGAATTATGGTGATTTTAAAGTTATATTTTGGGATAACGAGGAATTGATAATTGGAAAAAAACCTTCTCAATTTACTTTAATTTTTAAAGAAAAAATACCTTTATTTGATTTATTTAATGATACAAGTTTGGTTTTTGCAAAACATTATATGGAATCTAAGCTTGATATAGAAGGAAATTATGATGAGATAGCTAGGGTATTGTATTATTTTTCAAATAAACATTTTTTAAAAAATAAGGAAGATGTTTTAAGCAAAATTACGCAAAAACAAGAAAGTAAAAATATCAAAAGCCATTATGATTTAGGAAATGACTTTTATAAATTGTGGCTTGATGAAACTATGAGTTATTCTTGTGCCTATTTTAAAAGCCCAAATGATACTCTTTATCAAGCACAAATTAACAAAATCAATCATACTTTAAAAAAACTTAATTTAAAGAAAGGAGAAAAGCTTTTAGATATAGGTTGTGGTTGGGGATGGCTTTCCATTATGGCTGCACAGCAATATGGCGTTAATGTTGTTGGAGTTACGATTTCTGAAGAGCAATACAAGAAAGCAAAAGAAAGAGTGAAAGAATTTAATCTTGAAGATAAAGTTGAAATAAGATTACAAAACTACCAAGATTTAGAATTTGAAAATTATTTTGATAAAGTTGTATCTGTGGGTATGTTTGAGCATGTAGGTAAAGAAAACTTGGGACTTTATTTTATGAAGGTTAAACAAGTGTTAAAACCAGGGGGAATGATGCTTTTACATTCTATTTTATCTATGTTTGAGGGAAAAACTAATGCTTGGATTGATCAATATATTTTTCCAGGGGGATATTTGCCTTCTTTAAGGGAGGTTATTAGTGTTATGAGTGAATGGGATTTTCACCTTCTTTTAGCGGAAAGTTTAAGAATACATTATGCTAAAACTTTAGATATGTGGAGTCAAAATTTCAATCAAGTGTTACCACAAGTGAGAGAAAAATATGATGAAAAATTTATCAGAATGTGGGATTTATATCTAAGATCTTGTGCTTCAGCTTTTCGTGTGGGTAGTGTGGATTTGTTTCAATTTCTAATTACAAAAGAAATCAATAATGACTTAAGCCTAACCAAAGAGTATATTTATAAGTAAAAACTAAACTTAATTTTGGTAAAATCGAAACTTCATTTCGCACGCACCAACTTCCTTTTTAGCTTGTTTAGTTAAGGGGTGCGGAGGAATAAAGCTAAATTTATAAGGAGAAATCATGGTTAGCATGAGAGATTTACTAGAATGCGGTGTTCATTTTGGACATCAAACAAGAAGATGGAATCCAAAAATGAAGAAATTTATTTTTGGTGAAAGAAAAGGTATCTATGTTATAGATCTACAAAAAACTTTGAGATATTTTAGATATACTTATAATATTGTTCGCGATGCTGCAGCTGAAGGAAAAACTATACTTTTTGTTGGAACAAAAAAACAAGCTGGCGGAGCGATTAAAGAATACGCTGAAAAATGCGGTATGCCTTATGTAAATCACAGATGGTTAGGCGGTATGATGACCAATTTTGGCACTATTCGTCAATCAATTAGAAAATTAGAAGTTATAGAAAAAATGGAAGAAGATGGAAGTATCAAGCTTTTAACTAAAAAAGAAGCTTTGATGCTTACAAGAAAAAAAGAAAAATTATTAGCTTATCTTGGAGGAATTCGTCATTTAAAAACTCAACCAGATATGATTTTTGTTATCGATACAGTTAAAGAAAAAATTGCTGTTCAAGAAGCAAATAAATTAAGAATTCCTGTTGTAGCACCTCTTGATACAAATTGTGATCCTGATTTAGTAACTTATCCTATTCCAGGTAATGATGATGCAATTCGTTCTGTTCAACTTTTTTGCCAAGAAATAGCTGAAGCTATCAATGAAGGAAAAAATTTAAGAGAACAAGATGGTGAAGTTCCAGCTACACAAGAGGAAGAAATCACAGAAGAAGAAAAAAAAGAAGTTTTAGATGAAGCTATGAGTGAAAAAGATTTTAAAGAGGAGCAAGAATAATGGCTGAAATTACTGCTGCAATGGTAAAAGAACTCCGCGAAAGTACAGGTGCGGGGATGATGGATTGTAAAAATGCTTTGAGTGAAACAGATGGAGATTTTGACAAAGCGGTTCAGCTTTTAAGAGAAAAAGGACTGGGCAAAGCTGCAAAAAAAGCTGACAGACTTGCTGCTGAAGGTTTAGTGAGTGTTAAAGTTAATGATGACTTTTCAAGTGTAACCATTACTGAAATCAATTCAGAAACTGATTTTGTGGCTAAAAATGATCAATTTATTTCTTTAACCAAAGATACAACAGCACATATTCAAAACAATAGCTTACAAAGCGTTGAAGAGCTTTATTCAAGTACAATCAATGGAGTAAAATTTGAAGAATATTTAAAAAGTCAAATTGCAACCATTGGTGAAAACTTAGTTGTAAGAAGATTTGCAACTTTAAAATCAAGTGCTAATGGCGTTGTTAATGGTTATATCCATACAAATGGACGCATAGGTGTTATCATTGCTGCAGCTTGTGATAGTGCTGAAATCGCTTCTAAATCAAGAGATTTTTTAAAACAAATTTGTATGCATATAGCAGCGATGAAACCAAGCTATTTAAGTTATGAGGAATTAGATCTTTCTTTTGTTGAGAGTGAATATAAAGCTTTGGTGGCTGAACTTGAAAAAGAAAATGAAGAAAGACGTAGATTAAAAGATCCAAATAAGCGAGAACTTAAAATACCTAAATTTGCAAGTAGAAAACAACTTAGTGAAGAAATTTTAAAACAAGCAGAAGAAGATATTAAGGCTGAGCTTAAAGCACAAGGAAAACCTGAAAAAATTTGGGACAATATCATTCCTGGAAAAATGAACAGCTTTATAGCGGATAATTCTCAACTTGACAGTAAATTAACCCTAATGGGACAATTTTACGTTATGGACGATAAAAAAACTATAGAGCAAGTTATCACTGAAAAAGAAAAAGAATTGGGCGGTAAAATTAAAATCGTAGAATTTATTCGTTTTGAGGTTGGCGAAGGTTTGGAAAAGAAAACTGAAGATTTTGCTGCTGAAGTAGCTGCGCAGCTTTAAAAGCGATTATAATGGAACTTTTAAGAGCGGATAATTTAAGCCATAGCTTTGATTACCCGCTCTTTGAAAATTTAAATTTAATTTTAAAAACTCAAGATTGTATTGCTATAGAGGGTAGTAGTGGTTGTGGAAAATCCACTCTTTTACATATCCTTTCTTCTTTGCTTCAGCCAAATAAAGGTGATGTTTTTTATAAAGATAAAAATCTTTATCATTTAAATGAAAATGAAAGATTAAAAATTCGTCGTTATGATTTTGGCATTATTTTTCAAACACATTATTTATTTAAAGGCTTTTCTGCCTTAGAAAATATAGAACTCGCTAGTGTTTTATCGCATCAAAAACTAGATGAAAAAATTTTAGAAAAACTAGGCATTGATAAGCTTTTAAATCAAAAAATAGGGAAACTAAGTGGCGGACAACAACAGCGTGTAAGCATAGCTAGAGTGCTTTGTAAAAAACCTAAAATTATTTTTGCAGATGAAGCAACTGGAAATTTAGATTTTGATAATGCTAAGAATGTTATAGAACTTTTAATCAGTTATGTTAAAGAAAATGAAGCGGCTTTATTTTTTGTTACTCATGATCATAATCTTGCAAAATTTTGCGATCAAATCTATACTTTAAAATCAAATGGAATTTGTTAATTATCTAGGCGATAAAAACGTAGCCACTTTTATGCTTCTTTTTGCTAGAATGAGTGGACTTATAGTTTTCTTTCCTTTTTTTTCTCATAATTCTATTCCTATAATTATTAAAACAACTTTGGCTTTATTTTTAACTATGTATTTATACCCTTTAGCAAAACTTGAAAATTTACATTTGGATAGTTTTTTTGTGATTCAACTTTTAAGTGAAGTGATTTTTGGAATGATTGCAGGTTTGATATTGCAAATTATTTTTGCCATTATTATGATGGCCGGTGAACAAATTGCTTTTATCATGGGATTTACAATGGCTAATGTTTTAGATCCAAGTTCGGGTACGAATATGCCAATCACATCTCAAATTTTACATCTAATTGCTTTGTTGTTTTTTCTAGCTTTTAATGGGCATCATTTGATACTTTTATTTTTAAGTTATTCTTTGGGTTATATTGACTTGGGGGCTTTTTATCCTCAAGAAAATTTGATGCGTTATTTAAATTCGGGTATTTTAAATATTTTTATCATTGGTTTTACTATGAGTTTTCCCATACTTGGAATTTCTTTACTTGCCGATACTATTTTTGGACTTTTGATGAAAACTATGCCACAATTTAATCTTTTAGTGATTGGTTATCCTATTAAAATCGCTTTAGGAATTATTGTTTTAATAGTTATTTTGATTGTAATGATGGAGTATTTTAAAGATTTGATATTAGAAGCAATCACTCATATGCAAACTCTCTTTTTTGTCTAAGCAAAGGATAAATGAAAATTTTGTAGAATAGTAATTATTTTTAAGGATAGGCGATGAAAATTTTACTTTTAAATGAGAATTCTGTAGTTTCAAGATTGATAAGCCTTAGCGCTAAAAAAATGTCTTATGAATTTGAAGAACTTGATACTTATAGTGATGATTTAGGTCATTATGATGTTATTGTAGTTGATAGTGATATTCCAGCTCCCTTAAAGGTTTTAAAAGAAAAATGTGATAAATTGATATTTTTAGCGCCTCGTAATCAAAATGTTGATATTGACGCGCAAATTTTATACAAGCCTTTTTTGCCTACAGATTTTTTAAATTTATTAAATGGAGAAAATTTAAAGATCGATGATACTATTACTACAACAGCCTTTGAAAATTCTCACGATGAAACCAAGAAAGACGAACTTGATATAGGCGATTTAAATTTAGACTCTCATGATGAAATCAGTGAAGATGAGTTTAAAATCGATGATTTGAATTTTGATGTTGAAAATTCAGCTGAAGAAAATTTAAATCTTGAAGAAATAAAAAAAGAAAATTCTTTAAATGAAGAATTAGAAAATTTTGATAGCCTTGATGGGGAATATAAAGCTTTAGAATTAGACGAGAACAATGAAGAAGAAAATAAAGAAGATCAACAAGTATCTCAAGAAAATCAAGATGAGTTAGAATTCGATAATAATTTTAAACTTGAAGAAAATGTCGATGAATCACATGAAGAAGAAAAAGCACCAGAAGAAAGCAACATTAATGATAATGAAATTTTAGAAGATCATGAAAATTTAGATCATGATGAAATTTTAAAAGATGATGAATTTTTATTGCAAGAAGAAAATTTAGACGAAGAATCAGAGCAAGCAAATTCTCAAGAAGGATCTTTTGAAGATGAATTGCCTATAGTTGAAGAACAAGAAAAAGAAGTCGATTTTGATGATATTCCAGAAGATGCAGAATTTTTAGGGCAAAGCAAAGAGGAGGTAGAAGAACCAGAAGAGGAAATTTTACCTGTGATTGAAGAGGAAGAAAAATCTTTAGAGGAAAATTTAATCAATGATTTTGGAAATTTAAGCGCTCAAGATCAGATCAAAGAAGAATTGGCACAGCTTGATGAGCTTGAATATGAGATCGATGAGGATGATAGTCCTCAAATTTTAGAAGATTTCAAAGATAAACCTGTTTTTGATGAAAAAGAATTACAAATTGATGAGGAAGAAGTCGTGGTTCCAAATTTAGCGGTGAGCGAATTAGATAATATTAAAGAAAGTGATATACAGCAAGCTTTAGGTGAAACAATAGTACAAGAAGAAACGATCAAAGAAACTGTATTGGATGATCAAGATGTTAAGGCATCAGAAACAGCCAATGAAGAAATTGTCAATGAATTGAGTCAAAGTATTGCAGGAGCAATCACTTCGAGTATTAAAGATGACACTTTAAAAGCAGCTCTTAAGGGTATGAATATGAATATTAACATTAATGTTACCTTTAATGAGGAATAATATTTGAAAAATTTTATTTTATTGGTGTCAGGACCTAGTGGAGCAGGTAAATCTACACTTTTAAAAAAACTTTTTGAGGAATTTAAATTAGATTTATATTTTTCAATTTCATCTACAACTAGATCTCCAAGAGAAGGTGAAAAACACGGAGAGCATTATTATTTTGTTAGTCATGAGGAATTTCAAGAAGATATAAAAAATGACTATTTTTTAGAATGGGCTAAAGTGCATGAAAATTTTTACGGAACTTCATTGCGATACACGCAAGAAGCGCTTAATAATGGAAAAATAGTTATTCTTGATATAGATGTACAAGGATACAAAATAGCCAAAAAAAAGCTAGGAGATAAAATTGTTTCCGTTTTTATTACAACAAAAGACAAAGAAGAGTTAAAAAAAAGACTTATTAAGCGAAATACTGATACAATAATGCAACTAGAAAAAAGATTAGAGAATGCAAGCGATGAGATGAAAGAGCTTTTCGAGTATGATTATTTGATTATAAATGATCAGCTTGAACAAAGTTATGAAGCGTTGCGAGCAATTTTAGTCGCCCATAGATTAAGAACAAAGGGGCAAGATCTAGATCAAATTCAAAATACTTGGAATAAAGGAGAATAAAATGGGTGGTTGGTCAAGTCCTAGTCATTGGTTGATTATTTTATTAATCGTTGTATTGCTTTTTGGAGCGAAAAAAATTCCAGAACTTGCAAAGGGTTTAGGCAAGGGTATAAAAACCTTTAAAGATGAGATGAATAGCGATGACGAAACAGCTAAAAATACTCAAAAAATCGAAGAAAAACAAAATAAGGAAAATAATACAAACATTGATGCAAATATAGATGAAACAAAAAAAGCTTAAGGTTTTTTCTTGAAAAGTATTATTTTTGACGAAATTAAAAAAGTTTTAGGATGCGATTTTATTCTTGAAAATCCTAAGGATAAAAACTTAGCACATTTTGCCACTCCTTTAGCTTTTTCTTTAGCTAAAGAGTTAAAAAAATCTCCTATGATTATAGCTAGTGATTTGGCGCAAAAATTTCAAAATCATCATTGTTTTGAAAAAGTTGAAGCTATTAATGGCTATCTTAATTTTAGAATTTCAAAAAATTTTTTAAATGAGCTTGCGACTCAAGCTTTAAAAAATCCAAATGAATTTGCCAAAGATGAGGGCAAAACTCAAACTTTTTTACTTGAATACGTGAGCGCAAATCCTACAGGTCCTTTGCATATAGGCCATGCAAGAGGAGCTATTTTTGGTGATACTTTAG
The DNA here is from genome assembly GCA_020135845.1 of Campylobacter sp. W0018. GTDB lineage: Bacteria > Campylobacterota > Campylobacteria > Campylobacterales > Campylobacteraceae > Campylobacter_D. Next base: position 16,719 of record JACHTQ010000004.1, on the reverse strand, counting down.
CAAGAGTGGCAAGGCATTTAGGTTATAAATTTGATACAGAATATTATGTTAATGATGCGGGAAATCAAATTTATCTTCTTGGGCTTTCTGTTTTATTGAGTGTAAAAGAGAAAATTTTAAAAGAAGAAGTCGAGTATCCAGAGCAATACTATAAAGGTGATTATATCAGCGAATTGGCTGAAGAAGCGTATAAAGAATTTGGAAAAGAATTCTTTAAAGAAGAAAATATTCCTTCTTTATCAGATTGGGCAAAAGATAAAATGCTGATTTTAATCAAGCAAAATTTAGATCAAGCAAAAATTAAAATCGATAATTACGTAAGCGAAAGATCTTATTATGATGCTTTAAATGCGACTTTAAAGGCTTTAAAAGAGCATCAAGGCATTTATGAAAAAGAGGGAAAAATTTGGTTAGCTTCTTCTTTAAAAGGAGATGAAAAAGATCGTGTGATTATACGCGAGGATGGTCGTGGAACTTATTTGGCTGCTGATATAGTGTATCATAAAGATAAAATGAGTCGATCTTATGGTAAGTGTATCAATATTTGGGGGGCTGATCATCATGGATACATTCCTAGGATGAAAGCTGCTATGGATTATTTAGGCTTTAATCCAGATAATCTTGAAATCATTTTAGCGCAGATGGTTTCCTTGCTCAAAGATGGCGAGCCTTATAAGATGAGTAAAAGAGCAGGAAATTTCATCTTGATGAGTGATGTTTTAAATGAAATTGGTGCGGATGCATTGCGTTATATATTCTTAAGTAAAAGATGTGATACTCATTTAGAATTTGATGTGAGCGATCTACAAAAGGAAGATAATTCCAATCCTGTTTTTTATATCAATTACGCCCATGCAAGAATTCATCAAGTTTTTGCAAAGGCAAATAAAAGCGTCGCAGATGTGATTGAGGCTGATTTGGAAAGTTTAAATCAAGATGGGACTAATTTGCTTTTTGAAGCTTTAAATTTGAAAGCGATTTTAAATGATGCTTTTGAGAGCCGATCTTTGCAAAAAATTCCAGATTATTTAAAAAATCTAGCAGCAAGTTTTCATAAATTTTACAATGAAAATAAAGTAGTGGGCGCTGAAAATGAGAAGAGTTTATTAAAATTATTTGCCATAGTTGCTTTAAGCATAAGAACTGCTTTTGCTTTGATGGGGATTGAAGCAAAGAATAGAATGGATCATTAATCCATTCTAAAGATTAAGCAAAATCACGGCTAATATAGTTAAAAAAACGCCGCAAATTCCTATTTTATTTAATTTTTCTTTATATAAAATCCACCCTCCAGCACAAGTTCCGATAATCCCTATAGCACCCCAAGTCGAATAAGCAATACTTAAAGGCACATATTTTAAAGCAAAAGAGAGTAGAAAAAAAGCCAAGATAGCACTAAAAATAGCAGCAATTCCCCAAAATTTATATTTAAAGCCATTAGATTTTTTAAGTAATAAATTTGCAAGGATATCTAAAAATGCAGACAAAATGATAATTAAAAAATAAAATTTCATTCTTTAATTTCTCCGATATTAATCATAATAATCCCAGCAATAGAACAAACAATGCCTAAAATTTGAGTCAAGGTTAAATTCTCTTTAAAAACGATAAAAGAAACTAAAAGGATAAGAATCACGCCTAGCAATTCCCAAATTGCATACGCAATCCCAATTTGAATTTTTTTGATGGCCTTGCTTAGAAAAAAATAAGAAAAACCGATAAACATAGCCATAAAAAAATAGCCCAAAATTATGTTTTCTATTTTTAAAAAACTCGTACCCAAAACTTCAAAAACAATAGCGCATATCAAAAAAAACCAAGCTTTTAAAAGTCCCTTTTTTTCTATAATCACTTCAATCCTTTTTAAAATTTTAAGTACCGAAATCATATCATTTAAAGCTTTAATCAGCCTTTTTGTTTTATACTTTCAAGCGTAAAAATCTTTAAGAAAGTGAGAAACTTATGGGACGAGCGTTCGAATACCGAAGAGCTTCTAAGGAGGCTAGATGGGATAAGATGAGTAAGCTTTTTCCTAAGCTTGCTAAGGCTATACAAGTAGCAGCCAAAGAAGGTGGGCCTGATCCTGATATGAATCCAAAATTAAGAAGTGCTATAGCGACTGCTAAAGCTAATAATATGCCTAAAGATAACATTGATGCGGCGATTAAGCGTGCGAGTGGTAAGGATAGCGTGGATATAAAAAACATCCATTATGAAGGAAAAGCAGCACACGGGGTATTGGTGATCGTTGAATGCATGACAGATAATCCTACTAGAACAGTGGCAAATGTAAAAGCAATTTTTAGTAAAAATGGTGGAGAAATTTTGCAAAATGGATCCTTAGGCTTTATGTTTAATCGAAAAGCGGTTTTTCATCTTGAAAAATTTACAGGAGATTTAGAGGAATTAGAACTTGATCTAATCGATGCTGGTCTTGAAGAATTAGAACAAAATGAAGAAGAATTAGTTATCAGCGGAGATTATACTGCTTTTGGAGAATTAAGCTCAGCTATAGAGGCTAAAGGTTTGGTGCTTAAAAAAGCTGGACTTGAATACATCGCTAACAATCCTTTAAGTTTTAGTGAAGAGCAACTTAACGATATAGAAAAGCTTTTAGATAAACTTGAAGAAGATGATGACGTTCAAGCTGTTTATACTAACATAGAATAAGGAGAAAAAATGCTTAAACAAATCGATACCACCGATGCAGGCAAATATAAATTTGCCTTAATCAAAACAGAAAAAGGTACAATGAAACTCGAGCTTTTTGCCGATGAAGCTCCACAAACAGTTTGCAATTTTGCTAATCTGGCTAATGAAGGATTTTACAAAGATCTAACCTTTCATAGAGTGATTTCAAATTTTGTCGTGCAAGGGGGTTGTCCTTATGGCAATGGTATAGGTGGGCCTGGTTATGAAATTCCTTGCGAATGTGATGATCAGGATCATAAGCATTTACGCGGAACTTTATCGATGGCACATGCAGGAAGAGATACGGGCGGATCACAATTTTTTATTTGCCATAGCCCACAACCTCACTTAGATGGAGTGCATACTGTTTTTGGGCAAATTGATTTAGAAGATGAAGAAAGCTTAGAGGTTCTAGATTCAATCCGCCAAGGGGATAAAATTTTAGATATAGAAATTATTAGCGAAAAATAATTAATATAATCTAAATTAAAGCTTTTTTTTCTTAAAATTATCATTTTAATTTGAAATTGAAATATTTACAAGGAGTTATTTTATGAAAACTAAGTTTTCAATTATTTTGAGTGCTTGTATTTTTTCATCATCACTTTTTGCACAAACTGCAGATGATGAAATCACTAAGCTTCAAAAGCAGCTTGCAAACATTCAAGCTGAGTTAAAAGAAATCAGAAAAGAAAGAGAAGCGCAAGCTAAGCAAAACAAAGAAGTTAAAGCTGAACTTGCTGATCTTAATGATAGAGCAGATGATAATGAATTCCAAGCTGCTTTAAGTAAAGTGAAATTTGGACTTGAATTCTCAAATGCACTTTCAAACACAAATTTTAAACATATTCCTTACCAAAACGGCAAAACAGTTGCATATAAGAATTATAGTGCAAATAACAAGTGGATGATGGAGCTTCATTTAAATATGAATGCAGACATCAATGAAAAAACTAAATTCTATGGTCGCTTGTCTATGGCTAAAAACTGGTCTCAAATGGGATGGAGTGGAACACCTTATGACTTAGATGCAGGAAGAAACACTAGAACAAGCGGTCCTATCCTTTATGTAGATAGAGCTTATCTTGATTATTACATCACACCTGAGTGGATTGCAACTATAGGAAGACAGCCTGGAACTGATGGTCCTGGAACAAATCTTAGAAACAATGCTCTAAGACAATCAACCTATCCAGCTTTAGCGATCAATGCTTTAGGTGATGCTGCGGTTATTACTTATAAACCTCAAAGTTTGCAAGATTATAAAGTAGCGATCCGTGCTGCTTATGGTAAAACTTATCAGTGGGATGAGGAAGGAAAAGTAAGAGATTGGATGAGTGATCAACAAGATGCGGATGCAAATCTTTACTATGCAGCCGTAGAAGGAGAACTTCCTTTAGGTAGCTTTGGAAATAACTTGATTATTTTCAACATAGCACGTATGACTGATTTCTCTTTACCGATTGATCTTAAAGATGCCGCATTAAATATGGCGATCGGTGGAGCAGGTGTTAAAAATCTAGGTGATGCAACTATTGCTAATATCCATTTTGAAAACTACAATACCTTTGGAACTGACTTTAACTGGTTTGCATCTTTAGGGTATTACAATGGAAGCAATGCAAATACTTATTGGTTGCCGTTGGCTAATGGAAAAGCTAGTTCTTTAGCGTTTAATGAAAAAGATGGTTATGCGGTGCATGTAGGTGGACGTTATGACTTTACAAGAGCTTTAAAAGTGGGTTATGAGTTCTTCTGGGGAAGCAGATACTGGTATACTATGAGCCGTCCAAGCATCAACGATCCGCTTAATATAAGAATGACTAGAGGTATAGCAAATGATGTTTATGTGATTTATCAGCTTGATAGATATCAATTCTTAAGATTAAGCTATACTAATATCCAAAATAAATGGGGAAATCGTGGATTGCCACTTGGTGGAGCTAAGAAAGAAAAATCAAGAGCTGATAATGTTATGTTAATGTATAATGTTAAATTTTAAGGAGTAAGTGATATGAAAAAATTACTTTTTTTAGGTTTGTTGCCTATCATTGCTTTAGCTGATTGTGCTAGCTTAATGACAAAATATGAAGCTCCAGAACCAGAATCAAAAACAATGAAACAAATTGAACGTTGGGTGAGTAAAAAGGTTAAAGACGCCAATGACGCTTCAGTTTTGAAAGAGTGCATGGTTGCTCGTGCAGCGGATAATCCAAATCAAGTTTCAGTTGCTGGTAAATAATAAAAGCGGTTTAAAGCCGCTTTTATCTTTCTTTTAACTTCTTTAAAATTTAGAAATTTTCTTACAATTTATATTTTTTATTTTAAAAATTTGTTATAATAGATCAATTTTAATCACAAAGAAATATATATGCAAAAGCCTGATATACAAAGTTTAACTAACTTTCTTATAGTCTATACTAAAACTTTATTAGGAGCTGGAACTTATACATCTAGGGTAGCTAAATGTGTAGAAAGAATCGCTAAAGTTTATGGTTATGAGATCAATATTAATTTCTTTTTTCATCATATTACTTTAAATATCGTAGATAGGAGTGATAAATCCAAACATAGAACTTATGTCATTCCTAATCATCATGCTTATATTAATTTTAAAATCATTTTAGATTTAAGTGCTTTAAGTTGGGCTATATGTGATCATAGATATGATCTTGAAAAAGCAAAAGCAATATTTGATCAAGTGATCCATCAAGAAAAACATTCTTTTATAAGCACTCTTTTTTTAGTTTCTGTAGCAAATTCAGCTTTTTGTAGGCTTTTTGGAGGAGATTTTGGTTCAGGTATTTTAGTATTTTTTGGAACTTTTTTGGGTTTAGTTTTAAGATTTTTTTTGACAAAAATCAAAATAGATTTAAGAATTCAATACATTATTTGTTCTTTTGTCTCTTCAGGCTTTGTTTTTTTAGGGCTTAATATGGGTTATACTAATACATCGGATGTGGCTTTGGGCTCTAGCATTTTATATCTTATCCCTGGTGTTTTTTTTATTAATTCAGTTATTGACATACTTAAAGATCATATTTTGATGGGTGTAAGCCGTATTATTAGCGTTGGGATTTTGATTTGTTGTATAGCACTTGGAATTTATATGACACTTAGTTTAACTGATTTTGGAATTTTAAGATGATAGAATTTGTTTTAAAAGATATGTTTTTTGCAGCTTTAGCTGGTTTTGGATTTGCTTATGCTTGTAATCCCCCTTTAAAGACTTTGATCGCTTCTGCGTTCTTAGCGGCTATTGCTCATGGTTTTCGTTTTGTTTTAACAGAATATTTTCATTTTCAAACTTTGGCAATAGCAACTTTTATAGCTTCTTTTTGCATAGGTTGTTTGGGTATAATTTTGGCTAAGATTATAAAAACTCCAGCTGAAATCATAGCCTTTCCAGCACTTATACCGATGATTCCTGGAATTTATGCTTATAAAGCGATTTTGTATTTGATTTCTTTTATACGCAGTGATGATCTTCAGGCTAAAACTGATTTTTTGGTGCAATTTTTTGATTATTTTTTAACCACTGTTTCTGTAACTTTAGCTTTGGCTATAGGGGTGAGTGTGACTTTGCTTATCTTTTTTGAGCAAAGTTTTATGATGACAAGACATATAAGAAGACATTAATTTTTTTCATTTTTTATCTTTTTGTTAATTTAATATCTTACAATAATAATAAAAAGGATAAAAATGCAAAAATATCTATCACACAAACCTTTAGTTAAAAAATGCCACGATCATCACCATCATGAGCACCATCATCATGATCATTCAGATGCGCGTAATGTGGATAAGAAAATTTTAAAAATATCTCTTATTATGACTTTTTTAATGATGCTTATACAATTTGTATATTCTATACTTTCAAATTCTTTGGCATTATTAAGCGATACTTTGCATATGTTCTCTGACGTTTTTGCTTTAGCTCTTAGTTTTTTTGCGATCATTGCAATTGAAAAATTTAAAGATGATCAAAAAACTTTTGGTTATTTTAGATTAGAAATTTTGGTGGCTTTTATTAATGCTTTAACGATTATATTATCTGCAATTTTTATCATTTATGAGAGCATAGAAAAATTATTTTATCCAGTAGATATAGATGCAAAAACTATGATTATTGTTGCAATTTCGGGTTTTTTAGTCAATGCTTTCAATGCTTTTTTGATGTTTAAGGGCGCAAATTTAGATAATGTCAATATGAAGTCCGCTTTTTTACACATGATGAGCGATTTACTTGGATCTTTAGTTGTGATTATAGGTGGAATTGTTGTTTATTATACTCAAATTGTTTATATTGATACGATTTTAGCTTTGATTTTATCTTTTTTGCTTTTAAGATGGTCAATTAAGCTATTAAGAAAAAGTATCAATATTTTATTAGAAACTTCTCCTGTAGATGTGAAAAGTGTTGAAGACTTGATTTTAAAACATCATCAAGTGAATAAAATTTTAGATTTACATATCGTAGAAATCACAAATAAAATGTTTGTGGCAACTTTACATATCGAAGTAGATATCAAAGAATTGCTAGAATTTGAAAAGCTTTATCAAGAGCTTTCAAGCGAGCTTTTAGAGCATTTTAATATAGGACATATTACAATACAACCAAGTATTATAAAAAAGGAAAATCAATGAAATTCAAAGTAAAAAATGTCAATTGTGCAAATTGTGTTAATTTGATAAAAAATTCTTTACAAGATGAATATGGTTTGATTGACATAGATTTGGAAAATAAAATTTTAAGCGTGGATTTGCAAGAAGAGAACTTAGAAAAATTTAAAAATGAATTTCAGGAATTAGGATTTGATATTGTGGAGCGTATGTAAAAATGCAAGAATTTCGTGTCAAAATAGGAAAGATGACTTGTGTTAATTGTTCTAATGCCATAGAAAGATCATGTAAAAAAATAGAAGGCGTTGAAGAAGCTAGTGTTTCTTATGTGAATTCAAGTGGAATTTTTCTCATCCAAAAGGATGAAAAACGCAAAGAAATTTTAACAAAAATAAAAGATTTAGGTTTTGAAATTTTAGAAGATGAGCAAAGCTTAGAAGAATATAAAATAAAAAAACATATAGAGCTTAGAAAAAATTTGCTTTTAAGTATAGTTTTAAGTGTTGTTGTGATGTATTTTGAAATGTTTGACCAAAGTTTCTTTTCGCAAAATATGCAAATGCTTTTAAGCTTTTTTGGGATTTTTTATTGCGGGAGAGATTTTTTTTCCCATGCTTTTTTTGGATTAAAAAATAAAAATTTAGATATGAATACCCTTGTTGTTTTAGGGGTAATGAGTGCTTTTGTGTATTCTTGTTTGGTTTATTTTAAAATTTTTAATGAAAAGCATTTGTATTTTAGTGGCGCTATGATGATTATCTCCTTTGTGCTTTTAGGAAAATATCTTGAAAATAAAATCAAACTCAAGGCTGAAAGTTATCAAAAAAATCTTGAAAAAATTGATACAAAAAAGGCAAGAATTTTACTTGAAAATGATGAAGTTAAAGAAATTTCTAGTGCTTTTATTAAAGCTGGAGATGTTATTTTAGTCAAAGAAGGTGAAAGTATTGTTGCTGATGGGGTGATTTTAAATGGAAGTGCTGAAGTGGATATGAGTTTTTTAAATGGAGAATTTTTTCCTGTTTTAAAAAAAGAAAACGATGAAGTGCAAGCAGGTGGCATTGTTTTAAATGGTATGTTAAAAATTAAAGCAAATAAAAAAGCAATGGATAGCACTTTAGAGCAAATTAAAAATTTAGTTTTTTATGCAGGAAATATAAAAACCCCATTAGCAGCTTTAACGGATACAATTTCTAAATATTTTGCAGCATCTATCATCATTTTAGCTTCATGTGTATTTTTATTTTGGCTTTTTAGGACAAATCTAAATGCAGCTTTTTTGCATGCTTGTGCTGTGCTTTTGATTTCTTGTCCTTGTGCTTTAGGTCTTGCAACGCCGATTGCTTTAGTTGTAGCAAGTTCAAATGCAGCTAGAAATTTTATTTTACTTAAAAATCCTGCTGCTTTAGAAAAATTAAGTCACATTAAACTTGCTTATTTTGATAAAACTGGAACTTTAACTAAAGAAGAATTAGAGATTATTAAGCATAATCTAAATCAAGATGATTTTCAAAAACTTTGTGAAATAGAAACTTTAAGTTCACATCCTATTGCAAAAAGTTTGAGTAAAAATATCCATGTTGAGTTAAAAGGCGAGAGTGAAATTGTAGTTGGTGCGGGTATGATTTATAAAGAAAATAATGATATGTATTTCATAGGAAGTCGATATTTTTTAGACAGCAAAGGCATAGATACTAAAGAATGTGATCAATTTTTTAATCAATTTAAAAATTTAGGCAGCATTAAGGTGTATTTTGCAAAAAATTCTCATTGTTTAGGGGGAGTGTTGCTTGATAGTTCTTTAAAAGAGAGTGCAAAAGAACTCATCGTAGGATTAAAAAAACAAGGGATTAAAAGTGTTATTTTAAGCGGAGATAATCAAGAAAGTGTTGAAAAAATAGCCAAAGAATTGAATATAGATGATTTTTATGCGCAATTAAAGCCAGAAGAAAAACTTCAAATCATCAAAAATTCCAAAGATGCGTTATTTGTAGGAGATGGTTTAAATGATGCAGCTGGATTGTCTTTGGCAAGCGTGAGTATGAGTTTTTCAAAGGCTAATGAATTAGCTAAAAAAACAGGGGATTTTATTTTGATTAAGGAAAATTTAGCAAATATTTTATATTGCTTTTCTCTTTCTAAAAAAACAAGAAAAATAATCAAATTAAATCTTTTTTGGGCTTTTATCTATAATACACTTTGTATTCCTATTGCAGCGGGTTTTGTACCTTCCGTGACTTTAAGTCCGCACTTTGCAGCCTTAGCTATGTGTTTTAGCTCTATAACCGTTGTGCTGAATTCTTTGCGGTTAAAAAATATTTGATTATTCTTGAATTTGAGGCTCTCCAAAGCAATCTTTCAAGGCTTCTTTAATGTCTTCCTCGGGATTAAATTTTTTAGCACCTTGTTTGAGTTCTTTAAAAGATGAATTAAGATCGAGTTTTGAATTTGAAGGAGTGCTAGGCTCTTGAGTGATGGATTGGAGTTTGCTTTCATCAATGCTTATTTCTTTTTGCACAGCAATTTTTGCATTTTGTCCTAATTTATCTTTTAAAAGCTCTTGTATGAGTTTAAAGCCTTTGTTAAGTTGAGTACGATTTTCTCCTGTTGCGTTAGAACTTATCGTTAAAATCTCATTTTCATAACTGATAAATCGAGTGCTTTTTTCAAAGCATTCCCCAAGTTCATAATCTCTATCATATATAGCCTCTAAAAGCACTTCATAGGCATTTTTTGGTTTTTCCTTAATTTTTTGTTCTAAAATCGGCGTGATTTTTGGAGTAATATTTTCAGCTTTTCTTTGTTCGATTTCATTGATTTGCGTATCAATTTCTTTAAGATAACTTGCTTCCATCATCATAAAAGCCATCACACAAAGCGTAAAGCCATCATCGTCGCAAATCATATTTTTAGCACGAGCTAAAATACGGAAAAATCTTTCATAAATTAGAGTTGAAAATTCAGTGCTTCTAGCAAAAAAACTTTCTTTAAGATAAAATAGCATCTCATCTATAACGCTAGAGGCTTCATATTCTTTAAGCTCATCTAAAAATTCAAAAACTTTTTCCTTATCTTTGATTAAAATGGCATGATAAAATTCTTTGATTTTATTCGGATCTAAAAAGCCTAACATATCAGTGATTTTAAGTACGCTAATATCATTTTGACAAAAAATAATAGCTTGATCAAGTAAAGTCAGCGTGTCTCTTAAAGATCCGTTACCACTTCTTGCAAGAAATTTTAAAGCTTCTTCTTCAAAACGAACATTTTCTTTGATGAGAATTTCTTTAAGATGGTTTTGAATTTCACTTTGTGGAATTTGCTTAAAGCGAAAATGTTGAGTTCTTGATAAAACCGTAGCGGGAAGTTTTAAAGGATCGGTGGTTGCAAGTATAAATTTTACATAGCTTGGTGGTTCTTCTAGGGTTTTTAAAAGCGCATTTGCAGCTTGTGGAGTAAGCATATGCACTTCATCGATAATGAAAATTTTAAAACGAGCTATAGAAGGAGCGTATTTAGTTTGCTCGATCAAAGCTTGTATATCTTCAAGGCCACGATTGCTGGCCGCATCCATTTCTATAATATCGATGTGTTTTCCCTCTAAAGCCGCGATACATTGCTTACAAGTTCCACAAGGAGTATCGCTAGGCCCTTGATCACAAACTAAAGACCGAGAAAAAATTCTAGCACTAGAGGTTTTTCCACTACCTCTTAAACCTGAAAAAAGATAAGCATGGGCTAGGCGGTTGTTATTAAGTGCGTATTTTAAACTCGTGCTAACAGTTTTTTGCCCTATAAGCTCATCAAAGGTTTTTGGTCTGTATTTAACGGCTAGTGCTTGAAGCATTTTTACTCATTCATTATAGATAAAAGTTCGACATTATCTTTAGTTTTTAGCATTTTAGAATATAAAAATTTAAGCGCCTCAATATCATCCATTTGAGAAATAGCCGAGCGTATTGCCCAAATTTTTTGAAGCTCTGCAACACCTTGTAAAAGTTCTTCTTTTCTTGTTCCTGATTTGATGATATTGATTGCAGGATAAATTCTTCTATCAGAAATATTTCTATCAAGTACGATTTCACTATTTCCTGTTCCTTTGAATTCTTCAAAAATCACATCATCCATTCTAGAACCGGTGTCGATTAATGCTGTAGCTATGATGGTTAAAGATCCACCATTTTCTATATTTCTAGCGGCGCCAAAAAAGCGTTTTGGTTTATGCAGTGCATTGGCATCTACACCACCACTTAAAACTTTTCCACTGCTAGGAGTTGCTGTGTTGTAAGCTCTAGCAAGTCTTGTGATACTATCAAGTAAAATGATGACATCCTTGCCTGTTTCAACCATTCTTTTTGCTTTTTCTATAACAAGTTCTGCAACGCGAACGTGATTGTAAGCAGGTAAATCAAAAGTAGAGCTAAAAACTTCACCCTTAACGCAACGTTGCATATCGGTTACTTCCTCAGGTCTTTCATCAACCAAAAGAACGATTAAATGCATTTCTGGGTGATTTCTAGCAATTGCAGCTGCTAATTCTTTCATAAGTTCTGTTTTACCTGTTCTAGGTGGTGCTACGATAAGTCCACGTTGCCCTTTTCCTATAGGGGTAAAAAGATCTAAAATGCGTCCTGTTAATTTCATAGGATCGTATTCGAGTTTGATTTTTTCAGTAGGGAAAATTGGGGTTAGATTGTCAAATAATGGCCTTTCTTTAGCTTCTTGTAAAGGCATATAGTTGATCGCTTCGATTTTTAAAAGCGCGTAATATTTTTCTTGATCTTTAGGTTCTCTAACTTGCCCTGTGACAATATCGCCCACGCGCAGAGCAAATTTACGAATTTGAGAATTAGAAACATAAGCATCATTAACACTATCGCTTAAGTTAGAATCCATACCTCTTAAAAAGCCATAACCTTCGCTTGAAATTTCTAAAATTCCGGTAAAAAGTATAAAGCCACCTTTTTTAGTTTGTGCTTTTAAAATTTCAAAAATAAGTTCTTGACGACGAAATTCGCGCGGATTTTCTATTTCGCATTCGTTTGCGATTTTGACTAAATTTTCTAAATCAAGTAATTTTAAATCTTCTATTTTATAACCCTCAACTGGAATATGGGTTCTTTGATGTTGTTTTTTTTCTTTTTCCATAAGCCCTCGCAAGAAATTATGCAGTCATTTGCAGTAGTAAATTAAAATTGTGATTTTAATAAAAAAATATACTTTTTGTCAAATAATTTGCATATATTTTGTTTATAATTATAAAAAAATATTTTTTAAAGATTAATTATGAAATGTGAACATTGTAGATTAAGTTATCAAAAATCCCAAATGATTTTTTATAAAGATAAATTTTTTTGTTGTAAAGGATGTGAGAGTGTTTGGAAAATCTTGCATGAAACGGGTTTGGATGAATTTTATGAAAGATTAGGAGATCGATCTTTAAAGCCTGTAAATTTAGAATTTTCAAATAAAAATTATGATGAATTTATTACTCAAACTAAGGAAGGTTTTAATGAAATTTATCTTATGATTCATGGTATTGAATGCGCAGCTTGTGTATGGCTTAATGAAAAAATTTTAATCAAGCAGAAAGGAATTTTAGAGCTAGATATCAATCATTTAAGTCATAAAGCAAGAATAGTTTTTGATAAAGAAAGTATTTCTTTGAGTCAAATTTTAAATTTAATCGAAAGCATAGGCTATAAAGCAAGTGCGTATAATCCTGCTAAAAACTCGAAAAAAGCTGATTTAAAGAAAAGGGAATTTTATTCTAAGCTTGTAGTGGGTATTGCTTGTGTGATGAATATCATGTGGATGGCCGTAGCAAAATATGCTGGTTTTTTTAGTGGTATGGATAGAGATACAAAGGATATTTTGAATTTTTTTGAATTCATTCTTTGCTCTCCTGTTCTTTTTTATACCGGATCTAATTTTTATAAAAGCGCTTTGAGATCTTTAAAACTTAAAAACCTTAATATGGATACTTTAGTCATTAGCGGCGCTACTTTGGCGTATAGTTATTCTTTATGGGCTATGTTTACAAGATCTTCCGAGGTTTATTTTGACTCAGTTGCGATGATCATTTGCTTTGTATTTATAGGAAAATATCTTGAAATGTTTAGTAAAAAACGCGCCCTAGATACTATAGATGGATTGAATGATTTTTTGCAAAATGAGGTTATGGTTTTTAATGGAAAAGATTTTAGCCTTAAAGAAGTCCAAAAAGTGTGTGTAGGGGATAGGATTTTACTTAAAAGCGGAGATAAAATTTTAATCGATGGAATTTGTAAAAAAGGTGAAGCAAGCATAGATACCTCATCTTTAAGCGGAGAAAATGAGCCTTGCTTGGTTAAACAAGGCGATATGGTTAATTCTGCTTGTATTGTTTTAGATGGAAGTATTGAATATGAGGCGAGTAAAATTTATAATGATTCTAAATTAAGTCAAATCATAAAACTTTTGGAATTTGCAAGTATGAAAAAAGCAAAACTTGAAAGCTTGGTTTCTCAAATTTCTTCTTATTTCTCTCGCGTGGTTTTAAGTTTTGCTTTGATATGCTTTTTAGTGTGGTTTTTTTGTTATAAAGCTGGAATTGAAATTTCTTTAATCAATGCCATTTCAGTTTTAATCATAGCTTGTCCTTGTGCCTTAGCTTTAGCTACTCCAGTTAGTAATCTTGTAGCACTCGGTAGAGCACTAAAAAAAGCAATTTTATTTAAGAGTTCAAGTGTGGTTGAAGATCTTTCAAAATGCAATATGGTTGTGTTTGATAAAACAGGAGTTTTAACTAAGCCTAATTTAGAGGTGAGAGATTTTTTCTTGCACGAAAAATTAAATATTGATGAAATTTATACCTTTGTTTCGCTTTCAAATCATCCGATTTCAAAAAGTGTCGCACAATTTTTGAGTCAAAATAAAAACGCTAAACGTTTAAATTTGGATTTTAAAGAAGTGGGTAATATACAAGCAAAAGGCATTAAGGCTGTAATAAGCGATAAAGTTTTTTTAGGTGGAAATTTGAAATTTTTACAAGAAAATAACATAGTTTTTGATAAAGAATTTAATAATTCTCATTTTATTTTTGCTAAAAATGATGAGGTTTTGGCTTATTTTGAATTTTCAAGTGTTCTAAAAGAAGGAGCTAAAGACTTGATTGCTTATCTTAAATCTATAAAAACTCAAGTGATGATTTTAAGCGGTGATAATTATAAAGCAGTTGAAAAAATTGCCAATGAGCTTGAAATTTCTGATTTTAAAGCTGCTTGTTTGCCTGAAGAAAAAATGCAAACTATAGAGCAATTAAGTCAAAATAAAAAAGTTTTGTTTGTGGGTGATGGGGTTAATGATGCTTTGGCATTAAAATACGCTGCTGTTTCTGTGAGTTTGCGCGAAGGGAGTGATTTGGCGATCGAAAATAGTGATATTTTGCTTTTAAAAAATGATTTAAATTCTTTAAAAAATGCTATGCAAATTTCAAAAAATACTTATAAAATTATCAAGCAAAATTTAGCTCTTTCTTTACTTTACAATGCCTGCACCATACCTTTAGCTTTTTTAGGACTTATCAATCCTTTAATTGCAGCAATTTCTATGTCTTTTAGTAGTATAATGGTGGTTTTAAATGCTTTAAGGATAAAAAATGAATAGTGTGATTACGATGATGATAACTGTTTCAATTCTTGGTTTTTGTGTGATTTTAACTATCTTACTTTGGGGGATAAAAACCAAACAATTTGATGATGATTATAAATTTGTTACTTTAAATGATGATGAAGAGTCTTTGCGTGATGCTATAGAACTTGAAAACCGCAAAAAAAAGGCTTTGAAAGATAAGAGAGATTAAGCTTTCATCGTAAATTAATGAAAGCTTTGAAATTATTTTAAAGTTTCGATGTATTTATCAACAGCTTCTAAATCAGCTTCACTTAAGCTATTTAATTGAATTTTCATAATAGCACCTTGACCAAATTTGTTTCTTGTGCCTGCTTTATATTCTTTAAGTGCTTGCGCTCTTTCTTCAAAGCTTAGAGTTTTAAGAGCTGGAACTTTATTTAAATAAACTTTATCAGCTTTTGCACCATGGCATACTGCACATTTTTTAAATAGAGTTGCACCATCAGCAGCAAATGCTGAAACGCCGATACATGCTAATGCAGAGATTACTAACATTTTTTTCATTTGACACTTCTCCTTAATTTAATTTAATGTCAAAGCTATTATATATCTTATATTTTTATAATCTCCTTAATCATTATTAAAATAAATATAATTGATTATTTTTTGATAAATTTTTGTTTTAAAAGCTGATATTTTTTTAAAATATATTATAATATTTCTTATGAAAAAAGGATTGTTTTTAGATAGAGATGGTGTTATAAATATCGATAAAAAATATGTTTATAAAATCGAAGATTTTGAATTTTGCGAAGGCATTTTTGATTTGTGTCGTTATTTTTCAAAGAAAGATTATTTGCTTTTTATTGTCACAAATCAATCAGGCATCGCAAGAGGGTATTATAGCGAGGAAGATTTTTCCAAGCTTTGTGATTTTCTCTTGAAAGAATTTGAAAAGGAAAAAATTCATTTTTCTAAAATTTATCATTGTCCGCATTTGCAAGATTGTGATTGTAGAAAGCCTAAACCTGGTATGCTTTTAAAGGCTAAAAAAGAATTTGATATAGATATGGAAAATTCTGTATTTATAGGAGATAACTTAAGCGACATGCAAGCGGGTTTTAATGCAAATATCAAAACTTTGATTTTAGTTAGTCAAGAAAAAAAAGAAGGAAATTTTTTCAAGCAATTTGCAAATTTAAAAGAAGTTTTAAGCTTTTTTGAGAAAGGAAACAATGAATGAAAATAGCCATTACGGGTGGAGCAGGTTTTATAGGATCTGGACTTGCTTTAGAATTGCAAAAAGATCATGAAATTTTAATCATTGATAAAATGTCAAGCAATGAACTTTTAGATAATGGAAATTTAGAATGTTTTGGGCATTTTAAAAATTTGCTCGATTTTGATGGCGAGCTTTATGTTGGAGATATTAGAGATGAAAAGACCTTGCAAAAGATTAAAAACTTTAAGCCTGATGTGATTTTTCATAAAGCAGCTATTTCAGATACTACAGTTTATAATCAAAATAAAATTTTAACAACAAATTTAAATACTTTTAAAGATTTTATAGAATTAAGTATAGATATCAATGCAAAATTGATTTATGCAAGTTCTGCTTCGGTTTATGGCAACCAGCCAAGTCCTCAAAAAGTTGGGGTTGAAGATCCTAAAAATCCCTATGCATTTTCAAAACTTATGATGGATAAAATTGCAAGAAAATACTACGATAAAGCCCATCTTGTTGGACTTAGATATTTTAATGTGTATGGAAAAGGTGAATTTTATAAAAAC
>JACHTQ010000003.1 GCA_020135845.1 Campylobacter sp. W0018 | reverse complement strand
ATGGAGAATTAAGATCTACACTTGAAAAAAAATCCAAAGAAATGCATATTGGGATTGAATTTTTAGGCAGAGTGGAAAATGTTAAAGAGCTTTATAAAAAGGCTAAAATACTTTGTCTTTGCTCTTTTGTTGAGGGTTTGCCAACTGTGCTTATAGAAAGTTTGTATTTTGATGTGTGTCGAATTTCAACTTTGTATCATGATGGCTCCAAAGATTTGATCGAAGATAGTAAAGATGGTATTTTGGTAGAATGCGATAATGAGGTAATGTTGGCAAAAAAAATTGAATGGATTTTGCAAAATGAAGGTTTTAGATTAAATTTAATACAAAATGCCAAAAAAAGATGTATCAATTTTGATATTAATGAGATAAAAAAACAATGGCTAAAATTGATTAAAGAAGTTTCTCATGGCTAAAATTTCAATCATCGTCCCTACTTTTAAGCGTCCAAATTTACTCAAAAAAGCCATTAAAAGCATACAGATGCAAAATTATAAAGATTTAGAAATTATCATTAGCGATGATCATTCAGATGATGAAACAAAAGATATAGTGCAAGAAATGCAAAAGCAAGATAATCGTATAAAATATGTTTTAAACGATAAATACAAAGCAGGACCTAATGGAAACAAAAATAATGGCTTAGATCATGCTCATGGGGAATTTATAAGCTTTTTAGATGATGATGACGAGCTTTTACCTCATGCTTTAGAAATTTTAATGCAAAAAATTGATGAGGGTTATTCTCATGTTATTGGAAATTGTTTTATAGAAAAAGAAGGCAAACTCACTCAAGAATTTAGCGGAAAGGGTTTAAATAAAGATCAAGAACTTTATAAGAAAGATTTTTTAATGGGAAAATTTCACGGAGAGTTTTTTTCTATTTTTAAAAAATCTTTATTAAAAAATCAGCGTTTTAATGAAGAATTTTATGGAAATGAAGCAACACTTTGGATACATCTATACAAGGAAAAAACTTTTTATATTCATCAAGCCTTTCGAATTTATCGCTTAAATAGAAGCGATAGTGTAACTTTGGCGGCAAGTAAAAACGCTATTAGAGTTTATCTTGGTTATTTAGAACTTGCTAGAATTTTAGAAAATGAGTTGGAACAAACCGGCGATAAAGATTATAAAAATATGTGTGCAAGTTATTATAAGATGGCGGCATATTATGCAAAACTTGGAGGTAAATTTAAAGAGCTTTATTATTGCTTATTTAAAAGTTTAAGTATGAAGATAAATACACCTGCTCTAATATTACTCATTTTAAGTATAATTCCAAGTAATATGATTAAAAAATTATCTAAAATACGGACGAGTTTATGCAAAAATTAGCAATTTTTATTTATTCCTTAGGAAGTGGTGGCGCTGAAAGGGTTGTAGCAACTTTACTTCCCATGTTAAATCTTAAATTTGAAGTGCATTTGATTTTAATGAATGAGAAAATTTCCTATGAGATACCAAAATGCAGTATTCATTTCTTAGAGTATTCTAAGCCTAGCGAAAATGCGATTTTAAAATTTATCAAACTTCCATTTTTGGCTTTAAAATATAAAAAAATATGTAAAAAACTAAATATAAATACCGAATTTGTATTCTTAAATCGTCCAAATTACATAGCTTTAATGGCAAGAATTTTTGGTAATAAAACTCGCCTTGTTATCAATGAATGTACCACTCCAAGTGTGATGTATAAAAAAAAGAATTTTAATTCTTGGGCAAATAAATTTTTGATTTCTTGTTTATATCCTAAGGCGGATTTGATTTTACCAAATTCTAAAGGAAATTTAGAAGATCTAGTTCAAAATTTTAAAATCCAAAAGGAACAATGTAAAATTTTATATAATGCTATAGATTTAGAAAATATAGAAAAAAAATCTCAAGAAGCAATTACTTTAAAAGATAAATTTATTTTAAGCGTTGGAAGATTGGATGCGGGAAAAAATCACGCTTTGCTTATCCGTGCTTATGCTAGACTTAAAACAAATTTAAAACTTGTTATTTTAGGTGAGGGAATTTTAAAAAATGAATTAGAAAATTTGATACAGGAGCTTGGCTTGAAAAATCAAGTCTTGCTTTTAGGCTTTGATAATAATCCTTATAAATATATGAGTAAATGCGAATTTTTTGCATTTGCTTCGGTATTTGAAGGATTTTCTAATGTTTTAATTGAAAGTTTGGCCTGTGGGTGTGCTGTGGTATGTACCGATCATAAAAGCGGAGCTAAAGAGCTTTTTGGAAATGATGAGTTTGGGTTGTTAGTGGAAGTGGATAATGAAAATTCTATGTTTCAAGGTTTAAAAACTATGATTGAGGATGAAAATTTAAGACAGGCTTATAAAAATAAAGCCAAAAATAGAGCTCTTGATTTTGATAAAATTAAAATTGCGCGAAATGCTCTAGAATATTTAGCAGGATAGTGTATGTTTAAAAAAGAATATTTTAAAAACCCTTATATAATTTTATTTTTAATGATTTTAAGTGCTTATATTTTTAGTATAGCTTGTAGATTTTATTGGGTTTTTTGGGCGAGTCAGTTTAATGAGTATTTTTTTAATAATCAACTTATGATAACTTCAAACGATGGCTATGCTTTTGCAGAAGGTGCAAGAGATATGATAGCAGGATTTCATCAGCCTAATGATTTATCATATTATGATGCTTCTTTGTCAGCACTTACTTATTGGGTTTATAAAATCACTCCTTTTAGTTTTGAAACAATTATTTTATACTTGAGTGTTTTTTTATCTTCATTGATTGTTGTGCCTATTATTTTGATTTCAAATGAATACAAATGTTCTCTTGTTGGTTTTATAGCTGCATTATTAGCAAGTATAGCCAATAGTTATTATAATAGAACTATGGCCGGATATTATGACACAGATATGCTTGTCATTGTTTTACCGCTTTTTATTTTATTTTTGATGATACGACTAGTTTTAAGAAAAGATCTATTTTCTTTGATATGTTTGCCATTTTTTGTTAGGGTTTATCTTTGGTGGTACCCTTCAAGCTATACTTTAAATGTTAGTTTGATAGGATTTTTCTTGTTATATTCTTTAATTTTTCATAGAAAAGAAACTATTTTTTATATGAGTATTATTTTGATGCTGATGACTTTGCCTAATATTGCCTGGTATTATCAAAGTTCTATTATTGTTTTATTGTTTAGCTTTTATGCACTTAAAAGCGAATACTTTAAAATAAAATTTTTAATTTTACTAGGAATTTTCACTTTTATTTTTTTAATTATCAACGGGGGAATAGATCCTATACTCTATCAACTTAAATTTTATATTTTTAGATCGGATGAAAGCGTTAATTTAACGCATGGTTTTATGTATTTTAACGTTAATCAAACTATACAAGAGGTTGAAAGTATTGATTTTAATATTTTTATGCAAAGAATCAGCGGTAGCGAATTTGTATTTTTATTTTCTATAATCGGTTTTATTCTTTTTATTATTTCGCATAGAAGTATGATTTTAAGTTTACCTATACTTCTTTTAGGTTTTTTAGCTTTAAAAAGCGGACTTCGTTTTACAATTTATGCTGTTCCTATTTTAGCTTTTGGTTTTGGTTATTTGGTTTATTTTTTAAGAGAGATGAATTTAAAAAAATATAAAGCAAAGCTAGTGAATTTCATTGCTATTTTATTTGTTTTTTTATCTTTAACTCCAGCTTTGTCTCATATTTATATTTATAGGGCACCAACAGTTTTTTCTAAAAATGAAGCAACACAATTAGATCAATTAAAAAAGATTGCAAATAGGGAAGATTACGTTGTGGCTTGGTGGGATTATGGCTATCCTATCCGTTATTATAGTGATGTTAAAACCTTGGTTGATGGCGGTAAACATTTAGGAAAAGATAATTTCTTTCCTTCATTTGCTTTAACCAAGGATCAAAGATCTGCGGCCAATATGGCAAGATTGAGTGTTGAATATACGGAAAAAAGTTTTTATGCTCCTAATGATAGTCTTTTGAGAAAAGATATTTTACAGGCGATGATGAAAGATTATAATGAGAGCAATGTTGATTTGTTTTTATATTCTTTATCTAAGCCGGATTTTAAAATCGATACTCCAAAAACAAGGGATGTTTATATATATATGCCTTTTAGGATGGCGTCTATTTTTTCAACAATTGCTAGTTTTTCTTTAATTGATTTTAATAACGGAAAATTAGATCAGCCTTTTGTTTTCAGTACAACTTACCCTTTAGGTAGGGAAAATGGAGAAATCATTTTAAGCAATGGTATTGCTTTGAGCGATGATTTTAGAAGTTTAAAAATCAATAATGATGTTTCAATGATTCATAGCTTCATAGAGTTAAATTCAGTGCAGCAAAATGATTATAAAGAAATTCCAATTGATCCGAATGGACAATATTATCTTTTTTATATTAAAAATAGTCCAATTCCATACATACAATTTATATTAATGGATAAGACTATGTTTAATAGTGCTTTTGTACAAATGTTTTTTTTAGGAAATTATGATAAGAGCTTGTTTGATTTGGTAATTAACACACAAGATGTTAAAGTTTTTAAATTAAAAATTTAGGTTTTATTGATATGAAAATAGGTTTTTTATCTCATGCAGGGGCAAGTATTTATCATTTTAGAATGCCAATTATTAAAGCTTTAAGAAAACAAGGTCATGAAATTTTTATCATAGTTCCAAAGGATGAATATACAGAAAAACTTCAAGAATTGGATTTAAATCTTGTTATTTATGATTTTTCAAGATCTAGTTTAAATCCTTTCGTGGTTTTTAAAAATTTCTTTCATTTGAAAAAGGTATTAAAAAATTTAAATTTAGATCTTATTCAGTGTGCTGCACATAAAAGCAATAC
Organism: Campylobacter sp. W0018; assembly: GCA_020135845.1. GTDB lineage: Bacteria > Campylobacterota > Campylobacteria > Campylobacterales > Campylobacteraceae > Campylobacter_D. Next base: position 101,289 of record JACHTQ010000003.1, on the reverse strand, counting down.
TTTTGGAATTATGGCTGCTAAATTAGCCAAAATTAAATATATTTTTGGCTTAGTAGAAGGTCTTGGTTCTTTTTACATCGATGATAATTTTAAAAGTAAGATGATAAGATGGAATATTAATTTATTATATAAAATTTCTTTTAAGCTTGCTAATGGCTTTATCTTTGTGAATGAAAGCAATGCTTTATTTATGAGAAATTTAGGACTTAAGCAAGAAAAAATTTTCATCATTAAATCAGTCGGTATTAATCTTAAAAAATTTTTCCCTATAAAAATAAATCATGAGTCAAAAAGATTTTTTTGGAAGAATTTTGGTATCGGTGAAAAACCCATTATTTTAATGATAGCAAGAGCTTTATGGCATAAAGGAATTAAAGAATTTTATGAGAGTGCAAGATTGCTAAAAGAACAAGCTAATTTTATTTTAGTAGGTGGAAGGGATGATAATCCTTCTTGTGCGAGTTTGGATTTTTTAAATTCGGGTTGTGTGCATTATTTGGGTTCTAGAAATGATATAGTAGAATTATTGCAAAATTGCGATATTTTTGTTTTGCCAAGCTATAAAGAAGGATTTCCTGTGAGTGTTTTAGAGGCTAAAGCTTGTGGAAAAGCTATTGTGGTAAGTGATTGTGAAGGATGTGTGGAGGCGATTTCAAATGCCTATGATGGACTTTGGTTTCAAACAGGAAATGCTAAAGATTTAAGCGATAAGATTGAACTTTTATTGAGCGATGAAAAATTAAGAGATAATTTAGGTGCAAATGCAGCTAAGGATGCTTTAAAATATGATGAAAATACCATAGCGCAGCATTATTTGGCAATTTATAAAAGGGCAATTAGCAATGTATAATCATTTTTTTAAGAGAATTTTTGATTTTTGTTTAGCTTTATTTTTGCTTGTATTGTTTTCTCCAATTATTTTTATAACGGCTTTGCTTTTAAAACTAACTCAAGGAAGTGTTATTTTTACTCAAGATAGACCAGGTTTAAATGAAAAAATTTTTAAAATTTATAAATTTAAAACGATGAGTGATGAAAGAGATGAGAAAGGAGAGCTTTTGCCAGATGAAAAGCGTTTAAAGGCTTTTGGAAAACTTGTAAGATCTTTAAGTTTGGATGAGCTTTTGCAGCTTTTTAATGTTTTAAAAGGCGATATGAGTTTTGTTGGACCTCGCCCTTTATTGGTAGAGTATTTGCCTCTTTATAATGAAAAACAAAAATTGCGCCATAATGTGCGTCCAGGTATTACAGGATGGGCGCAAGTAAATGGTAGAAACGCTATTTCTTGGGAGAAAAAATTCGAGCTTGATGTTTATTATGTAGAAAATCTTTGTTTTTTATTTGATTTAAAGATTATGTTTTTAACTGCTTTAAAAGTTTTAAAAAGAAGCGGAGTGAGTAAAGAAGGTCATGTTACTACGGAGAAATTCAATGGTAAGAACTGAAAAAATTTACATTTATGGTGCAGGTGGACATGGATTGGTCTGCAAAGATGTCGCTTTGAGCTTAGGTTATAAAGAATGTATTTTTTTAGATGATTTTAAGGCAAAGCCTTTTGATCCAAATTTAGAAAAATATGATTTTTTTATCTCTATAGGAAATAATCAATTAAGAAAAGAATTCTTTGAAAAAGTTTTCCAAAGTGGTTTTAAAATAGTCAATCTTATTCATCCAAGTGCGATCATTAGTTCTAGTGCTTCTATACAAGAAGATGCTGGAATTTTAATCATGCCTTATGTTGTAGTAAATGCAAAAGCAAAAATTTCAAAAGGAGTTATTTTAAATACCTCAAGTGTAATCGAACATGAGTGCGAAATTGGAGAATTCTCACACATTAGTGTTGGGGCTAAGTGTGCAGGCAATGTAAAAATAGGAAAAAATTGTCTTTTAGGGGTCAATTCTTGTGTTTTGCCAAATTTAAGCTTACCTGATGATAGTATTTTAGGTGGAGGATCAGCTTTGATTAAAAGTCAAAATGAAAAAGGTGTTTTTGTAGGAGTACCTGCAAGAAGGATATAGATGAGATTTGTGGAATATGATTTAGCACATCTTTCATCTTTAGGATGTATCCTTATAAATTTATCTTATAATGCTATATTTTCCCTTTGAAAAATTTTCTAAAACATAAAAATCTTTTAGTCTTAAAGTGAATTTAAATTTTAATACCAGTAAACTTGTAAAAAATATATCGCTATTGTTATATTTTTAGAAATTTCGTATAATTTTGGAGATTTTTATCAACTTCATTTTTTCTTTGAATTGGAAAATAAAAATTTTAGAAATACTGTGTAAATTGCAAAGGTGAATTTATATAATTATCAAATTTAATCTTTCTTTAATATATTTTGTAAAACGAGAAGATGTAGAAATTTATGAAACGGTGAAATTTTGACTATTTTGCAAAAAAAGAAGCGCCAACTCTTTATTATAAAAACTAAATATAAAAAAATATGTGTTTTAAAGGTATATATAAAAAGAAGATTAAAAAACTTTAAAAGTAGTGTAAAAATAAATTTTAGTTGCAAAAAGAATTTTTAATGTTTGATTTTTGGTAAATTATTTTAGATACAATGTGTAATAACACAAAGCTCTTTTATAAAAAGGATAAAAATGAGATTTTTTCTTTCTCCTCCTCATATGAGTGGTAATGAATTAAAATATATTGAAGAAGTTTTTAAGAGTAATTATATTGCTCCTTTAGGTGAATTTGTAAATCGTTTTGAAAAAAGCGTTAAAGAATATAGTAAGAGTGAAAATGCATTGGCACTTAATTCTGCTACCGCGGCCTTACATTTAGCTTTAAGAGTTGCAGGAGTAGAGCAAAATGATATAGTTTTAGCCTCATCTTTTACTTTTATAGCTTCGGTGGCACCTATTTGCTATCTTAAGGCAAAGCCTATTTTTATAGATTGCGATGAAACTTATAATCTTGATATAAATCTTTTAAAACGTGCTATTAAAGAATGCGAAAAGAAACCAAAAGCTTTGATTTTAACTCATCTTTATGGAAATTCTGCGAAGATGGATGAGATTATGCAAATTTGTAGTGAAAATAATATTATTTTAATCGAAGATGCCGCTGAAGCTTTGGGAAGTTTTTATAAGGAAAAAGCTTTGGGAACGTTTGGGGAATTTGGAGCTTATTCTTATAATGGTAATAAAATCATCACAACTTCAGGTGGCGGTATGCTTATTGGCAAAGATAAAGAAAAAGTTGAAAAAGCAAGATTTTATAGTACTCAAGCAAGAGAAGATTGTTTGCATTATGAACATTTAGATTATGGGTATAATTATAGATTGAGCAATGTTTTAGGTGCTATTGGTCTAGCGCAAATGGAAGTTTTGGAACAAAGAGTACTTAAAAAAAGAGAAGTTTATAATTGGTATAAAGAATTTTTAGGAGATAAATTAACTTTTTTAGATGAATTAAAAGATTCAAGAAGTAATCGTTGGCTAAGTACTGCTTTGATTGATTTTGATGCAAAAGAACTTAATTCTTGTGAAAAAAATATCAATATTTCTCAAAAAAACATACCTTTACATCCAAAAATTTCTAAACTAATAAATGATTTAAAAAAAGAGCAGATTGAAACACGTCCTCTTTGGAAAGCTATGCACACTCAAGCAGTTTTTAAAGATTGTAAGGCTTATATCAATGGAAATAGTGAGCTGTTTTTTCAAAAAGGAATTTGCTTACCAAGTGGAACAGCTATGAAAAAAAATGATGTAAAAGAAATTTCAGAATTAATCCTTAAAAGTATAAAGGAATGATATGGATTTTTACAAAAGCAAAAGATTAATCTTTTTTTTATGTTTTGATATTGTTTTATTTTCTCTTTCTATATACTTAGCTTTTTCTTTGCGTTTTAGTGGGGATATTGCAAATATTTTTTATCAAGGAATGTTTAAAGCAGGAATTATTTTACTTTTTTTAAAAATAGCTTTTTTATTTATTTTTAGAATTTATAAAGTTGCTTGGAGATTTTTTTCTTTAAGTGAGGCAAGAAAAATTTTTTTTGCTTTAGCTTTAGCTGAGTTTTGTTTTTTGATTATTTTTTATTTTTTTAGTGATTTTTTTAATCCTTTTCCAAGAAGTGTTATAGGGATTGATTTTGTTATATCTTATATGTTTATAGGAACTTTAAGGATCAGTAAAAGAATGCTCGTAGATTTTAAATCTTCCAAAGCCGAGCAAGAAAATCCTTGTATTGTTATAGGGGCAACTTCTAAGGCTTTGCATTTGTTAAAAGGTGCAAGAGAGGGGAGTTTAGGATTTTATCCTGTTGGAGTGATTGATGAGAGAAAAGAGCTTATAGGAACTTATTGCGATAAATTTATTGTTCAAGATAAAAGCAAAATCAAAGAATATGTTCGCGATGGAGTTAAAACAGCTATTATTGCATTAAAACTAGAGCAAGAATCTTTAAAAAAACTTTTTGAAGAGTTAATAAATTATGGAATTATAGATGTTAAGATATTTTCTTTTACTCAAAATAAAACTAGGGATATCAGCATAGAAGATCTTTTAGCTAGAAAACCAAAAGATTTAGATGATGGAGCTGTAGCAGCATTTTTAAAAGATAAAGTTGTTTTGGTAAGCGGGGCAGGCGGTACCATAGGAAGTGAGCTTTGCAAACAATGTATTAAATTTGGCGCAAAACATCTTATAATGCTTGATCATAGTGAATTTAATCTTTATAAAATCAATGAGGAGTTGCAAAATTTTAAAGAAAAAATCACTCCTTTAATGATGAGCATTTTAGATCAAGATTCCCTTGATAAAGCATTAAAAACATATCAACCCGAATTGATTTTACATGCCGCTGCTTATAAGCATGTCCCACTTTGTGAGCAAAATCCTTATGCTGCTGTAATTAATAATATAGTAGGAACAAAAATTTTAACTGATTGTGCTAAAGCTAATGGTGTTAAGAAATTTGTAATGATTAGCACAGATAAAGCTGTACGTCCAACAAGTGTCATGGGATGTACTAAAAGAGTTTGCGAACTTTATACATTAAGCTCTTCGAGTTCTGATTTTGAAGTTGCTTGTGTGCGTTTTGGTAATGTATTAGGATCAAGCGGAAGTGTGATTCCTAAATTTAAAGCTCAAATTGAAAATGGAGAAGCATTAACTTTAACTCATCCTGATATCGTGCGTTATTTTATGCTTGTAAATGAAGCGGTGCAACTTGTTTTGCAGGCTGGAGCTATTGCAAAAGGTGGGGAACTTTTTGTGCTTGATATGGGAAAACCTGTTAAGATTATGGATTTAGCTAAAAAAATGCTTTTGCTTTCAAATCGTCCTGATTTGGAAATTAAAATTGTAGGACTTAGAAAAGGGGAGAAGCTTTTTGAAGAACTTTTAATCGATGAAAATGATGCTAAAACAAAGTATGAAAGTATTTTTGTGGTAAAAAATGAAAAAATTAATTTACATATTTTAAATTTACAAATTGAGAGACTTAAGCAAAATCAAAATATAATTAATCTTTTAAAAGAAATAGTGCCTGAATTTAGGCATAATGCTGGAGGTAATTAAACATGTTTATTAAAGACATGCAAAGATTTGAGGATAATCGTTATAAAGCTAGAGCCTACATGACTTATATTTTAACAAGAAATTTACCCAATAAACTTCCTAATATTCGTCTTGAAAGTATACGTGCTGCTTTAGATAAAATTGAGCACGATGTTTCAGTTTTTGATGCTTTATATATACTTGACACTTCTGGAAGACAAATTGGAAATGCCATTGCATTAAAAAAAGAATATGAAATAGGCGATGGAGAAGATAAGAGTTCCAAGGCTTATTTTTATAGAGCTGTTAATCTTAAACGATGCACTCTTAGTGATCCTTATCCTTCAATTTTAAATAATGAGTTATGTGTCACTGCTTCAATGCCCATCTATGATAATAACAGTAATTTATTATTTGTTGTTTGTATTGATATTAGCTTGGCAAATATTTTAAAAATGATAGAGTCTGGCTATTTTGAAACTATTTTTACTTATTTTAGTCGAGCGGTTTATTTTTGTTTTGCTGTGGTTTTATTTATTATCACTTGTTTTTTGTTTCAAAAAGGCTTATTTAGTCTATTTCATCCTCAAGAAAAAGTTGGAATACAGATTATTTTTCAAAGTACTATTGCTATAACTTTAGCTTTGGCTATTTTTGATTTAACGAAAACAATTATAGAAGAAGAAGTTTTTGGAAAAACAAAAAAAGAGGTTAATGGAATTCAAAAGACCATGGTAAGATTTTTAGGATCTATTATTATAGCTTTAGCTATAGAAGCTTTAATGCTTGTCTTTAAACTTGTTTCAAGTGATTTATCGCAAATGCTTTATGTGTTTTATCTTATCGGAGGAATTAATCTTCTCTTAATAGGACTCAGTATATATTTATTTGCAGTAAAATATAAGAATAATTAAGGAAAAAAATGTTATAATTATCTTTTACTAGGTTTAATGAAATTAAAAAAATCAATAAGCAAAATAAATTTTTGAAAGGACAAATTGTGAAATTGTTAGTTGTTGATGACAGTTCTACTATGAGAAGGATTATTAAAAATACCCTAACAAGACTTGGACATAATGATGTTCTTGAGGCTGAACATGGAGCCGAAGCTTGGGATTTACTTGTTAAAAATGAAGATGTTCAAGTTTTAATAACTGATTGGAATATGCCAGAAATGAATGGTTTGGAGCTCGTAAAAAAAGTCCGTGCTGAGAAAAAATATGAAGATATGCCAATTATTATGGTAACCACAGAAGGTGGCAAAGCAGAGGTAATTACCGCTTTAAAAGCTGGCGTTAACAATTATATTGTCAAGCCTTTTACACCTCAGGTATTAAAAGAAAAACTAGAAGACGTTTTGGGAACAGGTTCTGATGGAGCTTCAGCTGAATAAAATAAAGCCTTTTTTACGGCACTATGATGCAAAAAATCTATTATGAATTGTTTTTTAAAGTAAATAAACAATATAAAAATTTATTTCTTGATTTTGTTTTTGATTTAGGTATTGAAGCGATAGAAGAAAAAAATGAAGGTATTTATATACGCTCAAGTGAGAGTTTAGAAGAACTCTCATGGGCTCTTGAGGTTTTTGCTCAAAAACTAAAAGAAAAATTTAATACAAAAGAAGAGATTCTCTGCGATAAAATTATCAAAGAAAAAGAAAATAAAAATTGGATAGAGGAATATAAAAAAAACATTAAACCTATTTTAATTGATCAAATCTATATTCATACCACTTGGCAAAAAGAAAAAGAAGATTGTATCAACATCAAAATAAATCCTGCTTTAGCTTTTGGTTCTGGTCATCATGAGAGTACTTACGCTTGTATAAAATTTTTGCAAAAATTTATAAAAAAGGACGGTTTATCTTTAGATTTAGGTTGCGGTAGTGGAATTTTAGGTATTATAATGTCAAAATTAGGGTGCAAGGTTGAAATTTGTGATACTGATGAGTTGGCTATCCATAGTTCTTTAGAGAATGCAAAACTCAATCAAGTTTGTTTTGAAAATTCATGGAAAGGTTCTATTGAACAGGCAAAGCACAAATATGATTTAATTGTAGCTAATATTATTGCAGATGTTATTTTGATTTTAGAAAAAGATATTAAAAAACATTTAAAAGATAATGCTATACTTATATTATCTGGAATTTTAGACAAATATCAGACGAGAATTAAAGAAAAATTTCAAGATTTAGAGCTTATTGATGAAATTAAAATCAACGAATGGTGCTCTTTTGTATATAAAAAATAAAAAGGAAATATGATGAATAATTCTTCAAATAATAAAGGCAATCCGCAAAATAACGGTTTTTTTAATAAAAATCCTATTTTTATTTTCGCGGTTTTTGCTATTGTAATAATAGTCATTTTTAAAGGATTGTTTGACGGAAATTCTTCGTTTGGCACAATGTTAAATGGTGGGGAAACTCATAAAAATATTCCCTATTCTGAACTTAAAAAGTTAATAGAAGGTGGTCAGATTAATCAAGTTAGCATAGGGCAAACCACGATAAAAGCTATATCAAGTGTGCAAAATACAGTTTATAGTGCTAAAAAAGTTAATGATCCAGAACTTGTGAGTTTGCTTGACAGTAAAAATATCGCTTATGGAGCTTATTCTGAAACAAATTGGTTTACAGATATATTGTTTTCATGGGTGTTGCCTGTATTTATATTTTTTGGAATTTGGATGTTTTTAGCTAGTCGTATGCAAAAAAACATGGGAGGATCTATTTTAGGTATAGGAAGTTCTAAAAAATTAGTTAATTCTGAGAAACCAAAAGTAAAGTTTAATGATGTTGCAGGCGTTGAAGAAGCTAAAGAGGAGGTTAAGGAAATAGTTGATTTTCTAAAATATCCTGAAAGGTATATTAAACTCGGAGCTAAAATTCCGAAAGGATTATTGCTTGTTGGACCTCCAGGAACCGGTAAAACTTTACTTGCAAAAGCAGTTGCTGGTGAAGCAGATGTTCCATTTTTTAGTGTTTCGGGTTCTTCTTTTATTGAAATGTTTGTAGGTGTTGGTGCATCTCGTGTAAGAGATTTGTTTGAAAACGCAAAAAAAGAAGCTCCTGCTATTGTATTTATTGATGAGATTGACGCTATAGGAAAAAGTCGTGCAGCTAGCGGTATGATGGGCGGAAATGATGAAAGAGAACAAACCTTGAATCAGCTTTTAGCAGAGATGGATGGTTTTGGAACGGAAAGTTCTCCTGTTATCGTCCTAGCAGCTACAAATCGCCCTGAGGTTTTAGATGCTGCACTTTTAAGACCAGGTAGATTTGATAGACAAGTTTTAGTAGATAAGCCAGATTTTAAAGGCAGATGTGATATTTTGAAGGTTCACATGAAAGATGTTAAAATTTCTCCTGAAGTAAAAGTTGAAGATATAGCAAGATTAACTGCGGGGCTTGCAGGTGCTGATTTGGCTAATATTATCAATGAAGCTGCGCTATTAGCAGGAAGAGATTCTAAAAAACATGTAGAGCAAAATGATCTTGTGGAAGCAGTTGAAAGAGCTATAGCTGGACTTGAAAAGAAATCGCGTCGTATTAGCGATAAAGAGAAAAAAATTGTAACTTATCATGAATGCGGCCATGCTTTAATTGCTGAAACTACAAAAGGTGCAAAAAAAGTAAGTAAAGTATCTGTTATTCCAAGAGGTTTAGCAGCCTTAGGTTATACACTCAATACCCCAGAAGAAAATAAGTTTTTGATGCAAAAACATGAGCTCATTGCAGAAGTTGATGTGCTTTTAGGCGGTAGAGCAGCTGAAGAAGTATTTATAGGGGAAATTTCAACAGGGGCAAGTAACGATTTAGAAAGAGCTACGGATATCATAAAGGCGATGATTTCAATGTATGGCATGAGTGAAATTGCAGGTTTAATGGTGCTTGAAAAACAAAGAAATACTTTTTTAAGTGGTGGGCAAACCATTAAAGATTATTCTGAAAAAACGGCAGAATCTTTAGATGAATATGTTAAAAAAACCTTAGATGAACGCTATAAAGATGTTAAAGATACGCTAAATGTGTATAAAGGTGCTATTGAAACTATGGTTGCAGCGCTTTATGAAGAAGAAACAATAGAAGGTGCAAAGGTGAGGGAGATTATTAAAAATTATGAAAATGAAAATAATCTTTCAAGTCGTTTGCAAGAGACTGAAGAGAATATTAAAGAAGAAAAATAATGAAATATATCGCAAAAGAGGGCTATTTTAGTATAGGTTTAGTTGTATTTTTAATCTTATTTTTTTGGATCTTAAATAGTTTTTCTTTTGTGCTTTTTTTTATTTTATTAATACTTTTATTTATTTTTAGAAATCCAAATCGTATCTTAATTTGTCACGATAAAAAAGCAGTTTTGTCTCCTATAGATGGGAAAATTATCCAAATAGAAAATACCTTTAGAAAAGATTTTGGAGAATGTATAGAAGTAAGCATTATTAATTCCTTTTGCAATGCAGGTTCTTTTTATACTCCTTTTGAAATGAATATTGATGAAATTAAATATAGATACGGGCTTTTTTTAGATAAAAAATGTCAAAATTTAAATTTTTTAAAAGAAAAAATTTCTATTAACGCTATAACTAATTCATCTAAAATATTTTTGGAAATTTATGCTGGAAATTTAGGAAGAAAATTAAAACTCGATAATATTTCCAATAATTTAAAAGTTGGAGATAGATTGGGTTTTTTAATTAATGGAAAAATAAAACTTATTCTTCCTAAAAATGTGCGTATGCAAGTAGGACTTGGAGATGAAATAAAATCTGGATCTTTATTGGGTTATCTAATTTAAGGAGATTGTTATGAACAGCAATAAACCGCAATTTGTTTATATTTTGCCAAATCTTTTTACCGCTGCCTCTATATTTTTAGGTGTTATTTCTATTATTAGCTCCATACAAGGAAATTACTATAAGGCTTTAATTTATATCATTTTTTCTTTAATTTGTGATGGACTTGATGGAAGAGTGGCTAGGCTCACAAAAACCACTTCAAAATTTGGAATCGAATTTGATTCTTTGGCGGATTTGGTAGCTTTTGGCGTTGCTCCTGCTATGCTTTTTTATATGGTGATAGGTTCTGAGTATGGAAGATACGGTTCTTTGATCGCCTCCTTTTTTGTGGTTTTTGGTGCAATACGTTTGGCAAGGTTTAATGTAACAACCGGAACTTATGAACCCTCTGTTTTTATAGGCCTTCCTATACCGACAGCAGCTGTTGTTAGCTCTATTTGGACCTATAGCTATTATCATTATGATTTTTTAAAAACTTATGGTATTGCTTTTTTGATTTTACAAGCAATTTTAGGTTTATTGATGGTAAGCAATATACGTTATCCAAGTTTTAAAAAATTGGATTTTAATCGGTCGAGTGTCTTAAAAGTATTAGTTATACTCATTATTATATTTTCATTTTTATATCTTTATCCTCTTAGGAGTTTAATCACTTTAGCGAGTTTATATGTTCTTTATGGGATTATACGGGCTTTTTATACGATTATTTATTCTAAATTTAAAAGAAGTTAGGCATAAAATTTAGCAATGTTTTCGCATTCTTTATTGCTAAATCCGGCTTTTAATCTTGCATCTATATTAAGTTTTTTTCCAGCAAGGGAGAATTGATGAAATAAATTACAAATATCTAAAAAATTGCATTGATCTTTGTTTGAGAATTTCCACCAATAATCCCCTTTTTTTACGTGATTAATTTCATCATTTAAAATGATGGCCAAAATTTCTTTTAATAAATTTTTTATAGGATGATTTGAACTTTCAAGTTTTGCAACCACAAAAGGATTTGCATCAAGCCCTTTTGCTTCTAAGCCTCGATGAACTACGCCCATTCTAAAATTTAAGGAATTTTGAGTTGCTTTTAGTGCAGCCTCTAAATTATCATGTACACTAAAATCTCCATATTTAAAACCAAGTTCTTTTAATGCTGAATTTAAAAAATTAAAATGTTTAATTTCTTCTTCAGCAACCTCTAGCCAATCTTTATAAAATTGTTCTGGTAAATTTTTAAAACGATAGCTTGCATCTAAAGCTAGATTGATAGCACTAAATTCAATATGTGCTATAGAGTGGATCATTTTAGCCAAAGAATGGGTAGAATTGACAAATTTTGGGCGTTTGATTCTTGTTGGATGAATGAGCTTTAAATTAGAATTTATATTTTCTTTAAAAATACTATTTTGATTGTGATTAAAGATAATTTTTTGACTTTTAAAATTATCATAAAAATTAGAAAATTGTTTAAATTTTTCTTCAATATCTTGTTCGTATAAAATTTTTTCCAAATTAGAAAAGAATTCTTGACGCATATTTATCCTAAATTTTTATTTTAATTATATTTAAAAAAAATAAATTTTGTTATAATTTTAATTTTTAGATTGGAAAAATGATAATGAAAACATTAAGTAAAGAAGAAAAAAGAGTTATTTTGTTAAAAGGGACTGAAGCTCCTTTTAGCGGAAAATATAATGATTTTTATGAGAAAGGGATTTATCTTTGCAAGCAATGTGGATCTAAGCTTTATAAATCAGAAGATAAATTTAAATCAGGATGTGGTTGGCCAAGCTTCGATGATGAAATCTTAGGAGCTATAAAAAGAATCCCAGATAAAGATGGGGTGCGTACGGAAATAGTATGTTCAAATTGCAATGCCCATCTTGGACATGTTTTTGAAGGCGAAGGTTTTACCAAGAAAAATGTTAGACATTGTGTAAATTCAATTTCATTAGAATTTGTGAAAGGTTAATTGTGTTATTGAATTTAGGTTCTGAAATTTATTTAATATTTTTTTCTAGTATAACTTTACTTGCTATTTTAAATCCATTTGGAAATTTAACGCAATTTTTATCTATGAGCGATGGATTGCCTATAAATCTTAGAAAAAAATTATTTAGATATATACTTTACACAGCGCTTGTCATCATGCTTGTATTTTTGTTTTTAGGTCCTCTACTTATGCAATATATTTTTCGGATTTCAATGGATGAATTAAGAGTTTCTGGAGGATTGGTTTTAATGATTATGGCGATTAAAAATTTGCTTTTTTCTACGAAAATAATTATGAAAGATTTTAGTTTTTATCAAGAAATGGATGATAAAGAAATTTTACGTCAAAGTTTAATTCCTATGGCTTTTCCTATGCTTGTTGGACCTGGTGCTTTGGCGAGTGTGGTTGTAATTTCTGGAGATTATGGGATTGATATAGCCCTTGGGGGTATTATTATAGCTTTTGCTTTTATGTTTATTTTATTTTATTTTGCGGCAACCATAGAAAAAATAGTTGGAAAACTTATTTTACATATTTTTTCTCGTATTGCTCAAGTGTTTATTGCGGCTATGGGATTTAAAATGATCGTAATAGGACTAAAGGATATTTTTCATTTATAAATTTTAATTTTTTAAATCTTTAAAATTTTCAAATCCACTTTCTTGATGGCATTTTTTTTCGATAATTTTCAGAAATTTTTCTCTAGGAATATTTTTTGCACCCATAAATTCTAAATGTTTGTTATAAATTTGACAATCTATTATGAAATTATAAGGTGATAATAGATCACAAAGTTTTATCATTGCGATTTTTGAAACATTTTTTCTTAAGCTAACCATGCTTTCCCCAAAAAAAACTTTTCCTATAATTAATCCATAAATTCCTCCTACAAATTCATCATGGTCATAGAGTTCTAAAGTATGGACGTGTCCTAACTGAAAAAGAGTATTGTATGTTTGGATAAAATCATCATCAATCCAGCTTTGAGAACGTGCGTTTTTGCAAGAAGTGATGAGTTTTAAAAAATCGTGATCGAGTTTTACTTCATAAAGATTTAAAATTTTTTTCATATTTTTTTGTACATGAATTTCTTTAGGTTCTAGTATACATCTAGGGTCGGGACACCACCAAGTAACTGGATTGCTAGTCCATGGAAAAAGCCCAAAATGATAAGCTTTTAGGATAAAATCTGCTTCTAATTTTGTGCTTAAAAATACAGGTGCATCTTTAGGGGCTTTTAATAATTTAGAATATAAATTCAAGTTGTCCATTTTTTTTGAGTCTGATTTTAACTATTCCGCCTTGTTTGAGTTTGCCAAAAAGAATTTCATCGCTGACTTTTTCTCCAATTTCTTCACAGATAATGCGTTTAAGTAATCTTACGCCAAATTCTTTATTATAAGCTTTTTTAGCTAAATAAATTTTAGTTTTTTTATCGGCAGTAATTTTGATATTTTTTAAATTTACAGAAATTTCATCTAATTCTTTTTGTACAATTTTTGATAATATCTCATCATTTAAATCATTAAAATGTAATATTTTATCAATTCTATTAATAAATTCAGGAGCAAAAAAATCTTTTATAGCACGATCACTTTTTGATTCATTTTTACTTAAAAATCCCAATTCATTACTTTCTTTTAAGCCTAGATTTGATGTCATTATGATAATGGTATTTTTAAAATCTATTTTAAGTCCGCTATTATCTGTAAGTTCGGCATTATCAAATATTTGTAAAAAGGTATTGCTTAAATCAGGATGAGCTTTTTCTATTTCATCAAAAAGTACTAAGCTAAAAGGATTTTTTCGTATAGCATTACTTAAAAGCCCACCATCTTCATAACCAACATAACCAGCAGGTGAACCTATAAGTTTGCTAAGAGAGTGTTTTTCTGCGTATTCACTCATATCAAAGCGTTCTAAATTAAGCCCTAAAAATTCTGCTAATGTTTTGCAAAGCTCTGTTTTCCCAACTCCACTAGATCCTGTAAATAAAAAAATTCCTCTTGGAGAATTGGAGTTTTTAAATCCAGCAAAACTTTGTTTTAATGTAGATACTAACTTATCAATAATCTCATCTTGTCCAAAAATTTTTGTTTTTAAATTTGTCTTTAAATTAGCCAAAGCTTTATTGTGATCAAATTCAAACATTTTATGATGTCGAGTCATTTTAGCTAAGACAAGCTCTAAATCTTTAAGCGTGATATTTTTTTTATTTTTTGGATTTAAGGCAAAAGAGGCTCCAAGTTCATCAATAAGATCTATAGCGCTATCTGGTAAATATTTGTCGTTAAAAAATTTTTTACCCCATGCAACCGCTTGTCTAAGAATTTCATCATTTAATTTTATTTGATGAAATTTTTCATACTTTGTTTTTAATCCTTGTAAAATTTGAAAGGCTTCTTCTTGGCTTGGTTCATCTACATTGATTTTAGCAAAACGACGACTTAAAGGCTTGTTTTTATCAAAAGTGTTTTTGTATTCCATATAGGTAGTGGCTCCTATACATTTTAGACCACCGTTACTGAGTGATGGTTTTAAAAGATTTGAAAAATCAGCGTGCGATTCTCCCGTTGCTCCAGTTCCAACTATAGTGTGAATTTCATCAATAAATAAAATAGCGTTAGGTATTTTATCTAGTTCATTTAGAATTTCTTTAACACGTTTTTCAAAATCTCCGCGATATTTTGTTCCAGAAAGTAATCCAGCCATATCTAAGCTAAAAATTTGAGCATTTTGTAATTTTTTAGGAACTTTTTTTTCAATAATAGCAAGAGCAAGCCCTTCGATAATAGCTGTTTTGCCAACTCCAGCTTCGCCAACCAAAATAGGATTATTTTTTTTGCGACGAGATAAAATTTGTAATATTCTTTCAAGTTCAAATTTTCTACCTATTAGGGGATCTATTTTCCCTTGTTTTGCTAAAAGAGTTAGATTATTTGTATAAGAATTTAAAATTTCTATTTGGGTGTGTTGTCTTAATTCTTGTATTTTTTCTAAATTGATATCGTATTTTTTTAATAAATAATTTGATATTGTTCTTTCATCGTGTAAGATTTTCTCCAAAAAATCAATGATTTTCATTTCGGCAAAATTATCCGTTAAAATTTCATCCAAAATAATAGAATTAGTAGGTGCAACTTCTTGATTTAATATTTCATTATTTTTTGCTATATAATTTTTAAGTTCTTCTTCAAAAATTTCTAAGTCTTTATCGGTGCATTCTTTAAAAATAGTTTTAAAATCCACACTTAATTTAACTAGAGCAAAAAGCAAATGCTCACAAGTTGTAAATTCGTGCTTATTGATAAAGCTTAAATGTCTAGCATGTTCGAGATATTTTTGTAAATTTTCTTGATATTTCATTCTTCTTCCACTTTTACTTTTAAAGGAAAATTTGCCATTTGTGCGGCTTCAAAAACTTTTTTTTGTTTTGAAAGCGCTATTTCTTGTGTATAAATTCCGCACACTCCGCTACCATTTAAATGAACTTCTAGCATAATTTTGCTTGCATTTTCAAAATTATGATGAAAAATATTCATTAAAATTTCTATAACAAAATCCATGGTGGTTATATCGTCATTTAGCAATATAACCTTAAACATTTTAGGTTCTTGGAGTTTGCTTTGTTCTAGAGTTTTAACTTTTGGCATTATTTTTCTTTATAAATTCTATTTAAATCATCTTGGATTATTTGAGTTGGAATCTTTCCAAGATAAAAATTTACAGGGGTATTATTATTCCAATAATCGCTAAGATTTTGATAAATTCCATTTTTCATAACAACTTTAAAAGGTAGTTGTTCCATACTTTGGTAATTAATATCTTTTAAAATTTGAGCAATAATGCGATCATTTTGAGAGTTATTACTTAAAAAATAATAAGCTCCATAGTCATTAGCAAATTTTCTTACAGCATCATCACTAACATCTTCAAAGTGTGTTAAGCCGATGATAATAAGTTTATCTGAATTATTTCTCCAAAGATTGCTAAGATTTAAAGCTTCTTCCTTGCAAGGAGTGCAGAAAGTGCCAAAAAAATCAATCATTAAAACTTTATCTTCTTCTCCTTTAACAACAAATCCTTTATCGGTTCGAACAAGGGTTTTATTGGCACCACCATTGATGTTTTTTAAAACGATTCCATTGCCCTTTTTATATTCTTCAAACATATAATCATTTTTCACATCTTCTTCATGAGAGCAAGCGCTGAGAAAAAAAATAACACTTGCGCAAACCAGAGTTAAAATTTTTTTCATTTAATCATCCCTTTGTTGATATTTTTTAAAGCCATTCTAGCATCTAAATCAGCTTGTTTCTTTTTTAAGGTTTCACGCTTATCGTGCAAATTTTTACCCTTAACTAAGGCTAGGGTTGCTTTGATTTTATTTTTATTGTTAAAATAAAGATCTAGTGCGACGAGCGTATATCCTTCAATGCTAACTTTGCCAAAAAGCTTATCGATTTGTTTTCTGTGCATCAATAGCTTTCTAGCTCCTCTTTCTTCATGTTTGTAAAAAGCATGAGTCGTATTTAATAAAGCAATGTGAGCATTTAAAAGAAAAAGTTCTCCTTTGATAATACGAACGAAAGAATCTTTTAGATTAGCCCTTCCAGCACGCAAAGCCACTACTTCGCTACCTTTAAGGACAATACCAACCTCAAAACGTTCTATAATGCTATAGTTAAATAAAGCTTTTTTATTTCTAGCGATAATTTTCACTTATCAACCTTAAAAACACTACTTCCGCTTCCACTTAAAAAATATTGATTTTCTAAATAGTCTAACATTTTAGGATATAAAGATACACAAGGGGTAAATAAATCATTAAGTTCCAAGTTTTTATAGCTTTGAAGAAGTTCTTTAGTGCTTAAATTTTCATATATTTTAGCTTGTTGTAAATTGAGATTAAAATCGTGTCTTTTTTTATCAAATTCTGTATAAACCTTGCTCGTATCACAAAAAATTTGTGGAAAAGTCCAATTGAGATTTGGAATTTCATCTTCAAAAAAATTGATAATTTCTCCGCATCCGCTAACATTTGCAGAGTAAAATCCGCTTAGAAAAAAGGCAATATCGCTCCCTAGTTTTGTGCTTAGATTGATTAATTCTTGAGTGGATAGCTTTAAATTTAAAGTTTCATTCATTAAAATTAAAAAACTCGCGCAATCGCTACTTCCGCCACCAAGTCCTGCGCCTGTTGGTATATTTTTTATAAGTTTTAAGCTTTTATTTTTAAATAATTCTTCAAGTTGATTTTTATAGCCATAGTCGCATAATAAATGATAAGCTTTTCTAATAATATTGTCTTCACAGTGAAAATCACTAATGATTTCAAAACCTTCTTGAGTCTTTTCATCGCTTAAATAAAGCTCATCATAAAGATCTTTAAGTAAGATAAAGCGAGAGCTTAAAAGATGGTATCCTCTAACATCTAATCCAATAAGTTTTAAGAAAATATTTGCTTTAGCGTATGCTTTCATTTGATTAATTTTTTACTTAGATCATCTAAGCTGATATCATTTTGTACTACAGAATGTAAGTTTTCATCTTTAATTTGGGTCATCAATTCTTTTCTTAAAATCATTAATGATTTTGGAGCATCGATACCTATTTTTGCATAGCCTTTTCCGGTTTGAACTACTTTAATCTCTATGCCTTCACCAATAATAATACTTTCATTTTCTTTTCTTGATAATATTAACATTTTTCAACCTTATTTAAAAGATATTTTACCTTATTTTCATTAATATTAATAATGCTAAAATATTTTTCACTTTCTATAAAATAATTTCCGCTATTTTGATATTTAAGATCATCCAAACTTAGCTTAGAGCCGTTTTCAAGTTTACTTAGATCACAAATGAAATTAGGTTTTAAATCAAGATATTCCAACACATTAACTTTTTTTTCGTTATTATAGACAAATTTTCCTTCTTTTATGCGTTCTAATGAACTTAAAGTGGCATTGATGCCTAATTTTTTAGCAAAAATTTCACAATAAGATCTAATATAAGATCCTTCGCTAACACTGATTTCTATGCTCAAAAAAGGATGATTATAATGTAAAATTTTACAAGAAAAAATCTCCATTATGCAAGATTTTAACGCGACATTTTCTCCTTTTTTTGCAAATTCATAGGCCCTTTTTCCTTCAATTTTTTTAGCGCTAAATTGAGGCGGGAAGTAATCAATCAAGCCTAAAAGCTCTTTGCTGATTTTTTCAAGAGTTGATAAATTAAAAGGTTTTGAAGTCTTTATTTCTTGTATGTTTTTATTATCAAGACTTAAAGATTTTACACCAAACCATAGGGTTGCCCGATAAATTTTTGGAGTTTTTTTTAAAAATTGAAAAAGTTTAGTGTATTGCCCAAAAGCGACAATTAAAACACCTTTGGCAAAAGGATCTAAAGTTCCAGAATATCCCGCTTTTTTATTATTGTATTTTTTCTTGAGTTGGTTTAAAAAATGATTAGAGCTTATTTCTGCGGGTTTAAATGCAGCAAAAATTCTATTCACACTACACCTTCTACAAAACTTGATAAAATGCTGCGTTCTATGCCGCCAAAATTGATTTTTAACCTCTCTTCTTTACCGTTTTTAATAACACTTGTAATTCTTCCTATGCCAAAAATTTTATGTTTTACCAAATCTCCTTTTTGATAGTTTGATGTATTTTTTTGAGGAATAAAATAAGAAGATTTATTTTGGCTAAGTTTGCTTTCTTCTAAAAATCTACTAGGAAAAAGCTTAGTTCTTGATCCACGATAAAATCTTGAGTTTGAAACGCTTAAATGAAGTTGTTTTTTTGCTCTTGTTATGGCAACATAAGCAAGCCGTCTTTCTTCTTCTATGTCTGAATTATCTACCGGAAAAAAACCTTCTTCAAGGCCTATGATAAAAACATGGTCAAATTCTAAGCCTTTGCTTGCATGGATGCTCATAATATAAACACAATTACCATCCAAATTGTCTTGATCGCTTAAAAGTGAAATTTCATTTAAAAAATCATTTAATTTAAGATCTCCATCTTGTTTGATTTTATCATGAAGATTGGCATAAAATTCGCAAATATTAGCAACTCTATCTTCTGCATCGATTTGCTCTTTATAAAAATCTTTTAATTTAATTTTTTCTTCAAATTGATCAATAAGTTGTTTTAAATTTTTACATTCTAATAATTCATGGATAATGTGGATAAATTTTTGTATTTCACGATTTGTTTTTTTTGAGCTGATAATATTGGGATTACATAGTGCTTCAAAAAGAGAAATTTTTTCTTTTTTAGCATATTCTTCAAATTTTTTAACACTGCTTTCTCCTATACCTCTTTTTGGACGATTGATAATGCGTTTTAATGAAAAATCATCATTGGTATTAGCAAGAAAGCGTAAATAAGCGATTAAATCTTTAATTTCCAATCTTTCGTAAAAACGCATACCGCTAAGTAATTTATAGGCGATTTTTTCACGCATAAAAGCTTCTTCGATAGCACGTGAGAGCGCATTAACTCGAAATAAAACAGCGATTTCATTTGCAGGGGTATTGTTGCTAAGCAATTCTTTGATTTTTTCACAGATGCTATTGCTTTCTTTTTTTTCATCATCACTATAAAGAAGTTCTATTTCTTCTCCGTGATCTTTAGTACAAACTAAAGTTTTGCCTAATCTTTTTTTATTGTGTTCAATTAAGATATTTGCAGCATTTAAAATCGATCCTACGGAGCGATAATTTTGTTCTAATTTTACTAATTTGACATTATTAAATTGGCTTTGGAAATTTAAAATATTTTCTATTTTAGCACCCCTCCATCCATAAATACTTTGATCATCATCACCCACAACGCAAATATTTTCATGAGAACTGCAAAGTTTTTTTAGAATTTTATATTGTAAAGTATTGGTGTCTTGATATTCATCAACGGTGATGTATTGATAAATATTGCTTTGAGTTTTGGTAAATTCTAAATCATTTTCCAAAATTTGATAGGGCAAAAGTAATAAATCATCAAAATCAACAAAATTGTATTTTGCTAAATAATCTTGATATTTTTGATAATATTTCACATAAGTTTTATTTGAATTTTCTATTGTTTTTAAATCTTTTAAAATTTCGTCAGGATTTTTAGCGATATTTTTACAAGTGGAGATAAAATGCAAAATAGTAGAGATATTTTCTTTGGAATCATCAGCCATTTCTTTTAAAATTTTTTTTGCATCATCGTTATCTATAACAATAAAATCATTTTTTCGGTTAAGTTTTTCAATATGCATTCTTAAAAACATAAGTCCAAATTTATGAAAAGTGCATAGGAGTGGATTAGCATGATTATTGATTAAAGCCAAAGCTCTTGTTCTCATCACGCTTGCTGCTTTGTTGGTAAAGGTTAGAGTGAGGGTATTTGAGGCTGGAATTCCTACTTCTTTTATAAGGTAGGCTAGGCGAGTTGTAATGGTTTTTGTTTTGCCGCTACCAGCACCTGCTAAAATAAGCATAGCTCCATCAATATGTGAAGCTGCTTCTATCTGGCTAGAATTTAAACCTTCAAATAAGTTCATTTTTTTAAAAGATCTAAATTATTTGGGTTTTGTAGAAAAATATTTTTAGAATTTTGCAAATTCTGCTTATTTTTACGCTTATAAAGGCTAAAATTAACAAAGATAACGCTATTTTCAACTTGAATTTGAGTGATGGCTCCAAGATCAACTTTAACATAGCTGTCAAAATCATTAGGGCCAAATCCAGCGTGAAATTGCATGTATTCTTTTTCTAATTCTATGGAACTAAAAGTATAGCCACCTAAAACAAAAAGCGCATAAGGATTTTTTTTAACATCTAATTCAGGTGGCAAAACAGGATTAAAATCTATAAATTGAGTATTGGTAACTATTGAAAATTCTATGTTATTTTGGATTAAATTTTGTATAACGCGAAAACAATTCTCTTGCATTAAATTGATAAAATTTTCATTTTTTAAAATAGTTTCTAGCATCACAACTCCATAAATTCATCGATCATTTGTTTGATTTCAGTTATACCAATTTCCCAAAAATTTTCATTTTCTATATCAAAGCCAAACATTGCTACAAGTTCTTTTGGGCTAACACTTCCTCCTAAAGAAAGCATTTTGATATAAAGCTCTTTAAAATTTTGCTTTTCTTTTCTTTTGTAAAGTCCATAAAATGCAAGCACTAAAAGTTGTGCGTATGCATAAGCATAACAATAAAATGGGGTATGGATAAAATGTGGGATATAACTCCACCAAAGTGCATAATTTTTAGTTAAATCCACGCTTTCTTTAAACATTTTTTGGGATTCTTCCATCCAAATTTTAGAAATTTCTTCACTGTTTAATTCATGTTTGTGATTATGGATGCGTCTTTCAAAGCAGGTAAAATTAATTTGTCTATAAAGTGTGGCAAAAATATCTTCGATTTTTGCAGCATAAAGAGCGATAAGTTCTTCTTTTTTTAATTTATTTTTAACATAATCAAAAACCAGCATTTCTGCAAAAACTGAAGCTGTTTC
Organism: Campylobacter sp. W0018; assembly: GCA_020135845.1. GTDB lineage: Bacteria > Campylobacterota > Campylobacteria > Campylobacterales > Campylobacteraceae > Campylobacter_D. The sequence continues at coordinate 79,453 of JACHTQ010000003.1, read as the reverse complement.
AGCTGTTGTTAATGGGGTATCTTGATTTAAAAAAGATACACTATAGGATAATTTTTGATGAATGGTATGTCCTAGCTCGTGAGCAAGTGTAAAAAGATCTCTTCTTTTGTTGGTATAATTTAACAAAATAAAAGGATGAGAATCTGGAGTAGCAGAGTGAGAAAAAGCTCCTCCTTGCTTCTTATCTTGAGGAAAAACATCAATCCACCCTTTTTCAAAGGCTTCTTTTGCTATATCTCCAAAAATAGGTGAGAAATCATAAAAAGCCTCTAAGATGATTTTTTTACTTTCTTCAAAGCTAAAATTGGTCTCTTTTCCGATTGGAGCATAACGATCATAATCTTTTAAAGTATCATACCCTAAGATTTGTTTTTTCTTTTTATAAAAACGTTCTACAAGTGAGAAATTTTTTTGAGTTATTTTTATAAGAGAATCGACACTTTGTTTAGAAATTTGATTTTTTAGATGTCTTGGTGTTTCTGAATCTTCATAACCACGTAAAGTGCAAATATTTCTCAGTTCAGTTTTTACCATATTAAGAATAAAAGTAAGCAAATTTATGTTTTTATTTAAAGCTTTTGTAAATTTTTTTGCTGCTTTTTTTCTGGTTTTTCTATCATGATCATAGAGTTTGCTTAAAATTTCTTCTTCGCTTAATTCTTGCTCCTCAAAAGATATTTTTAAAGAACTCATGCTCTCATCAAAAAGACGACCAAAGGCACTTGCTCCAGTATTAGACATATAAAGCATCACCCGTTCTTCTTCTTGACTTAAATTATATTTTTTATTTTTGATTAAATTTGTAAGATAAAAATGATAATCTTGGCAAAATGTTATAAATTCTTGAGTTTTATTTTCGCTAATTGTGCAAAATTCAAGTTCGAAAAATAATAAATTTTCCTCTGCTCTTTGACATTCTTGCTCGTATTTAGCATAAAAAGAACCCCTAGAAGTGTCTTTTGCAAAACATAAATAAGCATAGGTCATTATTTTGGAAAGTTTTAAATTTAAATTTTCATATTCTTTAAGAGCATTTAAAAAATGTTGTGCTGTGAGTGATTCTAACTTGTTTTCATAGTTTTTTTTAAATAATTCTGTTTCATTAATGCAGCAAGATGTGTAATTTTCTAATTCTTTTTCATTTTGAAAAAGTATACCAAGATCCCATTGAGTCATTATTTTTCCTTAGTTTTCTAAAATTAGTTTTTTTAAAACAGCCATTCTAATTGCAACACCATTTTTTACTTGCTTTAAAATCAAAGCTCTTTGATCTTTCATAACTTCATCGCTGATATCAATATTTCTATTTACAGGACCTGGGTGAAGTAAAATGAGTTTTTTATCTTTTATAAGCTTAGGGTTGATGCAAAAATCATTAGCATAATCTTTTAGAGATGCATAAACTATCTTTTCATGTCTTTCAACTTGAGTTCTTAAACTCATGATAATGTCTGCGTTTTCGATTAATTCTTCGTTTAAATGATAAGATTTTGGCAAGGATGTATTTGGCATAAAATGTGGCGGAGCTACTAGGGTAATTTTTATACCAAAGCGACTTAAAAGTTCAATATTTGAAGAGGCAACGCGAGAATTTTTTATATCTCCCACTATTAAAATTCTTTTATTTTCAATATCTCCTTGAAAATGTTCATAAATGGTAAACAAATCAAGCAAAGATTGAGTAGGATGAGCGTGTTTTCCATCTCCACCATTAACAACGGGACAATGGACACATGAAGATAAAATATGAGGCACTCCAGAATTTGCATGTCTTACAATAATAGCATTTGGACTCATAGCGTCTAAATTCGCAGCAGTATCATAAAGTGTTTCACCTTTGCTTGAACTCGATCTTGAAACATCCAAGCGTAAAACCCTTGCTCCTAATCTTCTAGCTGCACTTTCAAAAGATGAAAGAGTTCTAGTAGAGTTTTCAAAAAAAATAGTCGTAATGCTTTTTTCTTTAAGAAAATCTCTAGGTTTTTCATCTAAAAATTCTTTAGCTTCTTTAAAAAGCTCCATAATTTCACTGTTGCTAAAATCTTTTGTTGTGATAAGATGTCTCATGTTTGCCTCGCTAAAAATCAACAAAAATTTTAAAATTTTTAAAGCTAAAAAATATTTTTGATTTTATCGAAATTTTTCTTAATATTTGTAAATTTTTATTAATTAATACAGTGTAAATTCATTTTTTGGTTATAATTATAATTCGTTTTATTTTAAATTAAAGGATTTTTTTATGTATCTATTCACTTCTGAAGTTGTAAGCGCGGGTCATCCTGATAAATGCGCTGATATAATCGCTGATACAATAGTGGATATACTCTTGAAAAATGACAAAAATTCAAGGGTGGCGAGTGAGGTTTTTGTCGCAGGGAATAAGATTGTGATTGGAGGAGAGGTCAAATCAAATCACAAACTCAGTAAATCTGATTACGATAATTTAGTTAAAGATGTTTTGAAAAATATTGGTTATGATGGAGCAGGGCATTTTAGTAAAGAACAATGCTTACATCCTGATGAAATTGATGTTATGGTATTTTTAAATGAACAAAGCCCCGATATCAATCAAGGCGTTGATCAAGAAGATGGGGAAACTGGAGCTGGAGATCAAGGTATAATGTTTGGTTTTGCAAGTTGTGAAGCCGATGAATATATGCCTGCAGCCATTTCTTACGCAAGAATGCTTTGTGATAAGGTTTATGCTTATGCAAAAGCACATCCACATGAACTAGGAGTGGATATTAAAACTCAAGTGACTATTGATTATGATACAAAAGAGAATTTTGAAAATTGTATGCCTAAAAGTATTCATACCATAGTTGTTTCAGCTCCTTGTGTGGAAAGCATGAAGATTGAAGATTTAAGATCTTTGGTGATGAAACTTATTTTAGATACGAATTTGCCAAAAGAACTTTTTAATCCAGAAAAAACAAGAATTTTAATCAATCCTACTGGAAAATATGTTAACCACTCTTCATTGCATGATAGTGGCTTAACGGGAAGAAAGCTTATTGTGGATAGTTTTGGTGGGTATTCTCCAATCGGTGGAGGTGCGCAATCAAGTAAAGATTATACTAAGGTTGATCGTAGCGGACTTTATGCAGGTAGATGGCTTGCTAAAAATATTGTAGCAGCTAAACTTGCGAAAAAATGCATCGTTCAATTAAGTTATGCTATAGGTGTTGCAAGACCAACTTCTGTAAGTGTGGATTGTATGGGAACCAATACAAGTGTGAGTGATGAGGTTTTAAGTGATTTTGTAATGGAAAATTTCTCTTTGACGCCTAATTGGATACGCGATAAATTTGGTTTAGATAAGCCAAGTAAAGAAACTTTTTTATATGCTGATGTTGCAGCTAGAGGACAAGTTGGCCAAAAAGATTATCCTTGGGAAAAACTAGATGCATTGGAGCAATTTAAAAAACTAAAAAAATAAAAGCCCTAAAAAGGCTTTTATTTGCCTATTTTTAAACCAATAATTTTATATAATAAATAAAATTTACACATTACTAAAGGATTCTCACCGTGCAAAACCCTAATTCAGCTATAGAAAGAATTAAAAACCATTTAGCTTATAAACTCGGTCAAGCTATGATTGAATATCATAAAAATGGGGGGGGGATATTTAGCCTTATTTAAAAAACTTTATAATATTAAAAAATAACATAAAAAAGAGAAATTAATCTATCAAGAAACCATCAAAGTTTTTCCTACTCTTAAATATTCCGAATTAAAACATTGTTCTGATTATAATGAAGCTTTAAAATGTTATTTTCATTTATCTTATATGCTAGGTGAAGTTCTAATCAAAACTTTTAAAACTTGGTATAAAGGAAGTATTTTTACACTAGCTAAAAATATAAAAAAAGCTAATAAAGAATTTCAAATATTTAAAAAAACATTTGATCAATTTAAAATATATGATGTAGAAATTCCTAAAGATCTTTTAAGTAATAAATCTTTATTTTTGGAAAAAATTTTAAAAATAGAAAAGCTATTAAAAACCCATAAAGATTATAAACCTATTATAGAAAATATCTTTCATAATTTTGATTATGTTATAAAGAATTTTAACCTTATAGAAGAATGGTTATTGTCAAATGATTTTAATGAAAAATACAAAAAAGAAAACCATCCTTATCCGTCTTTACTTGATCCTAAAAAACTTAATGATGAAAATGAAGAGATAAACTACAAAACCATACCTGCCCAACTTGTATGGGAAATGAATTTGTCCTTGCCAGATAATTATGAGTTTACTTGGTTTTTTAGATCGTGTAGTGGCTCTATGGCCATGTATGCTTTTTTTAGTTTTTGTAGTTTGTCTTGCCAATCTTATGCTTGGGAACCTGGTTATATAATGTATCAAAGTATGTATGATTATATGAAAAAAACTTCTCATTCAATTGCTGTTGTTCCAAGCATTACTAAAAATCTTTATTTTATGAATGAAATTATGATGAAAAAGCTTTTATTTTTATATCCAAAATGCAAAAATGTTATTTTTATTGTAAGGGATCCGATATCAATTATAAAACATGCTTTAAATCATATTGATGGTCTGGTTTTTAATAATATTAATGAACAAATGAAAAAATATATTTATCCAATAAGATTTTTCTTTTTCCTAAAATGTATTATTACTATTCAGAAAATATTTATATTCCCAGTCTTAACGAGAAATCATTTTTAAAGATTTTTGAAAATTATGAGGGGTATTTTACATTAAACAAAAGACTGAATTTTTTTAAAAATAAAATAGAAAATATAGAATGTTTAGAATTTTCAGATATTAATTGCGAAAATGCTTTTAATACTTTTAAAAGATTAGCATATAAATATAATTTTACCCTTCCAAGTGATCCTAAAATATTCCAAGGAAGGGTAAATAGAAACCAAGGAGATCTACTTGTCCTCCCTGTTACTTTAAATGTTAGAGATGATATTAAAATTATTATTACTACTTATCAAATTCATCCAAATAAAAATAATTTTCTAGATATTACTTCAGAGATTTTTCAAAATAGAACTTTATTGTTTGACAATATTATTTTATTAATTAATCAGCAAGAATATGAAATTTTAAAAAATAATCAAAAACTATATCAAGAAAGTAAAATTTATCTTAATGATTATATGGATGCTTTGGAAAAGCATGAAATGGAAATTAAAAAACATCTGATTTCTGAAGATCAAATTTTGCAATTTCTTAAAGAAAATAAAGAATTAAGAATAAGGTTAAAAGAAATCATAGATGAAGATTTAACTTATGTAAGAGAAAATCATCCAGAACATTTGAAAAAATGGAAATGTTACCAAGAATTTGAAAAAATGTGTGAGGAGTTGGATGGTTAAGATTTGTGAAATTTCTTAAACAGTTTCACCCAACTCTTACTTAACATTTTTTTAGGGGTTATTATGGCATTTTCTTTGCCATTAACTGTATGATAAACGCTTACTCCATATTTGCTTGCGTAAAATTTCATCAATAATTGCTGAAGTTTGTATTCGCTTGAGTGATTAAACCAAGCATTGTTACTTATAGCTATGATAATTTGGGAATTTTGATAATTTTTTTCTTTAGTTGCTTCATAGCAAATCGCATTGGTGATAATTTTATGATCGAGCTTATATTTACTTTGAATGGGACCCTTGGAAAATTCTTGAGTGTTAGGTAAAAAATATTTTTGAATAAGATCTTTAAAGATCGGAATTTCTTCTCCAAATGGAACTAGATAATGTTTATTGAATATATAGACATTGCCTTCTTTAAAAATATAAGTGCTATTGTAAATATGATCATTTTCGCTATTAAAAGCTCCTGTAATAATTGTGATTTGATAAGATAGGTTTTTGAGTAAATTTTGATAGGGGGTATTTTTCAAATCAAAAGGAAAAGCAGTTTCAGGTAAAATTACTAATTTTTTATTTTCTTTAATTGCTTCAATGATCTTTTCTAAAAGGAATTCTGTGTTGGATTTTATATTTTCTGCTAAAAATTTTTGATCTTGAGATATATTTGTATTGATTAATTTGTAAGATATGTCTAGTTTTTGAGCTTCTTTTTCGTGGTATTGTAGTCCTATAAAAAATAAAATTAAAACTATAGCTATTTTATAATATCTTGAAATATAACCTTCATAAATAAAATAAGCGATTAGAAAAATAGAAATAATACCCTTGTAACTTGTATCAAAAAAACCATAAACAGTAAATATTCCCCAATTTAGCCAATCAAACCCAAATGGATGGATAAAACTAAGGCAAAAAATTCCACAAAGTCTTAAAAAATCAAATTTCAACCAATGACAAATTCTAAAAAGTAAGCCATAAAACAATCCTACAAAAAAGATGATAATTGGAACTAAATAACTAAGATTAAAATAAATAGAAGAAAGCCCTATCCACCAAAACCAAAGTATTCCTGTAAAAAAACCTATCCAAAAATATTCTTTAGCTTTTTTATGTTTTAAAAGTGATATTAAACCCCAAATCGCTAAAAATGGACTTATAGTTTGAGTAAAAATGTTTTCAAAAAAAGATAAATAAATTGGATTTGAAAGTAAAATTGCAACAAAAAAGACTTTTATTATTTTAAAAATGGTAGAATTAGTATTTAATTTTTTTGGAATAAAGGAAAAGTATGGAAGAAAAGTCAATTTTAACCTCATTGTTACCTCTTGTTGTTTTATTTGCTATTTTTTATTTTTTAGTAATAAGACCGCAGCAAAAACAAGCAAAAACTCATAAAGATATGCTTAATTCTTTGCAAAAAGGCGATAAAATTATTACCACTGGTGGACTTATTTGTGAAGTTGTAAAACCAGAAGAGGATTTTATCAAAGTTAAGCTTAATGAAGACAATGTTACTGCGAAAATTTCGCGAGAATTTGTAGCAAAGAAAATTGATGCGTAATTCTAAACTAACCTATAGACTGATTGTTTTTATAGTGGTTTTTATCTTTGGAGTGATTTTTTCACTTCCTTCTTTTTTGCAATCTCAAAAAGGTGCCAAAATCAATTTAGGTCTTGATTTACAAGGCGGACTTTATATGCTTTTAGGGGTAGATAACGAAGAAGCAGTAAAATCTAAAATCAAGTCTATCGCTTCTTCTTTAAATTATTCCTTTAATAAAGAGAATATTTTAAATGATGGATTAAGCACCCATGGAGATAAATTAGAATTTACCTTACTTGATAATGCAGATGTATCTAAAGTAGATGATTTGCTTAAAGAAATTAAGGGTTTGAAAATCCAAAATGAAAATATGCATTATCAAATTTCTTTTACTCAAGAAGAAGTTAAAAATATCGAAAATTTTGCACTTTTGCAAGCCGTTGAGACGATCAGAAATCGTTTGGATCAATTTGGACTTGCTGAACCTACAGTTGCTAAACAGGGTGAAGATAAAATTTTGGTTGAACTTGCTGGCATTAAAACTAAAGAAGATGAGTTAAGAGCAAAAGAGCGAATCACTAAAGCAGCTCATTTACAACTTATGGAAGTGGATGATTCTAAAATGGGAGAGGCTGCAACTATGAGTGATGTAGAAGCCGCAAGCTATGGGCTTGTTTTAGTCCCAGATTCTAGAAATCCAAATTTAAAATATCCGTTAAAAAGCGTTCCTATTTTAGATGGATCAATGTTAACAGATGCTAGGGTTGGTTTTAGTGATAAAAGTAATTATCCAGTGATTAATTTTACTTTAAATTCTGAAGGTGCAAAAAAATTTGCTGATTATACAGGATCTCATGTTGGCAAACGTTTAGCAATTGTGCTGGATAATAAAGTTTATTCTGCTCCATCTATTAATGAAAGAATAGGCGGGGGAAGTGGTCAAATTAGTGGGGCTTTTACTCAAGAAGAAGCACGCGATGTAGCCGTAGCTTTAAGAAGTGGAGCTTTATTAGCACCGGTTAAACTTTTAGAACAAAGAAGTATAGGGCCATCTTTAGGTGCTGATAGTATAAAAATGAGTATGATGGCCTTAATAGGTGCGTCTATTTTTATTATAGTTTTTATGATGATTTATTATCGCGTAGCAGGAGTTTTTGCTAATATTGCGATGATAGTTAATATTTTAGTTGTTGTTGCTATTATGGCAATGTTTGGTGCTACTTTAACTCTACCAGGTATGGCAGGACTTGTTTTAACTGTGGGGATGGCTGTGGATGCTAATGTAATTATCAATGAACGTATCCGAGAGCTTTTACGAGATGGAGTAAAAATCAAAACAAGCATAGAGCAAGGCTATAAAAATGCTATGAGTGCTATTGTGGATTCTAATATTACTTCTTTGGTTACTTCGGTTGTGCTTTATATTTATGGAACAGGATCGGTTAAAGGTTTTGCTGTAACTTTAGGTATAGGTATAGTTGTTTCTATGATCACTGCTATTTTAGGAACTCATGGAATGTTTGATTTGTTTATGCATCGTATCGAAAAAAGCAATGATACAAAATTTTGGTTTGGATATAGGAGAAAATAATGCAGTTTTTTAGCGAGAAGAAAATTTATGATTTTATGAGAATGCGATTTGCTGCAATTTCTCTTTCTTTTTTTCTATTTTTTGGATCGATTTATTTACTTTGGGATAGAGGTTTGCAATACGGTATTGACTTTAGCGGAGGAACTTTGATCCAGCTTAAATATGACAATGAAGTTGCCCCTATACCTCAAATTCGTGAGCTTTTAGAAAAAAAGGGTGGTTTTCAAAGTCTATCTGTGACAGAATTTGGCAATAAAAATGAAGTAACCATTCGTTTTTTAGGAAGTAATGATAACTTAGGAAGCGATATTAGCGCTTATATCGGTGAAATTTTAAAAGATACAGGAAAATTTGAAGTTCGCAGAGCTGATGTTGTTGGCCCAAAGGTTGGAGATGAGCTTAGAAATAAAGGAATTACAGCTGTTGTTATTTCATTGATCGCTATTTTAATTTACTTAGCAGTTCGTTTTGAGTGGCGTTTTGCTATGGCTGCAATTATCAGTGAAATTCATGATGTGGTTATTACTTTGGGTGCGATTTCTCTTTTTAAAATTGATGTTAATTTGGATACTTTGGCTGCGGTTTTAACTGTACTTGGATATTCTTTAAATGATACAATCATTATTTTTGATAGAATAAGAGAGGGGATTAAAACAAGTAAAAGAACAGAACTTGCGCCTATTATTAATGAAAGTGTATCGGCAACTTTATCAAGGACTATCTTAACATCGGGACTTACTTTAGCCACAGTAGTTATTTTGTACTTTTTTGGTGGAGAAATGATACGAGGATTTTCTTTAGCACTTATAGTGGGTATTATAGCAGGAACCTTAAGTTCTATTTTTGTAGCAAGTCCAACTTTACTTTGGTTTAAATTTAATGTGCTTGATTTTAGAAATAAAGAACTTGAAAAACTTAAAAGAAAACAAGAAAAAGAACGTAATCGTTCCATGTATGAAAAAGGAATAGTTTAAGGAGAATAATTGATGGCTTATGAAGCAAAGAGTATAGAAAAAAAATGGCAAGAGATTTGGGATAAAAATAATTATTTTGAACCTAAAAATGATTTTTCTTTACCTAAAAAATATATTTTATCAATGTTTCCTTATCCAAGTGGTCGTATTCATATGGGGCATGTTAGAAATTATAGTATAGGAGATGCTATATCAAGATATTACCGAAAAATAGGCTATAATGTTTTACATCCTATCGGTTTTGATAGTTTTGGTATGCCTGCTGAAAATGCTGCGATTAAGCATAAGATACATCCAAAATCTTGGACTTATGAAAATATAGATTATATGAAAAATGAACTTTTTTCTTTAGGTTTTTCTTTTTCAAAAAAAAGAATTTTAGCCACTTCTGATCCGCTTTATACAAAATTTGAACAAGAATTTTTTATTAAAATGTATGAAAAAGGCTTGATTTACACTAAAGAAGCTAATGTTAATTGGTGTGAGCAAGATCAAACGGTTTTGGCAAATGAGCAAGTTGAAGATGGAAAATGTTGGCGTTGTGGACATGAGGTTGTCCAAAAAAAAATGCCAGGATATTATGTAAAAATCACAGCCTATGCGGATGAGCTTTTAAAAGAGCTTAAAACTTTGAAAGACAAGTGGCCAAATCAAGTATTAATTATGCAGGAAAACTGGATAGGCAAAAGCGAAGGTCTTGAATTTAAGCTTATTTTGGATGAAAAAAGCCAAGAAAAAAGCCAAGAAGATCGTATTGATGTTTTTACTACTCGTGCTGATACAATATATGGGGTAAGTTATATTGCTTTATCAGTTGATCATAAAATTGTCCAAAATCTTATCAATCATTCTCATTTAGATTCTAAAGTAATTGAAAAAATCAAACAAATTCAAAACCAAACTCCAAGAGAAAGACAAAGTGCTGAAAAAGAGGGCTATTTTTTAGATATTTATGCTTTACATCCTTTAACAAAAGAAAAAATTCCTGTATGGGTTGCTAATTTTGTTTTATCTGATTATGGAAGTGGTGCGGTTATGGCTGTTCCTGCGCACGATGAGAGAGATTTTGAATTTGCAAATAAATATAAGCTTGAAATTAAAAAAGTGATTGAATGTGATTCTAAACTCCCATATACACAAAAATCAGGAAAACTCATAAAAAGTGGTGAATTTAGCGAAATTGAATGCAATATAGCAAGAGATAAAATCATTGCCTTATTTGAAAAAGAAAATATAGGAAAAAGAACTATTAATTTTAAAATTCGAGATTGGGGAGTTTCGCGTCAAAGATATTGGGGTGCTCCTATTCCTATGATCAAATGTGAAAAATGTGGTATAGTTCCACAAAAAATAGAAAATCTTCCTATTGTCTTACCTGAGGATATAGAGATTACTGGAGAAGGAAATCCACTAGAAAAGCATCCAACTTGGAAAGAATGCACTTGTCCAAAATGCGGTCTTAAAGCTTGTAAGGAAGCAGATACTTTAGATACTTTTTTTGAAAGTTCTTGGTATTTTGCACGTTTTGCAAGTGATGAGAAAACTTGGCAAGAAAAAGCCTTGGATGAATCAAGTATGAAATATTGGATGAATGTTGATCAATATATTGGTGGTATTGAACATGCGATCTTGCATTTACTTTACGCAAGATTTTTTCAAAAAGCTTTGAGAGATTTAGGATATTTAAATGATAGCGAGCCTTTTGATAGACTTTTAACTCAAGGTATGGTTTTAAAAGATGGAGCTAAGATGTCAAAGTCTAAGGGCAATGTTGTAGATCCTGATGATATTATTAAAAAGTATGGAGCTGATACAGCAAGATTGTTTATTTTGTTTGCTGCACCACCTGCGAAAGAATTAGAGTGGAATGACGATGCGCTTGAAGGTGCTTATAGATTTATTTGCAGACTTTATGATAAAGCGCAAAATGTTAAAAAAGGAAAGGTTTTAGAACTTAAGCAAGAAAATTTAAGCAAAGAAGAAAAATATGCGAGATTAAAAGTGTATGAAGCTTTGAAAAAATCTGAAGAGGTATATACTCAAACTTTTGCATTTAACACTTTGATTGCATCTTGTATGGAAGCTTTAAACGCGCTTTCAAATTGCAAGAATGAAACTTTAGAACAAGAGGTTTTTTATATCATCTTAAATATCTTAGAGCCTATTATCCCTCATGTGTGCTTTGAGTTAAGTGAACAGCTTTTTGGATGTGAAAATTTTAAAATTTTAAAATTAAAAGAAGAAGTTTTTATAAAAGATACACTAAATTTAGCCGTAAGTGTCAATGGAAAAAAACGTGCAGAGATAGAAATTTCAAGTTCTGCTAACAAAGATGAGATTCTAAAAACAGCCAAGGAAAGCGTTTTAAAATGGATTCAAGATAAAAATATAGTCAAAGAAATTTATATTGAAGGAAAATTGGTTAATTTGGTGATTAAATGAAGAAAATTCTTATTGGTTTTATAGTACTATTTTTTTCAGCCTGTGGTTATGTTCCAACTTCGAAAATAGCCGATAATATCTTTGATGAGAAGGTTTATGTTAATGTAGAATTAAACCTTCAAGATCCTAAAAATAGTATTTTTGTGGCTGATACTCTTAAGGAAATGGTTATTTCTAAGCTCGGACGAAAACTTGCTTTAAAGCATGAGGCTGATGATATTATTAACATTAAAATGGATAATCTTGATTTCATTCCTTTAATTTATGATAAAAATGGCTATGTTGTAAGCTATAAGGCCAGATTGAATTTGGAATTTTATGTTATTTTCAAAGATGGCGAAAGCGAACATTTTAGTACAAGTGGTAGTTATAATTTTGATATTTCGCCTAACAGTATTATAAGTGATTCTGCACGTTATGATGCTATCCGTTCTGCTTCGGGCGAAGCTTTTGATGAATTTATTTCAGCTATAGCTATTAAAGGGAATAAGCGTGCTGCCCAACATTAATGAAATTGCAAAAAAAACCTTAATCGCTTTAAAAGAAAGGAAAATGCGCCCTACACCTGAAAACTATACTGAAGTGTTTGAGGAAATTGCGCAAAAAGATAAGCTTACGACTCTAAATAAAGTAAAATTAGAAAAATATAAAGCCTTGCTTTTGTCAAATTATCAACAAGAACTTGATTCAAAACCTATTCGTACTATTGAAGAGTTTATTACTTTTTTAATTTCTGTTCTTAATAGGCAAAGCGGAAAACAATTTAGCGAATTTTTTGATCTATTATCTACTTTATGTAAGGCTTTGCAAGTAAGTAAAGATAAGAAAATCAGAGATTTGGCAAAAATTACTTCGATAAGAATTTCTAAAACCATGGATAGCGAAAGCATTTATTTGCTTTCTAAAAAATGGAAAGAACTAAAGAAAAGTTATGAAGAAAATGATTTTGATAACGAGATAAAAAAGTATGGTATTAGTAAATTTGATGATTTTGACACAGCGATTAAAAAACTTTTAAATAAACTTGGCGAAAGAAATTTAGAATATTTTTGCGAACTTTTAACGTCTTGTTTAAATCCTTCTTTGGTTGAAGATCTTAAAATTCAAGGATTTTCACAAAATTTATCTAAAAAAGCTTTTTTAATTAATGAAAATAATTTTAAAAATGAACTTTTGGAAATTGTTGGCCATAGGGTGATGGTTGATAATATGTATGTGCAAAAAAATTTAAATTTTTTCAATGAGAATTTAAAAAAGATTTACGAGCTTTTTAGTTTATTAAATAAAACCAATCAGCAAAATATGGATTTTGTTAATACTTTAAATCCGGATGAAAAAGGCGAGGTTAAGATTAGTTTTGAGTTTTTAAAGAAAAAGCTTGAGCAGCTTAGCGAAAAAATTAATTCTTTAAATACTCAAATTGAATTCACTCAAAGTCTTGAAGAGAGGGAATCTTGGACCGTTGTTAAAGAGCTTGAGAAATTGGATGAAAATTTCAAAAAATACAAAGTAAATTATGCTTTAGCCTTATTTTCTATACAGAATTATCGCTTTATTATGGAAAAATATGGAGTTGGAAGTTTAAATGAAATTTTTGTTCGTTTTAAGAAAATTTTAAAAGATAGTTGCAATGAATTTGATGAACTTTGGATGATTGATGAAAAAAGTTATTTGATTATTACCCCAGGAAAAAGTAAAGAGGAGGTTGCTAAATTTGTAAACAATAATTTAAAGACTATTGAGAATTTTCGTTTTATTTATAAGCAAGATGTTATCACACCAAAGATTAATACAGCTTATTTGGATAAGCAAAGCAATCCAGATATAAATATTTTAGAAGAATTAATAAGCCAAATTGCCAATTTAAATCAAAAAAATGATGCAGAACAAAGTGAATGATTTTTTAGCAAAGAAAAGCCTTTGCTATGATAGAATTGATCGTTTTTTAATGTTTAGAATGTATGAAAAATACAAAAATCAACTTTTAATAAAATCAGTAATTCAAATCATTGGAACCAATGGAAAAGGAAGTACCGGACGTTTTTTAACTCAGCTTTTAGAAAGCATAGGGTATAGCGTTGGGCATTATACTAGTCCTCATATATTTGGTTTTAAGGAACGTTTTTATAAAAATAAAGACATAGTTAGCGATGAGGAATTAGAGCGAGCTCATGAGCAATTAGAAAAAATTTTCAAAGAAGAATTAAACAAACTAAGTTATTTTGAATACGCTACTTTTCTTGCAGCTGTGCTTTTTAGAGAATGTGATTATATTATATTTGAAGCAGGATTAGGCGGAGAGTATGATGCGACTTCAGTTTTTGAAAAAGAAATGAGTATTTTTACAAAAATAGGTTTTGATCATATGCAAATTTTAGGTGATTCTTTGGAAAAAATTGCAAGAACTAAACTTAAGGCTATGTCAAAAAAAACTTTAATTTCATCAGAACAAGAAGAGGTTGTTTTGCAAATGGCAAAAAAAATTGCTAAACTAAAAAATGTCGATCTTATTTTTGCTTCAAATTTTGAAGGCGAATACTTATCATTAATTCAAAATTATATCCGAAAATATCATTTGCCTTTATATTTAAAACACAATTTAATTTTAGCTTTAAATGCCTTTGAGACATTAGTTTCTAAAGAAAAAATAAAAGCAGCTTTAATTAAGCTAGGAAAATTAAATCTCAAAGGGAGACTTGAGCAACTAGAGCCAAATTTATATATAGATGTTGGGCATAATGTTATGGCAGCAGAAGCTTTGCGTGATCAATTTATTGGCGAAAAAATAATTTTAGTTTATAATTCTTATCAAGATAAAGATGTTTTTGAAATTTTAAAAACATTAAAGCCTATTATTGATACAATTAAAATATATAAATATATTAGCGCAGAAAGAAAATTAATAAGTGATGAAATTTATAATATAGCTAATATTTTAGGGATTAAATGCGAAGAATTCACTGTCTTAGATAAGCAGAGGAAAACTTTAGTATTTGGTTCTTTTGCTTTAGTAGAAAATTTTTTAAAGGAATGGAGTGATAAAAAATAAATTTACCATTACGATCACAGATATTAATGGTTCTAAGCATTTTTATCTGAATCAGATTATTAAAAAAATTTTTATTTATATTATTGCTTTTGTGCTTTTGTTTTTAATTTTTAGTGGTTTTTATATCAAATACCTTGATAGCAAAGTTGAGGATGTAAGCAAAAAAAGAGAAGAACTCTTAGAAAAAAGTAGAGAGCTTGAGCATTCTAATATTCAAATGCAGAAGAAAATCGAAGAAAAAGCAAAGCAGTATGCAGCTATCGAAGATAAAATCGCTTCTTTTGAAGAAGCTTTGGGCTTAGAGGCTGAAAACAATCTTACAATTACAGATAGGCTAGAAAATCTTAAGCTTACCAATGAGCAACAGGTTGAGATTTTAAAACAAATTCCTAATGGATGGCCTATAGAAAATAAAGGTATCACTGGAAATTTTGGCTGGAGAGAGCACCCACTTTTAAAAAGAAAAGAATTTCATCCAGGTATTGATTTAAGAGCAGAAATTGGCACCCCTGTACGCGCTACAGCTAATGGAGTTGTTGAATTTGCAGGATATAGTGATAATGGATATGGTTATAATGTCATTTTGCTCCATAATTTTGGTTTTAAAACTGTTTTTGCACATATGACGCGCAGAGATATTGTTAAAGCAGGGCAATTTGTCACCAAGGGACAATTGATAGGATATAGCGGAAATACTGGACTTTCAACTGGGCCGCATTTGCATTATGAGGTACGGTTTATCAATAAAACTTTAGAGCCATTGTATTTTTTAAATTTACAAAGAAAAAATATGAATAATTTTTTTAATCAAGAAAGGAGAGTTCCATGGCAATCTTTAGTAAAGGCAGTCACAGCGCAACATCTAGCTCAAACTCAGAAACAACAGTAATTTCTTCGGGTGCTAGAATAGAAGGTAAATTTTATTTTGCCTCAATGCTTCATGTAGATGGAGAACTTAGCGGGGTCATACACTCTGAAAGTATTGTAGTGATCGGTAAAAATGGCAATTTAAAAGGCGAATTAAAAGCCGATAAAATTGTTGTAAATGGTTATTTTGAGGGTGATTTGGAGGCAAATAGTTTGGAAATTTTAACCGGCGGTATGGTTAATGGAGATATTAATATTAAAGAATTAGCTATAGAAAATGGCGGTCGCTTTAATGGGGTAAGTAAGATTAAGCAAGATGAACCAGTTAGATTAATAGAAAACGCACCAGAAGAATAAATGCAAGCTAATTTTTTTGAATACTTGCAAGAAAATAAAGCACCACAGCTTGTGCTTTGTGAAAATGATAAAGAAGCTTTTTTATTAGCTCAAGTTTCTCTTTATCAAGGTTTTAAAACTTTTGTTTTGCCAGATTTTAGGGCTGAATTTGGAGATGATTTAAGGGCATTTTCTAAAGAACTTTTTGAAATTTGTAAAGTTTTAAATGCTTATCACAAAGAAAACAATGATAAAATTTTAATCTCTCCATTATCGACTGTTTTAAAAAAACTTCCCTCTAAAAATCATTTAAAAAATTATGTTGTATCTAAAACAGATACATTTAAAATCGATAAATTTCGTGATGAGCTTTTAAAATTAGGATATGAATTTGTTGATATGGTGCAAGATAAAGGCGAGGTGAGTATTAGAGGAGAGGTTATTGATATATTTTGTATCAATGAAGAAATTCCAATTAGAATTTTATTATTTGATGAAGAAATAGAAAGTATTAGAAAATTTGATCTTGAAACCCAAAAATCGATACCTAAAGAATATGAGAGTTTTGAAATTTGTCCATTTTTAAATCATTTTTCAAATTCAGATTATGAAAATTTTCAAAATAATTTAGAGCATTTTAAAAGCAATACTTTAATCAACGATATCAATTCTTTGGGTTTTTGGTGTATAGATGATTTTTATGATTATTTAGAGCTTGATTTTGTTAGTATTAAAAAATTTGATAAACAGGAATGGCAAAAAGATTTAAGCAAGATCAATGCTAGAATTATACCTGAAGCAAAAAAATATAAAGATTTGAAAAGTTTTTATAATAAAGATTTTTTTTATTTTCATCAAAATAAAAAGATTACGGTATTGGCAAAAAATGAGGCTCTTTTTAAAGCTTTAGAATTAGATGAATTTTCAAATATTCACTTTGTAAAAAGCGAGTTGATTTTAAATTTAATCACTCATGAAGAATTGATTATCTCGCTCAATAAAAAAGAAAAACAAAAATACAAACGCAAAGCAAATTTAATTATAGACGAGCTAAAACAAGGTGATTTTATTGTCCATGAAGATTATGGTGTGGGTAAATTTTTAGGTCTTGAGATGATCAGCATAGCAGGAGCTAAAAAAGAATTTGTTTCTATTGAATATCAAAATAGCGACAAACTTCTTTTGCCGGTTGAAAATTTGTATCTTATAGACAAATATTTAGCTACAAGTGGTTCTATTCCACTTTTGGATCGTCTAGGAAAAACCACTTTTATCAAATTAAAAGAAAAATTAAAAGTTAAACTTTTAGTTATTGCTTCTGAGATTGTTGCTATGGCAGCTAAAAGATCCTTGATTAAGCCAAAACCAATCAAAGTTGATTACGCCCAACAGGCATATTTTACCTCAAAAGCCGGATTTTCTTATACTGAAGATCAAGTTAAAGTGTGCGAGGAAATTTTACAAGATTTTCAAAGCGGTAAGGTTATGGACAGGCTTTTAAGTGGAGATGTGGGTTTTGGTAAAACTGAAGTTGCCATGAATGCCATTTATCCAGTAGTTAAAAGCGGATTTAGTGTTTTTTTCTTTGCACCAACGACGCTTTTGTCGCATCAGCATTTTAAGACTTTGAAAAAACGTTTTGAAAATTTTGAAATTCCTATTTTTAAGCTTGATCGTTTTACAAATTCTAAAGAGAAAAAAGTACTTTTAGAATATTTAGATCAAGAAAAACCTTGCGTTGTTGTTGGTACTCATGCGCTTTTAAATTTACAGTGCAAAAATTTAGCTCTTGTGATTATTGATGAGGAGCATAAATTTGGAGTAAAACAAAAAGAAAAATTAAAAGAATTAACCCAAAATTCACACCTTTTATCTATGTCAGCTACTCCTATTCCAAGAAGTTTAAATCAGGCTTTAAGTTCTATAAAATCTTATAGCGTATTGCAAACTCCACCAGAAGATAGACTGGATGTGAGAACTTTTGTTAAAGAAAGTGATGATGCGCTTTTAAAAGAAATTATTTCTAGAGAATTAAGACGTGGAGGGCAAATTTTTTATATCCATAATCACATAGCAAGTATTGAACAATGTAAAAAACATTTGCTTGATCTTTTTAAAAATTTAAAAATTTTAGTCTTGCATTCTAAAATCGATGCAAAGGTGCAAGAAGAGGAAATGCTTAAATTCGAAAATAAAGAATATGATTTACTTTTAAGCACTTCTATAGTTGAAAATGGTATTGATTTAGCTAATGCTAATACTATGATTGTAGAAAAAAGTGATCGTTTTGGAATGGCTGATTTGCACCAATTGCGTGGAAGAGTTGGAAGGAGTAATAAACAAGGATATTGTTATTTTTTAGTTGAAAATAAAGAAAATATCACTCAAGATGCTTTAAAACGTTTAATCTCTTTAGAAAGCAATTCTTTTTTAGGAGCAGGATCTGTTTTGGCTTATCATGATCTTGAGATTAGAGGTGGGGGAAATTTATTAGGAATTGATCAAAGTGGGCATATGGAACAAATAGGACTTAGTCTTTATCTAAAAATGCTAGAGGATGAGCTCAATGCTTTAACAAAAAAAGAAATTTTTGAAGAGAAAAAAATTGATTTAAAATTAAATATCAATGCTTTTTTAAATTCAGAATTGATTTCTGAAGATCGCCTTAGACTTGAAATTTATCGTCGTTTAAGCAAATGTGAAAAAATCAATGAAATTTATGAAATTGAAGGTGAAATTGAAGATCGTTTCGGTAAGCTTGATGTTTATACTAAGCAATTTCTATCTTTAATGATGATTAAAATTTTAGCCTTAGGTAAATTTAAAATAATCAGTAATTTTGAGCAAAATATTCAATTTGTAAATTTTAAGGACGAAAAAGAATTTATTAAAGCAAGAAGCAAAGATGATGATGATGTTATCGATGCTATTTTAACATATTTAAGAAAAATAGATGAAAAACAAAATATCTCAAAGGATATTGTATGAACGGGGCAGAAATTTTTAAAAAATTGTTGAGTTTAAATTTGGATTTTAAAGAATTTGATTGGCTTGAAAATCAGGGCTTAAGCGATGTTGAATTATTAATTTCTGTTATTTTAACGCAAAATACAAATTGGAATAATGTCTTAAAAGCTTTAAATAATCTTAGAAATTCTCAAATCACTTCTTTAGAGCAAATTAGCCAAATTGAAAATAATGAACTCGCATTGCTTATAAAACCAAGTGGATTTTACAATACCAAAGCAAAGCGTTTAAAAGATTTAATTGAAGCGATTTTAAAAAAATACAATGATTTGGATAATTTTAAGAAAAATGTTTCTAGGGAATGGCTTTTAAAGATTAAAGGTTTAGGTTTTGAAAGTGTGGATAGTATTTTAAACTATCTTTGCAAAAGAGAAATTTTGGTTGTAGATCGTTACACTCATAGACTTGCTTTATTTTTAGGATATGAATTTGAATATTATGAAGAATTAAGGGAATTTTTTCAAAATGGTATAGAAAATGAACAAGAAGATTTATGTAAAATTTTAAACAAATCTTATGAGCTTTATGAACTTTATCAGATTTTTCATGCTTTGATTGTTGCTTTTGGAAAACTCGCTTTTAAGGGTAAAAAATTAAGTCTTGAGGGTGAAAAATTGATTCAAATTTTAAAGGAGGGATGATGAGAGCAAAAGGGAGTGATTTGATTCCTGTTTTGACAATAGCGGGAAGCGATTGTAGTGGTGGAGCTGGAATTCAAGCAGATTTAAAGACTTTTAGTGCTCACGAGCTTTTTGGAATGAGTGTGATTTTGAGTGTTGTGGCTGAAAATACAGCAAGGGTTATTTCAGTACATGATATACCAACTTCAAGCGTGAATGAGCAAATGTTGGCTGTTTTTGAAGATATAGTGCCAAAAGCAACTAAGATAGGAATGATAGGAAGTTGTGAGCTTATGAGCTGTGTTGCGAAAAATTTAGAGTTTCATAAACCGCAAAATTTGGTTATTGATCCTGTGATGTTTGCTAAAAATGGTTACGCTTTAATGCCCGAAGAAAATTGTGATTTTTTTAAAAAGACGATTGTTGCTTTTGCAGATTTACTCACCCCAAACATACCAGAAGCGGAATTTCTTTGTGGTTTTAAAATCAAAAATGAAGAAGAAATGATAGAGGCGGCAAAATATTTATGTACTTTGGGTGCTAAAGCCGTTTTACTTAAAGGCGGACATAGTGAAAATAATGCAAACGATATACTCTTTGATGGTAAAGAAATCCATATTTTAAAAGGTGAGCGTATAGAAACTAAAAATACACATGGAACGGGTTGCACTCTTTCTTCGGCTATTGCAAGTAATTTAGCTAAGGGTTATGATTTGTTAGAAGCAGTAAGCAGAGCAAAAGAATATGTTAAAAATGCGATTTATTATTCTTTAAATTTAGGCAAAGGTTGTGGGCCAACCAATCATTTTTATAGGTTTTTAAGTGAAAAATAATCTTGATTTAAAATTATATCTTGTTGCAAGCAGAGGAAAAAGAAGCGATGAGGTATTTTTAAATATACTTGAAAATGCTATTAAAGGCGGGGTTAATATAATTCAATTGCGTGAAAAAGAGCTAAATTCTCGTGAATTTTATGAGCTAGGAAAAAAGGTGCAAAAGCTTTGCAAAACTTATGAAATACCTTTTTTAATTAACGATAGAATCGACATAGCGTTAGCTTTAAATGCTGATGGGGTGCATTTAGGGCAAGAAGATTTGGAAGTTAGGATTGCAAGAGAGCTTTTAGGAGAAAAGAAAATAATAGGTTTAAGTTTAAAAACCTTAGATCAACTTGATTTTATAGAAGGTGCTGATTATTTAGGTTGTGGTGCGATTAAGACAACACCAACTAAAGAAAGCTCTCTTATAAGTTTAGAAATTTTAGAGCAAATTTGCAAAAAAAGCCCTATACCTGTAGTGGCTATAGGCGGGATTGATGAAAAGGTGATATCTGAATTAAAAGGTATTGCTTTAGCTGGAATTGCTGTTGTTAGGGCTATTATGGATACTAATGACCCTTGTTTGAGTGCAAAGAAACTTAAGGAAACTTTTTGTGCCAATTTATCTTCTAAATAAAGCTTCTTTTGAGGGGGTGAAAAATCTTATCTTAAATGAGATCGTTTTTTTTAATATTAAACTCGATTTAGATCAATATGATGCCTTAATTTGTACTTCAAAAAATGCCTTAATAGCTCTGCAAAAAAACAAAATTCCTTTAAATTTGGATATGGAAATTTATACTATAGGTGAGAATACAGCTTGTTTTGCTCAAAAATTAGGATTTAAAAATATTAAAATTGCTAAAAAACCCTATGCTAGTGAATTTTTTCAAGAATTTAAAGATGAGTTAAAAAATAAAAAATGTCTTTATTTAAGAGCAAAAATCATAGCTTCGAGTTTAAATTTAGATTTAAAAAATAATAGTGTTGATTTAGATGAAGTTGTTGTTTATGAGAATGTTTTTAAATCAAGCAGTGAAATTTTAATACATCCTTCGATATTCATTTTTACCTCTGCTTTGAGTATAGAGAATTTTTTCAAAAATTATAGTTTACATGAAAATGATATCGCCATAAGCATCGGAAATAGCACAGCAAAAAAGCTTTTTGATTTTAAAAATCTTTTTGTGTGTGAAAAACAAAGTATTGAAGCTTGCGTTGCTTTGGCTAAAAAGTTAGAGTCTAAACTAATATAATTTAGTTTTTGCGTTTAAGCCAAAAATTTTCTTTTGTGTGCAAAATGAAGGTTTTATTGATTAAAATTTCATCATTAACTCCTTTTTGAGAATTTAAGGCTGCACTAATATGAGCGATTATAATCCCATCTTTGCTTAAATTTGCGTCTTGATTGATGGATATAAGTTTAAAATCTTCACACTTAGCGATGGGATAATAATAAGTGATTTGAATTTTATCATTTGGATTAGGATAGTTTAAAGTGATGAAATTTAAACATTCTTTATTTTCTAATTTGGCTTTATATAATAAATATTTGGCGAGTTTTTCATCAATAAGTATTTGTGCTTGCAAATAATAATACGTATCTCTTATAAATCTTGGCGTGTAGCTTAAAAGTGTAGTGTTTAAACTCAGCCAAAATCCTAAAAAAGATATTAAAACTATGAGAGTGATTAAAATATAAGCTTTTTTCATAAAAATAATCTTTTTTCAAGACAATATTCTTGTTTTTGATTTTTAATGCATATTTTTAATTTGGAATTTTGCATTTTGAAAAAACTTATATTTTCAGCTAAGATGGCTTTTTGTTTTAATTCATCGTTAAATCTTGGCTTGATTTCATAATAAATTTGATTGTCTTTAAAAATGAGATTTAATCCAGCACTTATAGGTATAAAGCTTCCAATAAAAGAACTTGAAAGATTGTTTTCTAATGAGATAAAAATTTTTTGAATTTGATGATTATATAAACCGTAAATTATGTTTTGTTCATCTTTATAAAGTGCTTTTCTATTTTGTAGTTGGGTTTGCAAATCACTTTTTGGGGAATATAAAGTAGCATTATTTTTTAAAATCAAAGCGGAGTTAAGCAAACGTGTTTCTTTATTTTCAAGAATCAATAAATTATCTTTTAAAAAACAATGGATAGAATACTCATCTACCAGACTTATATCAATGCAAGATTGGAGCAATTTTTCTATTTTAAGTAGTGTTAAATGTGTATTGGTGGCAAGTTCTTTTGATTTTAAATTTTTATTATTGAGTTGATAAAATTCCCATAAAAGCTTAGAAAGTATAGCAAGTATTGTTCCAGATAAAAGAAGCGCAATGATGAATTCAAAAAGAGTAAAAGCTTTTTTCATGGTAAAAAATAGTAAGTGTAATTTTGATCTTGTATGTAAAGTCTTTTAAATTTAAACAAATCATTCTCGATATAATGTTCTTTAAATTTTAAATCTTTCAATTCTTGAGTATGAAGTATAATGTCTTTTTGTTTAGGGTTTAGATAAAGTTCATTTTGGAGCGTGTATAGTTTTTGAAAAATATCTAATTTTTTTTCATTCCTATGAAAATAAAAAAATAGTTTTGAAAGGCTTATAAAAACTATACTTAAAATTATAATTGATAGGATGATTTCTAAGAGGGAAAAGGCATTTTTATTCATTTGAGTTGAGATCAATTTTTAAATACAATAGTATTTTCTTGAGGATAAAAAATACTATTTTTTGTATTTAAAAATTTATATTTTAAATGTTTTGATTATTTGTTTTCATTTTTTTTAATGTAATTAGAAATTTGATCAGCTTGGAAAAAGTCAGGATAATTAACTGTATCAAGTATAACTTGAACCATGGTATTATTATCAAGATTGATAACCACAGGGGCTAAAAAATTTACAGTAGATTCTTCTATGCTTTTAGCGATAGCTACTATATTATAAATTTTCATATTAGAATCAGGTGTTAAAGAAAGTAATTCTTGATAATAGGTTGGTATATCAAATTCATAATCAGGTCTTATAAGATAAGGGTTGATAAGTACAAATGAAAAATTTTTACCATCTAGACTTTTTAATCTTACAAATACTTCATCTATAGTTGAAAATTCCATATTTTTAGTTTCTTCAAAACCTAAAATGGGACATTTAACAGCTAAGGTCATTTTTTCTCCTCAAGATTTATAATCATTATTCTACCATAAAATAAGCAATATTAGTTCCAAATTTTAAATTTATTTATCTAAATTTATTATAATTTACAAAAAATAATCGTAAAATAATGATTTTGATTAAGATATTTTAAAAGGTATAAATTAATGAAAAAAAAACTTTTTCTTTTTATTTTAATAGGAATTTTTTTAAGCTCGTGTAGCGTAAAGACTAACGAGGGTTTATACAATTTAACCGCAAAAGAATGGTATAAACAAATCATCAAAGATTTACAAGATAAAGATTTGGAAAAAGCCGATGAGCATTATAATGGTATGGCTAGTGAGCACGTTTCTAACCCGCTTTTAGAAACTACACTTATTATTTTAGCGCAAGCTCATATTGATGAAGAAGAGTATCAATTGGCTGAGTTTTATTTGGATGAATATAATAAAAAATTTGGTAGCTCTCGTAACGCTGATTATATACGTTATTTAAAAATAAAGGCTAAATTTGATGCTTTTGGGGTGCCAAATCGAAATCAAGCGCTAATGCTTGAGAGTCAAAAAGAAATCAGTGATTTTTTACAAGATTATCCTGATACAGAATATAATCCTTTGGTGCAAACTATGCTGACTAAATTTAACTTAGCGGTTTTTTATCTTAATGATACGATAAAAGATTTATATTATAGAACTGGACGCACTCAAAGTGCAGAAATTTACGAGCAAAAACTAAGGGAAAGTGAATTTTATAAACAAAGTATTATAAAACCGGAACTTCCTTGGTATAGAAGCATATTTGAAAAATTTTAATTTTAAAGGAAAATAATGCAAATAGAAGACATACAAAAATATCCAGCTGATTTGCCTGTTTTGGTAGAAGATGAATTATTTTTATATCCTTTTATGATCACACCTATTTTTATCAATGATTCTGAAAATATGAAAGCCTTAGATCTTGCAATTAAAAAAGATTCTATGCTTTTTGTTGCTCCTTCTAAATTTGAAAACGGAAGAACTTTTGATGAAATTTATGATTGTGGCGTTGTGGGTACTATTATGAGAAAAGTGCCTTTGCCTGATGGAAGAGTTAAGATACTATTTCAAGGTTATGCTAAAGCTAGGATTATAAAACCAATTTCAAATAAACCTTTAGAGGCAACTATAAATTTAATCGAAGAAGAACCTTTGGATAACACTAAAAAAGAAGCCTTGCTTGGAGTTTTAAAAGAAAAAATCAAAGCATTGGCTAATATCAGCCATTATTTTTCTCCTGATTTGCTTAGAACTATTGATGAGGGAATGGATGCTTCTAGAATTTGCGATTTAGTTTTAAATATCATACGTATTAAAAAACAAGATGCTTATAATTTTTTCATTTTAACCAATTTAGAAGAAAAACTTTTAAAATTAATTGATTTAATAGCTCAAGAAATTGAAGCAAATAAAATTCAAAAAGAAATTAAAAATAAAGTCCATTCTCGTATTGATAAGGTCAATAAAGAGTATTTTTTAAAAGAACAACTCAGGCAAATTCAAAAAGAGCTAGGAAGTGATTCTCAAAAAGAAGATGAGGTTAGAGAATACTATAAAAGATTAGAAAATAAGAAAAAATTTATGCATGAAGATGCTTTTAAAGAAATTAAAAAACAAATTGATAAATTTGATCGTATTCATCAGGATAATTCTGAAGCATCTATGATACAAACTTACATTGAAACAGCCTTAGATATTCCTTTTGAAAAAATATCCAAAAAAAAGCTTGATATTAAAGAAGTATCTAAGCATTTAAATAACGATCATTATGCTTTAAATAAGCCAAAAGAGCGTATAGAGGAGTATTTTGCTGTTAAAGAGCTTTTAGAAAAACGTTCGGTTTCTGATAAAGATGGGGCTAAAGTTATACTTTGTCTTTATGGTCCTCCAGGTGTAGGAAAAACTTCTTTGGCTAATTCGGTTGCAAAAGCGTTAAAAAGAGAACTTATTCGCATTGCTTTAGGTGGGCTTGAGGACGTAAATGAATTAAGAGGACATCGTCGTACCTATATAGGAGCTATGCCAGGACGTATTACTCAAGGACTTATAGAAGCAAAGCAAATTAATCCAGTGGTTGTTTTAGATGAGATAGATAAATTAAACCGAAGTTTTAGAGGGGATCCGAGTGCTGTTCTTTTAGAAATTCTTGATCTAGAGCAAAATTCAAAATTTAGAGATTATTATTTAAATTTCAATATTGATTTAAGTAAGATCATCTTTATAGCTACCGCAAATGATATAAGCAATATTCCAGCACCTTTAAGAGATAGGATGGAATTTATAGAGCTTAGTTCCTATACGCCTAATGAGAAATTTCATATTGCTAAAAAATATCTTATTCCAGATGAGCTTAAAAAACATGGATTAAAAGCTAGTGAATTAAGTATAAATGATGAAACTATAGAACTTATTATTAGCGAATACACTAGAGAATCAGGTGTGAGAAATTTACGTAGAAAGGTAGCTGAAATTTGTCGAAAAAGTGCAAAGAAATTACTTTTAGAAAAGATAAAAAAAGTAAATATTAATGTTAAAAATCTAGAGGAATTTTTAGATAAAAAGGTTTTTGAGATTGAAAAAAATGATGGAGAAAACCGTATAGGACAGGTTAATGGTTTGGCTTGGACAAGTGTGGGTGGTGATGTATTAAAAGTTGAAGCGATTAAGATAAAAGGTAAAGGAAATTTAACCCTAACTGGAAGCTTAGGCGACGTGATGAAAGAATCAGCTAAAATCGCTTTTAGCGTGATTAAAGTTTTGATCGATCAAGGTAAAATCAAAGTTCCTAAAAAATTTATCTTAGATTCTAAAGGTAATGTTTATGATCATTATGATTTGCACATTCATGTTCCAGATGGTGCAACCCCTAAAGATGGACCAAGTGCAGGTATTACTATAAGTACTGCAATTGCTTCAGTTTTTAGCGATAAAAAAGTATGTGCTGATGTAGCAATGACGGGTGAGATTGACTTGGCGGGAAATGTATTGCCTATAGGAGGTTTAAAAGAAAAACTCATTGCTGCTTATAAGGCTGATATAAAAATTGCTTTAATTCCAAAGAAAAATTATGAAAGAGATTTAAAAGATATTCCTAGCGAAGTTAAGGACAATATGAAAATAATTGCCGTGAAGAGTTTTGATGAGGTTTTAAAATATGCTTTGGTAAAATAAAAACATAATCTATAGGGTTTTTTGAAGTAAAGATTGAAAATTTAGAGAATATCTTGAAGCTAAAGATCTAGGAGAAAATGTTAAAATAGCAGATACGATTATTTATGAAAGAGAAGTTTATCGAAATGTTGTTTTCAGTGGTAAGGGTGTAGGTGAGTTAAATGATAATAATAAAGCTAAAGAAGAAATTAATAATTTGTATTTAGATTTATTAAATTTTGTTAAGGAGTAACAATGAAAGAAAAACAAAATCCTTTTGCTAAAATGGATAAAATAAAAAAAAGCTCAAGAATTTCTTGAAAAAGCTGAAGGAGAAACAGAAAATTTAAAAAACAAAAATAAAAAAAATGAATCAATAGGAAAATATGTTTTAATAGATATTGAACTTAATGAGCGATTAGAGAAATTTATTAAAGAGGAAGCTAGAAGATATGAAACTAGAGGTTTTATTTTTAATGACGCTTTGAAAAAGTGGCTTGAGGAAAGGGGATATTAAAATGCTAGAAGAAAAACTTTCAAAGCAATGCACTTCATTGCTTGTAGGTTCTGTAGGTATGACATTTATATTTTTATTGCTATTTGAACCGCTTACATCAAGTTATATTGCTAAAACAGGAATACTTGCTAGAATTATTCTTGGCTTTATTTCGCTTTTCTTTACTTTTGGTTTTACCTTATCCCTTATGAAAAGTATATATCTGAGCGAAGATGAAAAGAAAAAATTAAAAAAAATAGCTATTGTAGTTTTTATTATTTCTTTTATAATTTGTTTTATCTTACAATTGATTAATTATTCAATTAGAGATAGTAGGCTTTCTTATTTTGATGCAATCATGCCCTTTTACTATGTTGGTTTTGGACATTATATATTGTTTTTAATAGAATTATTTTATTTAATACTTTTCTTTTCTGTTTATTTACTTATCTTTAAATCTAAATATAGATATAAAGCATATAAATTTAATATTCCATTTGTCATATTATTTATAGCATTTTCAACTTATATATTTTATCTTTCGTTTTGCTTTGATTTTTTTGCTTTATTTTTTGAGCCAAGTGATAACTATAACTATAAAATATATTTGAAAAATTTAGAAGATCATGAAAGATATTGGAATTGTTGGTTTGGTTGTAAAGTATCAACATTATTATAAATTTAACTATAAGATAAAAAAAGAGTAAATATCAAACGATATTTGCTCTTTTATTTAGAGTATTTTCCATTCCTTGTGAAATCATTTCACTTTGTTTTCCATCTATTCCAACCAAAGATAAAGCCCAACTTGGTCCTTTAATGATCAAATTCCACATTATTATAGCTGAAGCGATTTTAGCAAATATAGTTAATAATCCTGTAATCGCACCAACGATAAAGTTGGTATGAAAATTATAAATACTTGTGATTATGCCTGTAAATTGCTCCACTGAAATAAATAAGAAAATTTCATCTACTAAAACATTAACAAATAAAGCTAAATATATAAATAAAATAATTAAAGTTGGTTTTAAAAATATGGCTATACCATTGATTAAAAACTCTATAATTTTTATCCATACGCTTTGTAGCTAAAGAAAAAGCCACCACAAACGGAGAGGTATAGAAATATTTAATTAAAGATACTAAATACGTTACAAAAGCTATAACAAAACTAATAAAGGAACTTTTTGAAAAGTCCATTCTATAAGCATTATTGCTATATAATAACCTGATATTGTTGAAGTTGCGGTGCCTACTATATATCCTAGAATAGCTCCACCTATACTTCCTATTATTGGAAAATATGAAGCAGCTGCGGCTGAAACTATTGAAGTAATTTTTGCTACATTATCCATTATAAAATCTTTTAATAGCTGACACCCCGGGTAACATCATCCAAACTAATTTACCTGCTAACCAACCTAAAGAACTATCCGTTACATCATCTTTATTAGCCTGTATATCACCTTTTGAAATAGCCTCTTTTGTGTTTTCTATATTTTTTTAGTGGCTTTAATGAAATTTTCTTTTTGCTCATCTTTATCACCTGAAGCCTCTTTAAACATTGTAACCTCAGCTAACATCGCACTGCTTGGAGTGAATAAAGAATTAAGCCATCCGAGTTGATTTTCTCTTGTTGCAAAATAAGCGTCTAGTGATCTTATTTCATTGATTTTTTCAGTATTGTTTCTAAATTTTTTTATTTTTTCAAGTTGGGATTCTAGTTTTTGGTTTCTATAATTTTTATATTTATAAGATTTTTGCAAAGGTTTTTTTTGACCTTTGCTTTTTATTACAATCCTTCAAAAGGATTGCCGATTACTTCTTTTCTATCAACTATATAAGGAATTAGTGCAACGTGTCTAGCGCGTTTGATCGCTACTTCAACCATTTCTTGATATTTTTTACTTGTGCCTGTTAAACGACGAGGCATAATTTTAAATCTTTCTGATAGAGCATGTTTTAACATAGCTGTATCCTTATAGTCTATAAATTCAACTTTTGCTTCAGTGTATTTGCAATATTTGCGAGAATATTTTCTTTTTTCTGCCATAATTAATCCTTTTTAAAATGGTAAATCTGTGTCGTCGCTATCATAAGCATCGACATCAATTTCTTTGATTTTTTCTTGGTTTTGATTGGAATTTTGCATTTTTTGCGGAGCCTTTTCAAAATTGCTTTGACTTGCATAAGGATCATAGCTTTGATTTTCGTAATTTGCATATGAATTACCAAAATTTCCACTATTTTGAGGAGTATTGTTTGCTCCTAGCATTTCCATATTTTCAACTTGGACACTATGTTTTGATCGATTTTGACCATTTTGATCACTCCATTGTTCAAATCTTAGACGCCCTTCGATTAAAATTTTTGATCCTTTTGTAAGATATTGATTTGCGACTTCTGCTGTTCTACCATAAAAGCTGATATCAATAAAGCAAGTTTCCTCTCTTTTTTCTCCATTTACAGTAAAACGTCTGGTTACAGCAATAGCTGAAGCACCGATCGCATTACCATTTTGCCCATAACGCATTTCTATATTGCGTGTAAGATTGCCAACCAAAACAACTTTGTTAAACATTGTATTCCTTATTGAATTTCAGGGGTATCTAAAGGTTTAATCTCTTTTTTAGACTGCTTGATACCATGACTTAGTTTCTCCCAAGCCGCAATCTCTTTTTTGTTTTCATATTTTACGATTAAAAATCTAATAATTTCTTCTGTGATTCTTAAAACCCTTTCTAACTCAGCAATTAATTTAGGAGGAGCTTTAAAATAAATGACAAAATAAGTTCCACGCTCATATTTTTTAATTTTGTAAGCGAGTTTTCTAGTACCCATTGGAACAACAGTTTCAATTTCTGCACCATTCTTTGCAAGGACTTCTTTTACGAATTCCAACTTAGCATTAACTTCTTCCTCTGTAAGAGTTGGTTTTAAAATAAATAAAACCTCATAATGTTTCATAAATTCTCCTTGTGGATATTAAGCCCATAAATGAGCAAGGATTTTCGCAAAGTTTTAACTATGCAAACTTTTAATTATATCAAAATATACTTAATTTATGCTTGATTAGGATGAAATATTACCAAAGGTAACATTATTTATTTAAATTTAATTAAAATATGTTTTAAATTTATTCAAATGATGTTTTTTGTGCTAAGATAATTAATGATTCTGTTGATTAGGAGAATACTATGCAGACAAAACCTATTCGTTGGTTTACTTTTATTATTTTAGTCATAGGAGGAGGGACCGTCTTTAAACTCTCTTCTTTAAAAGATGCTTTTTATGTTCCTATGCAAGATTTTATGGGACTTAGTAATACTCAAATTGGTCTTGCACTTTCAGTTTATGGCATAGTTCAAACGGTTGGAAATTTCGCTTCAATTTATATAGCAGATAGATTTTCTAAGAAAATCCTTATTCCATTTTCCTTAGTATGTGTTGGTTTAGTTGGAATTTATATTTCCACTTTTCCATCATTTTATGGTATTTTAATCGCTTGGGGATTATTAGCTTTATTTGGCGAGGTGATTTATTGGCCTGTTCTTTTAAAGGCGATCCGATTGCTTGGGGATTCTACACAGCAAGGAAGACTTTTTGGTTTTTTGGAAGCTGGAAGAGGTGTGGTAGATACTATTGTTGCCTTTAGTGCTTTGGGGATTTTTTTACTTTTAGGATCAGGAGCAGGTGGTTTAAAGGCTGCTATACTTTTTTATAGTATTTGTGTGATTATTGCGGGTGTTTTGGCTTATTTATTGCTTGATGATGATAAGATCAATACCACAGATGAACAAGGTAATGAAATCAGTAAAAATAAGGCCGCTTGGAATGGAGTGATAAAGGCTATAAAAACTCCTGAAATTTGGGTGGTTTCTTTAACTATTTTTACCATTTATTCCATATACTGTGGCTTGACTTCATTTATACCTTTTTTAAAAGATATTTACGGTATGCCAGTAGCTTTAGTTGGAGCCTATGGAATCATTAATCAATACACTCTAAAATTAGTCGGTGGCCCTATAGGTGGATATTTGGCAGATAAAAAATTTCATTCTTCTACTAGATATTTAAGATTTGCTTTAATTTTAGCAGTTCTTGCGATTTTAATTTTTATTTTAATGCCACATGAAAAACTAAATATTTATTTTGGAATGTGTTTAACTTTAGGTTTTGGAGCGATTGTATTTACTATGCGTGCAACGTTTTTTGCCCCTGTAGATGAGATTAAAATTCCTAGAGAAATCAGTGGGGCAGCTATGAGTATTGCTTGTATTTTTGGATACTCCCCTCAACTTTTTTGCTTTGCGTTATATGGCTTTATTATTGATCACTTTGATAAAAGTTTATTAGGATATAGAATTGTTTTTGGTTTGATGGGATTTTTTGCAATTTGTGGCGTTGTGGTGACAACTATTTTATTAAAAATGATAGCTAAGAAAAAAATAATTAAGGATTAAAAATGAAAATTGGTTTAGAGAGTGAAAGTATGCATTTATGGTTTCAAAATGGTAGAATGGATATATTTTCTTATATTGATTTTACAAAAGAGTTAGGTTGTGATGGGGTAATTATAAATATCATTAAAGATTTTGGCTTGGATGAGGAATGGGGGTGTTTAGGAAGCAATGAAGAACATCACCTTAACAGGATTAAAGCAAAACTTGATGAATATGATATGTATTGTGAAATTGATGCTAAAGGTTTTGATAAAAATAAATTTGAAAAAATTGCCAAAGTAGCACAAATTTTAAATGCTAAGATTATTAGATCTTATGTGCCTTTAACCGATAAAAGTAAAAAAGTTAAAAATGCGAGTGATGGTAGCTTTGATGATTCTAAGATCACAGCGCTTTTTAATAAAGAAGAATTTTTAAGCTCATCGGATGAAATTAAGGTCTTAATTGACATTTTGGAAAGATACGACTTAAAGCTCGCTATAGAAAATCATGAATATCAGACTTCAGGTGATTTACTTGAATTATTGGCTTTAATTAATCATCCTAGAATAGGATTTTTATATGATTTTGGAAACTCAATGATGGCCTATGAAGATCCCATTAAAGCTTGTAAAGATATGGCAAAATATACTTTTAGTACGCATTGTAAGGATCACATTGTTTTTAGCGAAGATGGGGTGGATTATGTTTGTGGTGTACCTTTGGGTGAAGGAAATATTGATATTAAAGCTTGTGTGGAAATTTTAAGAAGTGAAGGTTTAGATCGTATTAATATAGAGCAATGTTATCCTTATTGTGCAACTTTTAAAAGAGAGAAAGGAACTGGCGGGGTTGCTGAGCTAGGCGAGGGTGCTTTTAAAATCGAAAAACCTTTATTTGAAGGCTTAAAAGCTATGCAATATTATTATCCTCAAGAGGTTTCTAACGAGCAATTAGAAAAGCTTTTAAAGCTACAAAAAGAAGGTTGTGAGAAAAGTGTTCAGTATTTAAAAAGCATTATTTAGAAAAAATTTCATTGATTTTTTTCTCAATTTCATCAAGTATTGCAAAACGCTTTTTATACATAGAGCGTTTTTGGCTCGGAATTTCTTCAATTTTTTTCTCAAATGAGAGAGTTTATAATAATTGCGTCTATTGATTTTTATAAGCTCTCCACCATCTTCAAGCCAAATTTTTTATAATTTGCATAATAACCTTTATCTTGTCCTTTTTTGGATCGAATTTGATTTTTTTTCATGAATACCGAGTGTGGTATCGCAATTTAAAAATTTAGTTAAAATTTTAATGCATTCTATGATTAAATCTATAGGTCTTAATCCAAAAAAATTAGTACAAATTTTATTGATTTTCAAAGAATCTAAATTTTCATGCTTATAGTCTTGTATGCAAGCGATTAAAATATTATTTTGCAAAGTAAAGCAAAAACTTGCTTGTAAAATGACTTGAGTATTAAGTTTAATTGCCCAAAAACCCTCCTCGTAAACATGATAATTTTGATCAAGATCGATTTCAAAAGTATTTTCTTCATCTTTAAGTGTAAAAATGCTTTTCTTTTCTGGAAGAAAAGTGAATATTTTCAATCCTTTATCAACATCATAAAGTAAAGTTTTAATTCTATCATTGGCACTAAAGCTTTTATCGCAAAATCTTCTAATGACATTATAACAGGCATAAGGTCTTTCTTGAAAAAAATATTTTAAATGATTGTTTTTTCTTCATTGAGTGTTTTAATAAAAAAAATTATTCGAGAAAAATGTAAGAGTTTTCTAGCCCAAAAACGAGAATAACGCCAAAAAATAATACTTTTTAGGGTCTGAAAAATCGGGCAAAGGATAGGTAAAATTTTGGCTCATTGTAAAGCTCTTAAAATATCATTAAAAGTAGCAAAAAGCATCAAGCTTAAAAGTATAGCCATTCCTCCATAACTTAGATATTCAAAAGCTTTTTTTGGTACTTTGCGTCTAAAAATAATTTCATAAATATTAAACAGTATATGTCCTCCATCAAGCATAGGAATAGGCAAAAGATTTAAAATTCCTAGATTGATTGAAATTAAAGCAGCGATAAATAAGAGGAGTGTAAAACTTGTTTGCGCCGCTTTTGAGGTGATATTAGCCATTGTGATAATGCCACCTAAATTTTTAGCTTCTACATCTCCAACAATAAGTTTTGCTATACCTTTAACAATAAGCGTTGAGGCTTTGATACTTTCATCTAAAGCATAATTTAAGCTTTGTAACCCTGTGTGAAAAACCAATACATTAGTGCCTTTTGGACTTACTCCAAGTTGTGCTTTTGGAACTAATTGGCCAAAATCATTATATCCTTGTCCTATTTTTGGGGTAAGATTAAAATTGATTTTTTCTCCATTTCTATCAACTACAATATTTAAAGGTTGTAAATTTAGGTGTTTTGAAATTTCATCGAAACTTTGAATTTTAACCCCATTGATGGATAAAATTGTATCATCAGGTTTCATTCCGGCTATTTGTGCAGCAGAATTTGGCGCAATTGCGCCTATTTGTGCTGATAATTTTTGTATCCCTAAATTTCCGATGAGAATATAAAGTATAAAAGCTAAAAGGAGATTGAAAAAAGGCCCAGTAAATAAAATATAAATTTTCTTTAAAGGATGTAAAATACTATAACTATCAGGATCTAAATTTTCAAAACCTAGACGCATATCATCCTGTCCTTTAAGTTTGACATAGCCTCCAAAAGGTAAAGTACTTAAGCGATAAATGGTATTTTTAAAATTAAATTCTAAAAGACTTTTTCCAAAACCAATGCTAAAAATTTCCACTTTAACACCTAGAGATTTTGCAGCTAAAAAATGTCCGAGTTCATGAAAAAAGATTAAAAAAGAAATCACTAAAATTGTTGCTAAAAATTCAATAGAATAAAATTTAAATCCAAGTATAAGTATTAAAATTAAAAAAAATAAAGATTTCATTGTAATTTTCCTTTGTTTTGCTTCATATAGCTTAAAACGTATTCAAAACCAGAATAAAGAGTTAGAACAAAGGCAATATAAAGCAAAATTTGTCCCCCTGTCCATTGCATTGTTAAAAAACCTATGGCTATCATTTGAAAGGTTGTTTTTAATTTTCCTGCAAATGAGGCATTGACGTTTAAATTTTCACTGACCATAACTACGCGAAATCCTGTGATGAAAAATTCGCGAACGAGTATGAGATAAATAATCCACTCATTTGCTCTTCCTATCATCAATAATCCTAAAAAAGCTGCCAAGATAAGCATTTTATCGGCTAAAGGATCTAAAATACCTCCTAGTTTTGTTGTTTGATTCCAAGTTCTTGCGATATAACCATCAAAAAAATCACTGATTGCAGCTAAAGAAAATGTTAAAGCGGCAAAATAATTAATCCAACTTTGATCTATTTTTTCAAAAGAATGAGTGAGCAGGAAAAAAAATAAAGGAGCTAGCATAATCCTTAAAAATGCTAAAATATTGGGTAAATTCATATAAGACCTTAAATTTTATAAAATTTAAAAAATTATATAGAATTTTAGCAAAGTAATGGTAAAAATAGAATTTTAATTCTATTTTTTTATTTGGCTATAAAAATTGAACCACTTCATCAAAATCAAAGCGATTTTTTTGTGGTAAATTTTTATCATTAGAATAGCCTAAAGCTACAACCAATGTTGCTATTTCTTTTTGAGTGTTAAGGTTTAAGTAAGAATCAAGTTTAGTTTTATCAAAACCTCCTATTGAACAACTAGCTATATTTAAGGCATTAGCACTATAAAGTATACCTGCTAAGGCAATATGAGCTTGCTCTCTAGCGTAGGCAATTTTTTGCTCACGATTTAGAGATTTTAAAAAAGGCATATAGATATCTAGACGTTTTTGAATTTCTTTTTCTTCCATATCTCTTTTTCTTAGTTTTTCTTCAAAATAATCTAAGAAATCAAGTCTTGATAAAATGATGATCAAAGCAGAACAATTTTTAACATGATTTTGATGATTGCAAATTTGAAATAATTCTTCTTTCTTCTTTTCATCTTGCACAACCAAAAACCTCCAAGGTTCTAAACCTAAAGAACTAGGACTTAATCTAGCAACTTCTAATATATTTTTTAGATCTTGTGGATTTAATTTTTCATTTTTAAAATTTCTACAAGAATATCGATGTTTGAAAATATCTAGTTCTTTCATTATTTCTCCTTATAAAATTCAACAACTTCATTAAAATTTAAGCGTTTGGTTGTGTGTTTTGGCTCTTGCGCTCTATATCCAAGGGCTAATACAACCGCTGTTTCAAAAGGATATTCTAATTTTAAAAATTGATCTATTTTTTCTTTGTCAAAGCCACCTATCATACAAGAATCAATTCCTAAACTTATAGCAGCTAAAGACATTTGCATCATTGCAAGATAGCATTGAAGTTGGGCATAATGATAGAGCTGTTTATCATCCATAGTGTTGGTTTTTTGAGTGTAAATTTGTAAAATTTTTTGAAATTTTTCTTCATCAGAATCAGCAAATCGACGCACTTGTTTTTGGATAAAAGCATCTTTGCTTTGCAAATCTTTTCTGGCTAAAAAACGATATTGTGGCTCGCGCTAGCGACATTTTGTTGATCAAAACATAATTTAGAAAGATTTAAATTATCTTCTTGCTTTTCAAAAACAATAAATTTCCAAGGTTCAAGGCCGTAGGAACTCGGAGTTAAAATTCCACTTTCTAGGATAAAATTTAAGTCATTTTGATTGATTTTCTTATCGCTAAATAATTTACAAGCATGGCGTTTTAAAATAAGGTCTTTAAAATTCATAATTAATTCCTTAATGTAATTTAAGCTAAATTAATTATAGGTTATTAAAGTTTAATCATTCATAAAATTAAAATTCAAAAATTTCTGGCTTGAGTTTTAATAATAAACAAAAAGTTGCCATCACAGCTTGTTTTTGCATTAATTCTCTATCTCCATCTAAATGAAGAATTTCTTGCACAAATGTTCCATCTTTAAACATCGCCCCTATGTAGACAGTACCCGATTTTATCGCACCTTCATCATTTTCTCCGGTTACCCCACTGATAGCTAAGGCAAAATCAGGTTTGGCTGTTTTAAAAATTCCTTTTAACATAAAATACACACAACGTTCGCTATATTCTCTTTTGTTTTGTAAATTTTCTTCTGCAATGCCTAGCCATTCATGTTTTAAACGATTAGAATAACTTATAATCGATCCTTCAAAAATTTGACTCACCCCATTAAATTTAGTAAGTATACTAGCGCAAAGCCCACCTGTGCAACTTTCAGCAAAGGAAATTTTTAAGTTTTTTTCTAGAAGTT
Source organism: Campylobacter sp. W0018 (assembly GCA_020135845.1). GTDB lineage: Bacteria > Campylobacterota > Campylobacteria > Campylobacterales > Campylobacteraceae > Campylobacter_D. The sequence goes on along the minus strand of JACHTQ010000003.1, from coordinate 42,188 downwards.
TTGAAATAATAAATTCCAAAGGATTTTTTCCTAAAAATACTTTTTGTCCAAAAAGATTTTTAATACTGGTTAAAAACCCATCTAATTTTCCAAAATTAGGACAAGTGGCTTTAATGAGTGTGAGATTATCTAGTATTTTGCTTGTTTTGATTTTAACTTCATAAGATTTTGTTAAGGCATCAAGAAGCACAACTGCGCTTTCATCATCAATCCCAAAAAGGCAAAAGTAGGTAAAATTAGGTTGTATATTTCCAAGAAGTTCCGGAAGTTTTTTGCCTATCGTAGTTTTTATAACATTGATTTTTGAATGGATAAAATCGCATACAAAACTATCTTTAGAAAAATAAGCTTTATCGGGAACTAGATTATCCTCTTTTAAAACCAAAGCATCTTCATTGAGTGTTGCAAGAATTTTAGCTATGGTTGCATAATGATTAGATGTGGTAAAAAGGGTTATAAAGTCATATTCTGTTAAAAGTTTTTCTAGTAAAAAAGGTAATTCCTTATCGGTTTTATTTTGAAAACGAATTTCGCAAATTTCTTTAAATTTTTTTTCATAAGAGCGATAAATATAATCCTTATAATCATCATTCATTGCCAATTCATCGCCAATAAGAAAAAGTAAATGTTTCATAAAATTTCCCTTTTTTGTGTAATTATAGCTAAATTTTAAACTAATTTTAGTAAAATTTGAGATTATAAAAAATTTAGGTGGAAAATTATGGATTATAAAGATACCTTGCTTTTGCCAAATACCACTTTTTCAATGCGTGCTAATTTGGCAGAATTTGAACCTAAAAGATTTGAAAAATGGTTTAATCAAAATTATGCTTATAAGAAAATGAAACAAAAGCGTAAAGATACTTACGATACCTTTACTTTGCACGATGGTCCTCCTTATGCAAATGGCCATATTCATATTGGTCATGCTTTAAATAAAATTTTAAAAGAAACGATTATTAAATTACATTATTTTAACGGAGAAAAAATTCGTTTTACTCCAGGTTGGGATTGTCACGGCTTGCCTATAGAGCAGCAGGTTGAAATTAAACTTGGTGAAAAGAAGAAAAGTCTAAGTAAAAAAGAGATCCGAGAATTTTGCAGAAAACATGCTGATGAATTTGTCAATATTCAAAGAGAAGAGTTTAAAAAACTTGGCATTATAGCGGATTGGGATAAGCCTTATCTTACGATGAAATTTGAATTTGAGGCCGCTATTTATAGAACTTTATGCGAAATTGCTAAAAAAGGATTGCTTTGTGAGCGTTCTAAACCTGTTTTTTGGAGTTGGGCTGCAAAATCAGCTTTGGCTGAAGCTGAGGTAGAATATGAAGATAAAGAGGATTATTCTATCTTTGTAGCTTTTAATTTGGATGAAAATGCTTGTAAAAAAATAGGAGTTTCAAAAGCTAGTGCAGTTATTTGGACAACTACACCTTGGACTTTAGTGGCTAATCAAGCCATTGCTTTAAATCCTAATGAAAATTATGTGATCACTAAAGAGGGCTTTATTTTTGCAAGTGCTTTGCTTAAAAGTATGGTAGAAAAAGGTTTAACAAAAGGAGAGGTGCAAAAAGAGCTTAGTGCAAAAGAATTTGAAAGATTGGAAGCGATTAATCCTTTAAATTTTAGAAAATCCACTTTGATTATGGGTGAGCATGTTTTAATGGATGGTGGAAGTGGGCTTGTGCATACCGCTCCAGGCCATGGCGAAGATGATTATTATGCTTGTTTAAAATATGGTATTGAAGTTTTAATGCCTGTGGATGATGGAGGGTGTTATGATGAAACTTTAAGGACTAAAAAACTTTTGCCAGAAAATTTACTAAATGAATTTATAGGGCTTCATATTTTTAAGGCCAATGAAAGAATTTTAGAACTTTTGGGTGATTCTTTATTGCATTCTTCCAAATTTATACACTCTTATCCGTTTTGCTGGAGAACTCACAAACCTGTCATTTATAGAGCAACTAAACAATGGTTTATTTTAATGGATGAAGCACTTTTAGAGGGTAAAACTTTAAGAGAATGCGCAAAAGAACAAATTCTAAAAACAAAATTCTATCCACAAAGCGGTATAAAAAGAATCGGATCTATGGTTGAAAATCGTCCTGATTGGTGCATTTCACGTCAGAGGGATTGGGGGACGCCTATAGCGTTTTTTAGGGATAAAACCACCAAGGAAGTGATTTTTGATACTGAACTTTTTGATTTTGTAGCCAATATTTTTGAACAACATGGAGCCGATGCGTGGTGGGAATTTGAAATTAAAGATTTAATTCCTGAAAATTCAAAATATAATCCAGAAAATTTAGAAAAAGTTTATGATATTTTAGATGTTTGGTTTGATAGTGGAAGCACTTGGAATGCGGTTTTAAATAGCGGAATTTATGACGCTGGAGAAAAAAGAGCTAATATGTATTTAGAAGGAAGCGATCAGCATAGAGGTTGGTTTCAAAGCTCTTTGCTTATTGGAAGCGCTATTAAACAAATCGCTCCTTATGAAAGCATTTTAACCCATGGATTTACTACAGATGAAAAAGGGCAAAAAATGTCCAAATCTAAAGGTAATGTGATAGCACCTGAATATGTAGCCAAAACTTACGGGGTTGAAATTTTAAGACTTTGGATACTTTTAAGTGATTATTCAAGTGATTTAAAAATTTCTGATAATATCTTAAAACAAGTAAGCGAGCAATACCGAAAAATAAGAAATACTATAAGGTTTTTACTTGCGAACATTAATGATTTGCAAAATTTACAAATTAATGAATTTAGCTTTATAGATAAATGGATACTCACGCGTGCAACTTATGTGTTTAAAAATGTTAAAGAAAATTTCCTAGCTTATGAATTTGCTAAAGGCTTTAATATGCTTTTAAATTTTTTAAGTGCGGATTTAAGTGGAATTTATCTTGATATCAGTAAAGATAGATTGTACTGTGATGCTAAAAATGGCGATCGTAGAAAATCAGCTCAAGTAGCAATGGCTTTAATCACTAAAGAACTTTTAAATTTACTTGCTCCAACTTTAACTTATAGCGTTGATGAGGCTTTAGAACATGCTAATGATTTGATTAAAGACAATATTGTAGATGTTTTTGATCTTAGTTTGAAAGAAAAATTTGAGTATGACTTCGACATAGATGATAAATTTTTACTCAATGTGCGTGAGAAATTTTTTGAAAAAATCGATGCACTTAAAAAAGATAAATTAATAAAATCAACTTTAGAACTTAACCTTATCACAGATTCTAAGCGTTTTGATTTTATACCAAAAGATGAATTAAATGATTGGTTTATGGTGAGTGATGCTAAAGATGGCTTTGGCGAAATTTTGTGCGAATTTGAAATTGAAGGTGAAAAATTTAAAATTGCCAAAGCTATATCACATAAATGCCCTAGATGTTGGAAACTAGAAAGCCAAAAAGAAAACGAACCTTGTGTGCGTTGCAGTGAGGTTTTGAAAAATGTTTGAACATCCTATTTCAAATAGCGTAGTGATTATAACTATTTTTACAATCGCTTTTTTTTGTGGCATATCGATTGTTTTGATTAAAAAATATGCAAAAAAATACAAGGAAAGAAAATGATAACTTTAAAAGAAGCCTTGAAATTATCTCAAGAAGAAATTCAAAATTTAAAAAAAGAATTAAATGAAAGAGCCAAAAAAGAAAGTCATCTAGGAGCTTACATAGAGCAATTTTTAGGTAAAGATTTAAGTCAAAGCTGCGAAGGAATTCCTGTTGCTATCAAAGATAATATTAGTGTTAAGGGTTGGGAATTAACCTGTGCGAGTAAAATTTTACAAGGTTACGTGGCACCTTACGATGCGAGTGCTATTGTGAATTTGAAAAAAAATGGTTTTGCTCCTTATGGACGAACTAATATGGATGAATTTGCTATGGGTAGTTCAACAGCGACTTCTTATTATGGAAAAACTCTAAATCCGTTAAATCCAAATAAAGTTCCAGGGGGATCAAGCGGAGGTAGTGCCGCGGCTGTAGCTGGTGGCTTAGCTTTAGCAAGTTTAGGTAGTGATACGGGTGGCTCTGTGCGTCAGCCTGCTGCTTTTTGTGGTTGTGTTGGATTTAAACCAAGTTATGGCAGGGTTAGTCGTTATGGTTTGGCTTCTTATTCTTCAAGTCTTGATCAAATAGGTGTTTTAACGCAAAATGTTGAAGACGCTGCGATTTTATATGATGCTATTGCGGGATATGATAAAATGGATAGTACAAGTGCAAATATTGAATTTATCAAAACAGCATCACAATTAAACGCAAACAAAAAACTAAGAATTGCGGTGATTGAAAATTATATCAATGATGCAAGTGAAGAGGTTAAAAAAGCTCTTTTAAAAACTATAGATATGTTAAAATCACACGGACATGAAATCGTTTATAAACATATGCTTGATTGTAAATATGATATAGCGGCGTATTATATTATCGCAACGGCTGAGGCGAGTGCGAATTTAAGTCGTTATGATGGTGTGCGTTATGGAAGACGTTCTGAAAATATAGAAAATCTTAAAGATATGTATATTAATACCCGCAGTGAAGGTTTTGGAGAGGAAGTAAAAAGAAGAATTTTACTAGGAACTTTTGTGCTTAGCAGTGGATATTATGATGCGTATTATATTAAAGCGCAAAAGGCTAGAGCATTTATAAAAGCTAAATATGAAGAAATTTTAAAAGATTGTGATTTGATTTTTATGCCTGTAGCTCCAACGACAGCTTTTGATTTCAACGCCAAAAAAAGTCCTATCGAAGTTTATTTAGAGGATGTTTATACTATTTCTTTAAATTTAGCCGGTCTTGGAGGTATTAGTGTGCCAGTGGGTAAAGATAAAGATGGGCTTAATATTTCAGCTCAGCTTGTTTGCAAAGCCTTTGAAGAGCAAACCTTGCTTGATGGTGCTTTAAGTCTTGAAAATATTATAAAGGAAGGAAAATAATGAATATAGTCAAACGTGCTTTAACTTTTGAAGATGTGCTTTTACGCCCTTGTTATTCTGAGATACTCCCAAAACAAGTTCAAATTCATACTCAACTTACAAAAAATATTTTCTTAAATATGCCTTTGATTTCTGCTGCGATGGATACAGTAACTGAACATAGAGCAGCTATTATGATGGCAAGACTTGGTGGGCTTGGAGTTATCCATAAAAATATGGATATCGCTTCTCAAGCAAGAGAAGTTAAAAGAGTGAAAAAAAGTGAAAGTGGAGTGATTATAGATCCTATTTTTATTGGTCCAAAATCAAGCATAGCTCAAGCCTTAGAAATTATGGCAGAATATAGAATATCTGGTGTTCCAGTGGTTGATGAGTCTAGAAAATTGATCGGAATTTTGACTAATCGTGATTTAAGATTTGAAAATGATTATTCTAATTTAGTTGAAAATGTGATGACAAAAGCCCCTTTAATCACTGCTCCAAAAGGATGCACTTTAGATGATGCTGAAAAAATTTTTAGCAAAAATAAAGTAGAAAAATTACCGATTATAGATAGTGAAGGTCATTTGGAGGGATTGATCACAATTAAAGATCTTAAGAAACGTAAAGAATATCCAAATGCAAATAAAGACAGCTTTGGAAGACTTCGCGTTGGTGCTGCTATAGGTGTAGGACAAATCGATCGAGTCGATGCTTTGGTAGAAGCTGGGGTTGATGTTGTCGTGCTTGATTCTGCGCATGGACATTCTAAGGGTATTATTGATACGATAAAAGCTGTAAAACAAAAGTATCCAAATTTAGATTTGATCGCGGGAAATATCGCTACCGCAGCGGCTGCAAAAGCTCTTTGTGAAGCGGGTGCGGATGCTGTAAAAGTGGGAATAGGGCCAGGAAGTATTTGTACCACTCGTATAGTTTCTGGCGTGGGTGTCCCTCAAATTTCAGCTATAGATGAGTGTGCTATAGAAGCTAAAAAATACGGAGTTCCGGTGATTGCTGATGGTGGGATTAAATATTCAGGTGATATAGCTAAGGCTTTAGCAGCGGGTGCGAGTTCTGTTATGATAGGATCTCTTTTAGCGGGAACAGATGAAAGTCCAGGAGAGCTTTTTACTTATCAAGGAAGACAATACAAATCTTACCGAGGAATGGGATCGCTTGGAGCGATGCAAAAGGGCAGCTCTGATCGTTATTTTCAAGAAGGAACAGCTCAAGATAAATTAGTTCCTGAAGGTATAGAAGGACGTGTGCCTTATGTGGGCAGTATTAAAAGTGTGGTGCATCAACTTTTAGGAGGACTTCGTTCTTCTATGGGTTATGTGGGCGCTAAAGATATACAAGATTTTCAAGCTAGAGCCGAATTTGTAGAAATTACAAGTGCAGGTCTTAAAGAAAGTCATGTTCATGATGTAACCATAACTCATGAGGCGCCAAATTATAAGGTTAATCAATGAGTTTTGAAGAAAAGATAAAAAAAGCTAATGAAGCATTAGATAAATTAAATAATGATGAATTGACTTTAAATGAAAGTGTGAAAATATATAAAATGGGTCTAGAAAGCATCAAAAAAGCTAGAGAAGAATTAGAAAAAGCAAAATTAGAAGTGGAGAGTATTGATGAGTAAAATTTCAGCCTTGCAATTTCCTACTTTAGCTTTAAGTGAATCAAGATTGGATTATTATTTAAAAGCTTCAAAAGATAGCGGAGCTGATCTTGTTGTTTTAGGTGAATATGTCATCAATAGTTTTTTTACCGAATTGCTTTCTATGCCAAAATCCATGATAAAAGAGCAAAGCGAGGCTAAAAAAGAAAGCTTAATACGCCTTTCAAAAAAATATGAATTAGAAATTATAGCACCTTTTGTTAGCTTTGAAAGCAAGGGTTATAAAAAACTTTGTTTAAAGGTTTCTCCTAATGGAATAAAAAGTTATGAACAGCAAATTTTGATGCCTTATAGTCATTGGAATGAAAAAGGTTTTTTTAATAATAAATGCGACAAATATAAACTTTTTACTTTTTCTTATGCAGGATTAAAATGTGCTTTACTTTTTGGTTTTGAAGTTCATTTTGATGGCTTTTGGAAAATGATCATGCAAAAAAAGATTGATTTGGTTATTATCCCTACGGCTTCAACCTTTGAAAGCAAAAAAAGATGGGAAGAGCTTTTAAAAATGAGAGCTTTTTTAAATTCAACCAGTATTTTAAGAGTTAATCGCATAGGTAAGCTTAAAGAGGATTGGAATTTTTACGGCGATACTATGTTTATTGACGCTTTTGGTGAAATTCAAGAAAGACTTGGTAACGAAGAAGAAATGCTAATCATTGAGCCTACGAAATCAGACGAAGCGAAAAAACTTTGGTGTTTTGATAAGATGACGAAGGGTTTTGAAAGATTATAAGCGCATAAAAATATTTATTTTTATGCGCTTATAATATAATTTTTATATTTGAGGTTTTGCATGAGAAAAATTCTATTACAAATTATTATTTTTACTTTTTTATTTATAATTGTTTTTACAGTGAATAGAATTTTGATGCAAATTGGTTTTATTCCTAGTAATTTAGTTAGTAATAAAAGTGAATTTGCTCAAATGTATCTTTTAGGCATTTTTCACGATATAAGATTTTTAAGTGTTGCTTTTTTACCTTTTTTATTATGTGCTTTTATATCTTTGTTTTTTTCTCAAATAAAATTTAGTAGTATTTTTAAAGAAAGAATATCTAAAATTTATTTTATACTTTCTAGTTTTTACATAGTTTGCATTTCTTTTCTTTCCTTGGGTTTTTCTTATGCAAAATATTATTATTATGAAATTTATAAAAGCAAGTTTGATATTTTTATGTTTAGCTTAAAAGATGATAATACAAAAACTATTTTAGACATTATTTATAATGATTATCCTATTTTAAAAATTTTTGTATTTATGTTTATTTTTGGATTTTTGTGTATTTTTATTAATTTAAAGATTCTAAGATTAAAATTAAGAACCATTAAGCTAAAATTTCCTATATTGATATTGTTAAATTTAATATTAATTGGAAGTTATATTGTGGCCTTAAGAGGTCCTTTTAAGCATGTAGCTATCAATGTTCAAAATTATTCTTTTAGTGAATTTAGCGTTTTAAATGATACTATGCTAAATCCTATTATGGCTTTTTCTTGGGCTTTTAAACAATACCGACAAGAAGAAAGTTTTAAGGCAATCAGTTCTTTAAAAGCTCAAGAGCTTAAAAATAAACTTTTTGATAATTTATACACAAGTCCTAAAAATATACAAGCTGAAAAAATTCATCCTAGTGTTTTTATCAATTTAATGGAAAGTTTTGGACTTAATTTGGCAGATTTTTCAAATGAAGAGCATAATTTTTTAGGTGCTTTAAAGCCACATTTTGAAAAAGATTTTGTATTTAAAAGATTTTTAAGTGCTTACAATGGCACGATACCAAGTTTTGCTAATTTGTTTTTTATAAGTCCATATCAAAATATCTCTACAAGTAAATTTCAAAAAACTTATTTAGATTTAACCCCTATTGCTGTTTATAAAAAAGCAGGATATAAAGTTATTTTTGTAAGCGCAGGAAATGGTTCATGGCAAAATGTTAAAAATTATTTAAGTGTTTTGGGTGTTGATGAAATTATTGATGAAAATGTTTTGATGAAAGAATACAAACAAGCTAAAACGAGTGAAAATGGTTATGGGATAGCCGATAAATATTTATATAAAAAAGTTTATGAGTTATTGCAAAAAAATCCTCATAATACTTTGATCATCGGTTTAACAATTTCAAATCATCCCCCTTATAAAATCGCACAAGAAGGTTTGCCTAAGCTAGAAAATATCCCACAAGCTTTGCTTAATTTACTTCCTTATGATAAAAATAAGCAAGAAAATATCATTAAAGCTTATACGTATGCAAATAATGAATTTGGTAAATTTTTAGATAAGGTTAAGCAAAGTTCATTTAAAGATAGTGTTATAATCGCAGCTACTGGAGATCATAGAGTTCGTGAAATGGGGATTGATTTAAATTCTCAAAAAGCCTTTGCTTATAGTGTGCCTTTTTATCTTTACATACCTAAGATTTTGCAAAATAATCTTTACTATGATAAAAATCGTTTGGGTTCTCATAAGGATATTTTTCCTACTCTTTATGCTTTAAGTCTTAGCAATGCTCATTATTTAAGCGTTGGTGGAAGAAATATGCTTGCAAAACCTACAAATAAAAAATTAGAATTTGCTTTTAATGATGTTGTATGGGCGGATAATGATGGAGTTTATATAGGAAATAAAGGATATTTTTTTGAAAATAATAATACTTTAAAAGATAACAATAAAGCTTTCGATCTTGACGCGTATCATAAGAATTTTGCTCAATCTTATAAAGAATTAAATTTCTATCAGTTGACTCAACGTTTAGGTGTGGCAAACTAAGGCTTATATTTTCTTTTTAGTAAAAAAGTGTTAAAATTTAGGCTTTTTAAAATAAAGGCTTAAAATATGCAAAAAATTCATTTTATTGGTATAGGCGGTATAGGAATTTCTGCGCTAGCAAGATTTTTAAAGGAAAAAGGCTGTGTTATTAGCGGGAGTGATCTTAAGGAAAGTAAGATTACTAAAAAGCTTGAAAAAGAGGGTGTAAAGATCTTTATTCCTCATCATCAAGATAATGTTTTAAATAAAGATTTAGTTATTTATTCAGCGGCTATAAAGGAAGAAAATCCTGAATTTAAACACGCTAAATCTTTAGGCATGAAATGCCTTTCAAGAAAAGAGGCCTTACCGCTTATTTTGCAAGATAAGCGTGTTTTTGCAGTTGCTGGCGCCCATGGAAAGAGCACTACATCGAGTATTTTAGCTTCTTTATTTGACGATGCTTCGGTGATTATAGGTGCTATTTTAAAAGAATTTGGCTCTAATATGATCTATAAAGAAAGCGAAAATCTTATTTTTGAAGCAGATGAAAGCGATAGCTCTTTTTTAAATTCCAATCCTTATTTAGCCATTGTTACTAACGCTGAAGCGGAACATTTAGATCATTATGAAAATCAAGTTTCAAAATTGCATCAAGCTTATACGCAATTTCTTGATATGGCAAAAATTCGCGTTATCAATGCAGAAGATGATTTTTTGAAAGATTTTAAGGCAGAGGCCTTGCGTCTTTATCCTAGCAAAGATATTAAAAATTGCACCATGAAAATAGAAAATTTTAAGCCTAAAATGAGTTTTGAACTTAAAGATCTTGGGAATTTTGATATTTTAGGAATGGGTTATCATCTAGCTATCGATGCTTCTTTGGCTATTTTAGCGGCTTTAAATTTTTTAGATGTAGAGACTATTAAAGCTAGACTTAAAAATTATCAAGGAATTAAAAAAAGATTTGACATTTTACATGCAGATGAAAGCTTAGCTTTAATCGATGATTATGGTCATCATCCTACAGAGATCAAAGCGACTTTAAAAGCAGCTAAAGAGTATGCTAAACTTGGCGGTTATACTAAGATCACAGCTATTTTTGAGCCTCATCGTTATACGCGTTTGTTAGCAAATTTACAAGATTTTGTCCATGCTTTTGATAGGGTTGATGAACTTGTGATTTTACCCGTTTATGCTGCAGGGGAAGAAAAAGTTGAAATCGATTTAAAAAAATACTTTCCTAAGGCCTTATTTGTAGAAGATATCAAAAGAGAAGGCAAATTTTTAGTTAGTGATAAAGGAAGAGTTTTTGATCAAGGACTTATTATAGGATTTGGAGCAGGAGATATTAGCAATAAATTAAGGCAAGCTAATGATTAGACTTTTTCTGTATTTTTTTATTTTCTTGTTTTTTGCTATTTTTGTTTTTGCTCTTAATAAAAAATCAAGTTTAAATCTTAAATTAATTTATCTTTTTTTCTTTGTATTTTTGATAGCTTTTGCGATATGGTTTGAGTATAAAAATTCAAAACAAGATTCTAAAACAATACTTTTGATTGAAAAATTCAACCATGGTGAAAATATTGTTTGTAAAGAAGGAAATGTCTCAAATCAATTTTTTAATTATGAAAGCGGTACGCAAAGTTTTATTTCAAAAAAAGATAATTTGATTATTGATATAAAAAGATGTGAGTTATAGATGGAAGATATTGCTTTAAGGCTCGATTTAAAAGCTTATTTGGATGAATTTAAGGCTTTTTTTGCAAGAGAAAAAGATATATTTTTGCAAGGGGATTCTCATTTGCATTTTGAAAGAATTTGTGAGCTTTCAAAGATAGATTTTAAGCCCCCGCTTTCTTTAAAAAAATTAGACTTTGCTTTAATGCATTTGAGCAAACAAGGTGTTTTACATTTAGCAGAAATTTATGAATTTGTTAAGATTTTTCGTTATTTTAAGTATTTAAAGGGTTTAAAATTTGAAACACATTTGAAAACTTGGCTTGAAAAAATCGAATTTCCAAGCGGGATTTTAGAACTTAGTGAAAAATTTGACGATAAAGGCGAGCTAAAGGAAAACTTAGATGAAAGATTGATCAATTTAAATACAGCTTTTAAAATGAAAAATGAAGCCATACAGGCCGAATTTAAAAAATACTGTTATAGCAAATCTTTAACCCCTTATCTTATGGATACTCAAATTCATCTTGTTAATAATCTAGAATCTTTACTCGTTAGAGGCGGTTTTAATCACGCTATAAAAGCAAAGATTATAGGAAGAAGCACCGGAGGAGGCTTTTATATCGTTCCTGAAGGCGTTGAAAAATTGCAAAATGATTTAGAGAAATTGCAAAATCAAAAAGAAGAAATTTATTATGAATATGCTAAAAATTTTTCCATTTTTTTAGCTAAAAATTTATTATTCTTAAAATTTATTAACAACGCTTTTGATTTATTTGATCATTATAGCGCTAGGGTTTTGATGGCTAAAAAGAAAGATTATGAATTTCTCTTGTGTAAAAATTCAGACGAGATTGTTTTAAAAGATTTTGCACATCCAGCTTTAAAAAATCCTAAAAGCGTTTCACTTGAATTTAAAAAGCAAGTTTTGATCATTACTGGGGTAAATGCTGGTGGAAAATCGATGCTTTTAAAAAGCATTTTAAGCGCTTGTTTTTTAGCTAAACATCTTTTGCCAATGCATATAAATGCAAATGAAAGCAAAATAGGAACTTTTAAGGAATTTGATGCCATTATTGAAGATCCGCAAAATGTGAAAAATGACATTTCCACCTTTGCAGGAAGAATGCTCCATTTTTCCAAACTCTTTACAAAGAAAAATTTACTTTTAGGCATAGATGAAATAGAGCTTGGAACAGATTTTGAAGAAGCGGCTTGCTTGTATAGTACTTTGATCTCTCATTTGATTTCTAATAAATTAAAAATCATCATCACCACGCACCATAAACGCCTTGCTATGCTTTTAGCTGAAAATGAACAAGTTGAATTGATAGCGGCTTTATATGATGAGGAATTTTCAAGACCAAAATACGAGTTTTTAAAAGGCACTATAGGAAAATCTTATGCTTTTGAAACAGCTTTGCGTTATCAAATTCCGCCAAATTTAGTTAAAAAAGCCAAAGAGCTTTATGGAGAAGATAAGCAAAATTTAGAAGAAATGGTGAGTAAAAATATCAATCTTGAGTTCGATTTAAAGCTAAAATTAGATGAGGTAGGCAAAAAAGAACAAAAAATAGATGAAATTTTACTTTCTTTAAAAGATCAAAAAGAAAAAAATGAAAGCGAATTTCGTCAAAAACTAAGGGATTTAGAGCTTAAATTTTATCAAGCTATAGAAGAAGCTAAAAAAACGATACGCTTAAAAGAAACTAAAGAAAAACAAAGAAGTTTAAACAAAGCTAATGAGCTTAAGAAAAATATCGTTTTGCCAAGTATGGAGCAAAATGAAGAGTTAAGAGTTGGGGATTTTGTAAAATATGAAAAGATTAAAGGAAAAATCGTAGGAATTTCTAAAAATGATGCTTTAGTGGAAAGTGAAGGGATAAAACTTCGTGTGCCTTTAAAACTCCTTAAAAAAAGCGGTGCTATCCCTAAACCTAGTCCAAAAACAAGTATAAATATCACAAAGCCTAGCAATTTGGGCGTGAGTTTGGATTTGCACGGGCTTAGAAGTGATGAAGCGATTTCAAGGCTTGATAAATTCATTTCAGATGCTTTGATAGCGGGTTTTGATGAGGTGATCGTTTATCATGGTATAGGCACAGGAAAACTCGCTTTTTCCGTAAGAGAGTTTTTAAAAACGCATAAAAGCGTAAAAAGTTTTAGCGATGCTCCGATCAATCAAGGTGGCTTTGGTGCTAAGGTTGTAAGGTTTTAAGAAGGGTTAAATTATGGCAAAAAAAGAAGCACAAACAGATTTATTTGTATATAAACTTTTAGAAGAAGCAGGTATAAATTTAACTTATCAAGGATCAGATATTAAAGAATTAAATGAAGCCTTAAAGAATGCTTCAAAAAAAGGAACTAATAAGCAAGGATATCCGGAATATTGTGGAGTAGTAAAAGATTTTGTTATAGTTATAGAAAATAAAGCAGATATAAATAAACACATTAAGAGGGATGAGAAAAATTTAATTTCCCAAGATCAAAAAGATATAGAAAATTACGCACTCAATGGTGTATTATGGTATGCAAAACAAATTATTGCAAATCAGACTAGTTATAAGAAAATTTTTGCTATTGCTGTAAGTGGTGATAGCAAAAGACATAGAATTACTCCAATGTTTATAGATAATGGGGCATTTATTAGAGAGCCTTTAGGAGACATAGAAACTTTTATGCTCTTTAATGAAAAAAGCATAGAAGATTACTATAAAAGAGAAGTTTTAAAAGAGGAGTCAAGCAAACAAAAGAAAAAAGAAGAGATTGAAAAAATTGCAGCAGTTTTACATGAAGATTTAAGAAATTATGGTGCGTTAGATGATAGAAATAAACCTTTGGTTGTGGCTGGAATTTTGCTTGCACTTGATGAAATGAAAACTAAAAATTTAACCTTAGATTATCTAAATAATGATGATATAGATACAGATGGTTTTAAGATTTACGAGTTAATAAAATCGAATTTAAAAAGATCAAATTTAGCACCCGAAGTAAAACTTGATAAGGTTTTAGCTCAGTTTTCTGTTATTAAAGATACTAAAAAGATCAATGAAATATGTGAAATTGTTGATAAAAAGGGATTAAAAATAAATTCTACTCCTTTAAAACATTATACAAAGTTCATTAAAGAAAATATTTTTGATGCTATCGATAGGATTAAAAATTCTGATGATTATTTAGGAATTTTTTATAGCGAATTTATGCGTTTTAGCGGTGGAGATGGGCAAACTTTGGGTATAGTGCTTACTCCTACGCATATTACGGAATTATTTTGTGATTTGGTAGAGTTAAAAGCTACTGATAGAGTACTTGATCCTTGTTGCGGAACTGGTGGATTTTTAATCACTGCTATGGATTATATGTTATTACAAGCAAAAAATGAAAGACAAAAAGAAGAAATTAAAAAAAATCAGCTTTTTGGTTTCGAGCTTCAATCTTTTATGTTTGCAGTTGCTACGGCTAATATGGTTTTAAGGGGAGATGGTAAGAGTAATTTAAATGATGAGGATTTTTTAAAACAAAATCCTTTAAAACTTCAAGAAGAATTTAGAGCCAATATAGGATTTATGAATCCGCCTTATTCTCAAGGTAAAATAGATAAAAATTTAACCGAAATTGCATTCAGTGATCATTTATTAAATTCTATACTTAAAGATGGAAAAGTGGTAGTCATAGTCCCTCAATCTGCAATGACTGGAAAAAGCAAAGAAGAAAAAATAATCAAAGCAAATATCTTAAAAAATCACACTTTAGAAGGAGTGATTACTTTAAATAAAAATACCTTTTATGGAGTGGGGACTAATCCTTGCATAGCGGTTTTTACCGCTGGAATTCCACATTATAAAGATAAAATGGTTAAATTTATAAATTTTGAAGATGATGGTTATGAAGTAAAAAAACATAAAGGTTTGGTTGAAACCATACATGCAAAGGATAAAAAAGCTTATCTTTTGAAGGTTTGGAATGATGAAATAGAGGCTCCAAGTAAATTTTGTGTAAAAACAACTATAGAAGAAAATGATGAATGGTTGCATAGTTTTTATTATTTTAATGATGAAATTCCAACCCATGAAGAATTCGAAAAAACAATGGCAGATTATTTAACTTTTGAATTCAATATGATAACTCATGGAAGAGGATATTTGTTTGGTTTAGAGGATGATAAAGATGAAAGTTAGTTTAGACAGCGTAGAATGGAAAGAGTTTAAGATAAGTGGGATTTTTGAAATAGTAAATTCTAAGCCTTATCATAAAACCTCACTTCAAAAAGGTTTTACTCCTTACATTACAAGAACCTCATTTAATAATGGCTTAGAATGTTGTGTAAAAAGTGATGGTTTAAAAATTAATCCTAAAAATACTATTTCATTAGGTGCGGAAAATGCAGACTTTTTTTATCAAGAATTAGAATATATTACTGGTAATAAAATGTACTATCTTAAAAATAAAAATATTAATAGATATACAGGACTTTTTTTGGTTAAAATGCTACAAAGTAGCATTAAAAATTGTGGGTTTGGTTATGGAAAAGGGCTTACTGGTACAAGACTTAAAAATAGAGCTTTGCTTTTACCTGTAGATTCTAAAGGTAATCCGCATTGGCAATTTATGGAAGATTATATGAAGACAATAGAACAAAAATATATCGAAGATATTTTAAACTACTATAATAAAAAATTATTAGATAATTCGATGACGGGGGGGGGGATACAAGTTGTAGTAATCTTTCCTTTAGAGATAAAAGTATTTTCATTGAGGATGGTCTCATGAAAATTGCATTAGAAAATTTAAAATTAGAAGATGTAGAGTGGAGAGAATTTAAAATAAGTGATGTGTTTGACATTTATACAGGAGCTTTGATTAATCAAAATGAAATACAACAAGGAAAATTTCCACGTATTACTGCTACAGATTTAAATAATGGTATAGCTTTTTTTACTGATGATTTAAAACATAAAAATTTTCGAACTTTGGAAAATTTTATTAGCATTTCATTTTTAGGAAGTGTTTTTTATCATAAAAGCAAAGTAAGTTTAGATATGAAAATTCATGGAATAAAAATAAAGAATAAAGAATTAAATTATAATATAGCTCTTTTTTTGATTCCACTAATTAAAAAATTTGCTTTTAAATATTCTTATGGTTATCAGTTATCAACTTCTGTTTTAAAAGGTCAAAAATTATTACTCCCTATAGACTCTAAAGGTGATCCGCATTGGCAGTTTATGGAAGATTATATGAGAGCTATAGAAAAAGAACATTTAGAAAAAATTACGGCTTATTATAATGCTAAATTAAACGAAAGTAATAGGCGGGGCGGGGGATTTGATTTAGCAGAATACAAAAAATTTATCCAAAATCAAAAGCAATTAGAAAATGTTAAGTGGAAAGAATTTACTATAGGGGAAATTTTTGAGATTAAGGCAACTTTGAGTGGAATTGATAAAAATAAGTTAAATGGTAAAAAAGGAAACTATCCTTATATTACAAGAAGTGATAAAACCAATGGTATAGATGATTTTATAGATAAGCAAAATGGATATAAATCTAATGAAGCTAATGCAATCACTATAGGATTGGATACGCAAACAGCTTTTTATCAAAATAGTATTTTTTATACCGGGCAAAATATTCAAATTCTTAAAAATAATCAATTAAATAAGTATAATGCATTTTTTATTATTGTTGAGCTCAAAAAATTTATGGAAAAATTTAATTGGGGTGGAAATGGTGCAACTCTTGCTAGATTAAAAAGAGGAAAAATGCTTCTACCCATAGATCCTAAAGGTAATCCAAATTGGCAATTTATGGAAAGTTATATAAAAGATTTGGAGCTTAAAAAACTAAAAAACATAAAGGATTATTATCAAAAAAAAATATATAAATATAAAAATATTTCTTAAAGTATTTTGTGTTAGACTTTGAAAAATTTAAGGTTTAGCGATGAAAAATGTAATGATATTAAGCGGAGCAGGGTTATCTGCTCCAAGCGGACTTAAAACTTTTAGAGATAATGACGGACTTTGGGAAGAATACGATGTGATGGAGGTTTGCTCTGCAACAGCTTTTAGGAAAAATTCTAAAAAAGTGCTTGATTTTTACGATGAAAGAAGAGAGCAGCTTAAAAACGTAGAGCCAAATCACGCCCATAAAAAAATAGCAGAACTTAAGCAAAAATGGGGTAAAAATCTTTTTGTGATCACGCAAAATGTCGATGATTTGCTTGAGCGCGCAGCGTGTAAAGATGTGATCCATTTGCACGGCTTTTTACCTGAACTTCGTTGCCTAAAATGCGGTGAAATTTTTAGTATCGACTATGAAAAAATGGCCGGTAAAATTTGCCCTAAATGTAAGAGTGAAAATTTAAGACACAATATAGTCATGTTTGAAGAAGCAGCGCCTATGTATGCCACTCTTTATTCTTTGCTTGAGCAAACTTCGCTTTTTATCAGCATAGGCACAAGCGGAGCAGTTTTGCCAGTGGGACAATACGCTAGTATGTGTAAAAAAAGTATTTTAAATATTTATGATAAAGATGATAATTTAGAAAAATATTTTGATAAAATTTATATTGAAGATGTTGTAAGTGCGATTGATAAAATTGCACTAGATATTGAAGAATTTATGGAGAGTTAATGTTTGATTCTTTGTTAAATGGATTGATTTTAGGATTTGGCGTTAGTGTTCCTTTTGGGCCAGTTAATATTTTGATCTTAACCTATGCTTTAAGATCTTTTAAAAATTCATTAGCGGTAGGCTTTGGGGCTTTTAGTATCGATATGCTTTATCTTTTTTTATTGCAATTTGGGTTTTTGGGTTTTTTAAACAATGATATTTTTAAATATATCTTGGCTATTTTTGGCTTTTGTTTTTTAAGTTATATGGCTTTTTTAATGGTTAGAAAAAAAAGCGAAGCTTTAGATCTGCAAAATCAAGATTTTAAAGAAAGTCTTTTAAAAAGTTATATCAAAGGATGTTTTTTAAATGGAACAAATCCTTTTGTTATAGGATTTTGGTTAAGTACAGCTGGGGTGATCATCGCAGATGGGCATCCTTATATTATGACTATTGGGCTTGTTATTTCCATCATAGCTTGGGTTTTTGCTTTGTCTTTTTTTGTGGCTAGATATAAACATTTCTTTGGTGCAAAGGTTACTAAGATTGTAAATATAGTTTCAGCTTTGATTATAGAATATTTTGCCCTTAGTTTGTTGTATAAAACTTTTATAGGATAAAAAATGAATGCCAAAGAACTTTTAATCGAGCTTTTAAAATTTAAATCCATCACACCAAAAGATGATGGAATTTTAAATTTTATCGCCTTAGAACTTAGTGATTTCGAAGCTTTTTTTGTGGAAAAAGAGGGTGTAAAAAATTTATTATTGACAAAAAAAATTAAAGATAAAGGCGAACATTTAGCATTTTGCGGCCATGTAGATGTTGTGCCTGCGGGTGAGGGTTGGCAAAGTGATCCTTTTAAACCTGTAGAAAAAGAAGGCTTTATTTACGCAAGAGGTGCTCAAGATATGAAAAGCGGCGTGGCTGCTTTTATCCATGCGGCTAAAAACGCAAATTTTAAAGGTTCTAGGCTTTCTTTAATGCTAACAAGTGACGAAGAAGGGGATGCAAAATACGGAACTTTGGAGCTTCTTAAATTCATGCAAGAAGAAAATATCTTGCCTGATTTTGCCATAGTAGGTGAGCCAACTTGTGAAAAATATCTAGGAGATAGCATCAAAATAGGACGTAGAGGTTCTATCAATGGTAAAATTCTCATACGCGGAAAACAAGGACATGCTGCGTATCCTGAAAAATGTATCAACCCTATCCATGATTTTTCTCATGCTTTGAAATTTTTAGCGGGCTTTGATCTTGATCCTGGTAGTGCGGATTTTACTCCTTCTAAGATAGTCATTACTGATATTAGAGGAGGACTTGAGGTGTGTAATGTCACTCCAAATGATCTAAAATTGATGTTTAATGTTAGAAATTCTCCAGATACGACTTTAGATGATGTGAAAAATTATATCGATAAAATTTGCCATGGTTTAAATTATAAATTAGAAATCAAACAAAGTTCAAAACCTTTTTTAACTCATCATGATAATAAAGTGGTGCAAAAATTAAATGAAAGTATCCAAAAGATCACGCAACGCGTTCCGAGTTTCAATACCAAAGGCGGCACAAGCGATGCAAGATTTTTAGCAGAATTTGGTATAAGTGTATGCGAATTTGGGGTATGCAACGATAGAATTCACGCTATTGATGAAAGAGTAAGCGTGGAAGATTTTGAAAAACTTTGTGAAATTTATAAAGATTTTATAGAAAATTTTTAGAGGCTAGAAATGATTATCAATGGTGAAAAGCTTGATTTAAAAGAATTAAGATTGATGGATTTTTTAAAAGAAAAGGGTTATAAAATCGAACTCATCGCTTTAGAATTAAACGGAGAAATTATCTCAAAGGATCGTTTTGAAAATTTGATTTTAAAAGAAAATGATAAGGCTGAAATTGTAAGTTTTGTAGGGGGTGGCTGATGAAAATAAAATTCAATGGTAAAGAGCTTGAAACCTCTTTTAAAAGCACTTTGGAATTTTTTCAAAGTGTGAGTGAAAATGAAAATGATGTTTGGATAGTTAATGGTTTTGCAACAAAAGAAGATTTAAATTTAAATGAAAATGATGAGCTTTTTTGCATACAAAAAAACACTTTGCCTCCAAAAGATGCACTTGATACGATGATGAGAGCAAGACACACCCCAAAACTTCACGATAAATTAAAAAATTCAAGTGTTGCGGTGTGTGGCTTAGGTGGCCTTGGCTCTCATATAGCCATCATGTTAGCAAGAAGTGGGATAGGGGTTTTAAAACTCATCGATTTTGATGTGGTAGAGCCTAGCAATCTTAACCGCCAAGCTTATCGCGTGTGTGATTTGGGTAAATTTAAAACCGAGGCTTTAAAAGAGCAAATCAAAGAAATCAATCCTTACACGCAAATTGAAATTGAAACTTTAAAGATAGATGAGCAAAATTTAGCCCATTTATTTAAGGATATAAATATCGTTTGCGAAGCTTTTGATACACCTTTAGCAAAAGCTATGATCGCGCAAAATTTTCATAAATTTTATCCTGATACAACTTTAATCTGTGCTTCAGGACTTGCAGGTTATGGCGATAGCAATAGCATACAAACGAGAAAAATTGCAAAAAATTTCTATGTTTGTGGGGATTTGGTGAATGCAGCACAAGTTGGAAATGGACTGATGGCACCACGGGTTAATATTTGTGCAGGACATCAAGCTAATTTGGTTTTAGAACTTTTAGCTAGCAAGGAGTAAAAATGGATGATAAATTAAAAATTGGAAAATATGAATTTAACTCACGTTTTATTTTAGGATCGGGTAAATTTTCACTTGAGTTGATCAAATCAGCCATCGCAGAAGCAGGAGCACAGATCATCACTCTAGCTTTACGCCGTGCTTATACGGGAGAGGTTGAAAATATCTTAGATTATATTCCAAAAAATATTACTCTTTTACCTAACACTTCGGGAGCAAGAAATGCTCAAGAAGCTTTACGTATAGCAAGACTTTCAAGGGAGTTAGGATGTGGAGAGCTTATAAAGATCGAGGTGATTAGCGATAGTAAATATTTATTGCCGGATAATTATGAAACGATCAAAGCTTGTGAGCTTTTGGCAAAAGATGGTTTTACGCCTTTGCCTTATATGTATGCTGATCTTTATGCAGCTAGAGCGATGAGAGATGCTGGAGCGGCGGCTATCATGCCTTTGGCTGCACCTATAGGAAGCAATAAAGGCTTGTGTGCTAAAGAATTTATACAAATTTTACTCAATGAAATCGATCTTCCTATTATCGTAGATGCGGGCATTGGTAGCCCATCTCAAGCTTGTGAGGCAATGCAAATGGGAGTGAGTGCTGTTATGGCAAATACAGCTATAGCCGAGGCAAAAAATATCGCTTTAATGGCTAAAGCTTTTTCTTTGGCGATAAAAGCGGGAAGAGAGGGTTATTTAGCTGGTTTAGCAAGTGTGAGTGAGGCTAAGGCAAGCTCTCCTTTAACAGGCTTTTTAAGGGATTGATCATGCAAGATTTTATGCAATATTTGCCCCACATGCAAGAAATAAAAAGTGATATTTTAGATAAAGTTTTGTTTGAAATAAAAGATTATGATGAGGCTAAATTTAGCGCTAAAGATGTAAAAGAGGCTTTAAATTCTACGCATTTAAGTATAGAAAATTTAAAAGCTTTGCTTTCAAGTGCGGCTGAAGAATTTATTGAGGAATTAGCTTTTAAATCATCAAAAACAAAAATAAAATATTTTGGAAATTCTATATCGCTTTTTACTCCGCTTTATTTGTCAAATTATTGTAATTCTAAGTGCGTGTATTGTGGTTTTCAAAAGGGCAATAAAATCGCAAGAGCAAAGCTTAATGAAGATGAAATTCACAAAGAGATGAAAGCGATTGCAAAAACAGGTTTGCAAGAAATTTTGTTATTAACAGGGGAAGGAAGAAAATTTGCAAATGTAGAATACATCGCAAAAGCTTGTGCTATCGCAAAAAAGTATTTTAAAGTCATAGGGGTTGAAATTTATCCTATGAATGAAGATGAGTATAAAATTTTGCATGAAAATGGCTGTGATTATGTGACTATTTTTCAAGAAACTTATAATCCTTTAAAATATTCTAAAATTCATCTTGGTGGCGAAAAACGCATTTTTCCTTATCGTTTTAACGCCCAAGAAAGAGCTTTAAAAGCGGGTATGAGAGGGGTTGCTTTTGCTGCACTTTTGGGCATAGATGATTTTAGAAAAGATGCTTTAGCTACGGCTTTACACGCGTATTTTTTACAGCAAAAATATCCACATGCTGAAATTTCTCTTTCTGTGCCACGTTTAAGACCTATTATCAACAATGCTAAAATTCATCCTAAAGATGTGAGCGAAAAGCGTCTTTTGCAAGTGCTTTGTGCGTATAGACTTTTTTTACCTTTTGCCGGAATTACGATATCAAGCCGTGAAAGAATAGGCTTTAGAGATGAGGTGATTAAGCTTGGAGCAACTAAAATGAGCGCGGGAGTTAGCGTAGGGATTGGTGAGCATAGCGGTGAAAAAAAAGGCGATGATCAGTTTGAAATTTCAGATGAAAGAAGCGTAGAAGAAATTTTAACTATGCTTAAAAATGCAAATTTGCAGGCTGTGATGAGTGATAGTATCTATGTGGGATAAAAAGATTATCGCCATAAGCGATCGAAAAATTGTTGAGGGTGATTTTTTAAAACAGGTTGAAAAAATCGCCAAATCAGGCGTAGATGCTTTTGTGCTTAGAGAAAAAGATTTGAGTGAGTTTGAGTATTATGACTTAGCTAAAGAAGTTTTGCAAATTTGTTCTAAGCAAAAGCTTACTTGTATTTTGCATTTTTTTGACAGACAATGTTTGAAATTAAATCATAGATATTTTCATGCACCACTTAGTTTGTTAAGACAAGAGCCTAGATTGGCTCGGTATTTTCATTTGCTTGGAACTTCTATCCATAGCAAAGAAGAGCTTTTAGAGGCTATGAATTATAAGGTTAATTATGCTTTTGCTGGACATATTTTTGAAAGTTCTTGTAAGAAGGATTTAGAGCCTAAAGGAATTGAGTTTTTAAATTCCTTACTCGCTTTTAGCAAAATTCCACTTTATGCCATAGGTGGGATTAATCTAGAAAATATTGAAAAACTTAAAAATTTAGATATAGCTGGAGTTTGCATGAGAGAAGCTTTGATGAATGAAAAAAAATTAAAAGTTTATTTAAATGAATGCAGACAAAAATGTGAGTAAGCATATAGTTTTACCCCAAGATCTTAGAAAATTAAAAAATATTAATTATAAGAATTTTCAATTTTGCACCTTTGCAAGATATATCCAAAAAGATTCTTTTCATTCTAATTACATAAATTTACAAAAACACCTTTTAACCTTCGTTAAAAAAGGTTATAAAATTTTACACACACCTAAAAAAGATTATAGAATTAATTCTTATGAGGTTTTGTTTTTAAAATCGGGAAATTACACTCTTAGTAATATAGGTTTAAAAGATGGAATTTATGAAGCGCATTTATTTTTCTTTGATAATGCTTTTTTAATAGAATTGATTTATAAATACAAGAATTTGCTCAATTTTAACCCCTCTTCCTTAAATGACGAAATTTTTTGGATACGAAATGATAAAATTTTACAAGGAATTTTAGAGAGCTTTAATCCATATTTTGATGAAAATACGCAAATTTTAGACCCAATTATTAATTTAAAATTTGAAGAGATTTTTTTGCATTTGCTTTTAAATAAAAATTCAAATTTTATCACTTTTTTAGCTGAAATTTTAAAAGAATTTCGTTTGGATTTATCTCAGCTTTTTGAGTATTGTGAGAAAGAATTTTTAAGTGTTCAAGAAATGGCTGATTTTGCTAAGCTTGATTTAGCAAGTTTTTCTAGAGAATTTAAAAAATGCTTTAAGATGAGTCCAAAAAGATGGTTGGATGAAAAACGTTTGCAAAAGGCTAAATTTTTGCTTGAATTTTCTAAAAAAAATATCAATGAAATAGCGACAGAATGTTCCTTTTCCTCTATATCTTGGTTTATAGAAAGATTTAAAAAAAGCTATAAAATGACCCCTAAGCAATATCAAAAATCAAAAAACTTATATTTTTAATCAAAAAACTAATACATTTTATTTTTTTTAAAATATATAATTTTTTAATTTTTTAATAAGGAGATAAAATGAAAAAATATATTTTAAGCTTAGCTTTGGTAGCTACTTGTGCTTTTGCTGGAGAAATGAAATATCAAGAAATCGACGGTTTTTTAAGTCCCGAAAGTGTTTTTGTAGATAAAAACGCTATATATGTTTCCAATGTAGGCAAAAAGCTTGAGCCTTTAGCAAAAGATAATGATGGCTTTATTTCTAAACTTGATAAAAATGGAAAAGTTCTAGAATATAAATTTTTAAGCAATTTAAACGCCCCAAAAGGTATGAAAGAAATTAAAAATGTTTTATATGTTGTAGATATTGATACGCTAAAAGGTTTTAATCTATCTACCAAAAAAGAGGTTTTTAATTTACCTATAAAAGGAGCGATTTTTCTTAACGATATAGAAAAACTTAATGATACAACGCTTTTAATCAGCGATACGGGAACAGGTATTGTTCATAAGGTTGATTTAAAAACAAAAAAATATGATGAATTGTTAAAATTAGATCTTAAAGAATTTGGTGGGCCAAATGGTTTGTTTTTGCACAAAAACCTTCTTTATATCGCTGGATATGATCCTAGCGGAGTTAGTGGAGGGGTAGTTTTAAGTTATGATCTTAAAAATAAGAAAATTCAAGTGATCAAAAGCGAAAAAGAACCTTATGATGGCATAATTTTAAAAAATGATATTTTATATGTAAGTTCTTGGGGGAAAGATCTAAAAGGTGTGATTTATGCTTTAAATTTAAAAAATAAAAGTGTTAAAAAACTTGATCTCCCTTTGATGAAAGGACCAGCGGATATATTTTTAGATAAAAATAATTTATGGATTCCTAAGATGGCAGAGGGTAAAATACTTAAGGTTGAACTTAAGTAAAGGAAATTATGACTTCTTTTAAAAAAATTTTTTGGCTTAATATTTTTATCGTTATCATTATAGCCTTCAATCTTAGAGCCCCTATCACAACGATAGGGCCCATGGTTGATGTTATCAAAGAAGAATTTAATCTAAATTCCACTTTTTTAGGAATTTTAACCAGCTTGCCTTTGATGGCTTTTGGAAGTATTTCCTTTATCGTGGGTTATTTTTCTGCTATTCGTGCGGTTATTGTAGGAATTTTTTTAATCTTTATCGGTGAGTTTTTGCGTTCTTACTTTGGAGTTTATGGTTTGTTTATAGGTATGCTTGCTATAGGCTGCGGAATAGCGATTGCTAATGTGGTTTTGCCAAGTTTTATCAAAGAAAAATTTCCTAAACAAATGTCAAGTGTTATGGGTTTATATAGCTTTATTTTAAGTATCTCTTCTATAGTAGGCATTGCTTTAGCCACACCTTTGCTTCATGCTTTTGATTTATCTTTGGCTATGGTATTTTGGGCTATTTTTGCTTTTATAGCCTTGGTGATTTATTTTCCTCAAGCAAAAAATGGAAGGCTTTTTAGAGCTAAAAAACCTTTTTCTAAACAGGTGAATATTTTTAAACACCCTACAACATGGAAAATCACTCTTTTTATGGGATTTCAAAGCTTTTTAGCTTATTCTTTATTTTTTTGGTATGTTCAAATAGTTACTGAAAAAGGCTTTGCTAAAGATTTTGCAACCAATATGCTTTTATTTGGACAATTAGTTGCTATGCCAGTTTCTCTTTTTGGACCCTTGCTTTTAGGTAAGATTAAAAAAGAATATCACACAAGCTATATTGCGATTTTGTGTGCTATGTATGCTATATCTTTTGGAATTTTACTCATTTGTAATAATAAATTTATGATTATTTTGGGTGCTTTTATTATGGGTTTTCCCTGGGGTGGGGTTTTTGGCATAGTTTTGCTTTTTATCGCTCAAAAAAGTTATAATGCACAAATTGCAGCAAGACTTTCAGCCTTTGCTCAAGGTTTTGGGTATTTAATCGCTGCACAAGGACAGTGGATCATAGGGTTTTTACATGATCAATTTGGGAATTTTTCAGGTGCCATTGTGATGCTTTTTGCAATTGGAATTATAGTAAATATCGTTGGATATTTATCCTATAAAAGCGAAGTTATCAAATAAGCTTGAGTATTTTTTCAAGTAAAATATCTGATCCATTTTTTTTGATAATATCTTGCAAACCTTTAGAGAGGCTTTCTAAATTTGTATTTAGAATAGTTTTTAAAATTTCATCCGCATCGGCACTATTTTGTGTAAAAATTTGGCATAAATTTTGATCTTGTAAAAATTTAGCGTTAAAGTATTGGTGATTTTTTGCTGCATAAGGGTAGGGGATGAAAATGGCAGGCAAAGCATTAGCGCAAAGTTCAAAAAGCGTGCTTGCACCCGCTCTTGATATAGCTAGATCAGCCATATGCATTTTTTCTTCTAAATTTGGACTAAAGTCAAATATATCAGCTTTAATATTTAAGTTTTGATAAATTTGTTTGTATTTTTCTAAATCATTTTTTCCACATTGGTGGATAATATTAATATTTTTTTCATTTAAAATAGGCGCTAGTTGTATGGCTAATTCATTGATAAAAGTAGCTCCTTGAGAGCCTCCTAGAAAAATAATATTTTTTAATTCTTTACGAATTCTTGCGTGATTAAAAAATTTATCTGCGACAGGATAAGGTGTAAAATCTTCTTCAAAAGCGCTAAAAAACTTTTTAGAAAAAGGCTTTAAAAGCTTATTTAAAGAACCACTTTTTGAATTTTGCTCATGTATAAATAAAGGTATGCCAGAAAATAAAGCACCAAAAGATGCAGGTGCTGCGCTATATCCTCCTACACTAATGACAGCTTTTACTTTATAGTCTTTAAAAATTTGTCTGCATTCTTTAGAAAGTTTTAAAATGTGTAAAAAGGAATTAATTTTATTGAATTTGCTTTGATTAACAACCCCTTGAGAGCTTAGAAAAAATTTATCCTTAAAACGTGTTTCTTTTTCAAACCACGCTTTATCTTGTCCATTTTGACTGCCTATATAGATACAAGTTATATTTTTTCTTTGCACACTTTCTAATAAACATCTTACTATGGCTAGATGTCCACCTGTGCCACCTCCAGTTAAAACGATCATAATTTAACCTTTTTAGAAATCATCAATACATACCCTATGCCTATACAAATTGCCCACATGGAACTTCCACCATAGCTTAAAAGCGGAACTGCAACACCTTTAAGTGGGGTAAGGGAAATAATACCAAAGGCATTCATAAAAAATGAAAAAAGTAAAAGCAAAGCAATACCAGAGCAAAAGATAAAATGCTCTTTTTTGTCGCAACGTCCTGCTATTCTAAAAATTCTTAAAATCATCCAAAGATAAATAAAGCAAATAATTCCAAGTCCAAAAAGTCCGATTTCTTCTGTGATACCAGAGAGGATAAAGTCTGTATGAACTTCACTTAAAAAGCCTAATTTAAAAGTTCCAAGTCCTAAGCCTTCTCCAAATATCCCTCCATGGGCTATAGCATTTAAAGAGTGTGAAATTTGATATGGCTCTGCATTGGTACTTACTCTTAAAGCATTGGCCATCCAATCGGGAAGCATTGGTAAAAAGGCATCTTGTATATTTCCCCACCAAGACGCGATTCTTTGGATACGCCTTTGGTTACTAAAGATAACCATTATACCTACCATCATAATGATTAAAGTTCCAAAGGCAAAAAGCCTTTTGCTAGCTCCTGCAAAAAAAGCCAAAGCTAAAATTAAAAAGAAAGAAATAACACTTTGCCCTAAATCATTTTGTGTGATATAAATATATCCTATAACTATAGTTGCAACAATGCAATAAGGCAAGAGAATTAAAACTTCATGTTTGATTGCTTTTTTACTATCATCAATACGTCTTGTATAGCTCCAAGCTAAAAAATAAATAAGTCCTATTTTAAAAAATTCAACCGGAGATATAGAAAGTGGCCCTAAGCGAATCCATCTTTTAGCACCCCCACTAGCCGTTGCTAAAGCTGAAGGTAAAAAAGGTAAGATTGTGATGAAAATAAAAGAAACAATAAGAATACCAAGAATAATTCTTTCAGAATTTTTTTTATCTGGATCAAGTCGTGAAATAAAAAACATAATCAAAATTCCACTCACTCCAAAAAAAAGCTGGCGAGTGAAAAAGTGAAATTCATTATAATTAAAAAAAAGTACAGTAAAAACTGTCAGTGAATATGAAAAAACTATTCCTATAGTGATGAGTATACAACTTAAATAAAATAATTTCTTATCAGCAACCATTTTGATTTTTACTTTTCTTTTTGGAAATAAAATTTATAAAGTTTTATTATAACTAAAATAATTAATTTTTTTGCTAAGTTTTTATAAGGATATTTTGATAGAATTGCTTTTAATATTATTATTTTTTAAAGGCAAACCATGGTGCAAATTCATAAAATTCTTATAGCAAATCGTGCTGAAATAGCCGTTAGAATTATCCGTGCTTGTAGGGATTTGCATATTAAAAGTGTTGCAATTTATACTGAACCTGATTGTGAGTGTTTGCATGCAAAAATTGCCGATGAAGCTTATCAAATAGATAGTGATGCTATAAAGGGTTATTTGGATATTACAAGAATTATAGAGGTTGCTAAGGCTTGTGGTGCTGATGCTATCCATCCAGGTTATGGTTTTTTAAGTGAAAATTATGAATTTGCTAAGGCTTGTGAAGAATCAAATATTATTTTTATAGGTCCAAAATCTGAAGTGATTCACAAAATGGGCAATAAAAATATTGCGCGTAAATTGATGGCACAAAATGGGATTCCTATTGTTCCAGGTACTGAAAAATTAAATTCTTATAGTGTGGATGAGATTAAAACTATAGCGGAAAAAATCGGTTATCCAGTGATCTTAAAGGCTTCAGGTGGTGGAGGGGGACGCGGAATTCGCGTTGTTTATAAAGAAGAAGAGCTTGAAAATGCTTTTGATTCTTGCAAAAGAGAAGCGCTGGCTTATTTTAAAAATGATGAAGTATTTATGGAGAAATTTGTCATAAATCCTCGCCATATAGAATTTCAAATTTTAGGCGATAATTATGGCAATATCATACATCTTTGTGAGAGAGATTGCTCTATACAAAGAAGGCATCAAAAAGTGATTGAAATCGCTCCTTGTCCTAGTATTTCTGATAATCTTAGAAAAACTATGGGTGTAACTGCCGTTGCGGCCGCTAAAGCGGTGGGTTATACCAATGCAGGAACGATAGAGTTTTTACTTGATGATTATAACCGTTTTTATTTTATGGAAATGAATACAAGAATTCAAGTTGAGCATCCTATCACTGAAGAAATTACGGGAATTGATCTTATCGTGCGTCAAATTCGTATTGCCGCAGGAGAAATTTTAGATATAGAGCAAAGTGATGTTAAGCCTAGGGGATTCGCTATAGAAGCTAGAATTACAGCTGAAAATGTGTGGAAAAATTTTACTCCAAGCGTGGGTAGAATCAATGAGTATTATCCAGCGCTTGGCCCTTCTGTAAGAGTGGATAGTCATATTTATAAGGATTATACCGTGCCACCTTATTATGATTCTATGCTTGCTAAATTAATCGTTAGGGCAACGAGTTATGATTTGGCAGTTAATAAACTTGAAAGAGCTTTAAAAGAATTTACCCTAGATATTAGAACAACCATACCTTTTTTAATTGCGATCACAAAAACAAGAGAATTTAGAAGAGGTTATTTTGATACTTCTTTTATAGAAACTCATTTGCAAGAGTTATTAGAAAAAACGCAAGATCATCATCAAGAAAATAAAGAAGAGGTGGTTGCGGTTATCGCAGCAGCACTTGAAAAAATCAAAAAAGGAAAATAAATGGATTTTTTAGATAGTTTAAAAAATATAAAAAAAGAAATGCAAACTCATACCAAAGATATAAAAAAAGAAAAAAAACAAAACAAACAAGAAAAATTTTTAGATAAAGAAATGCAAGAAATTTTTCTAAAAGAAGAAAAACTGCAAGATGAATTTTCTGAATTTATCAAGAACTCAGATATTAAGAAAATTTAATGTTTGAAATTGGATTTTGCACCCTTGAAGATCAATGTCCATATTTAGAAACAAAACGTTCAAGAATAGAATATAAATATATACAAAATTGTCCTAAAGAAATCAATACAAAATTAATCCAACGTGGTTGGAGACGCTTTGGAAGATATTTTTCTCGTCCAATTTGTAAAGATTGCGAAGAGTGTCTTAGCCTTAGAATTTTAGCCGATGAGTATAAATTTTCGCGTAGTGAAAGAAGAGTTTTTAAAAAAAATATCAATACCAAAATGATACTTAGAAGACCAGCTTTAAGCAACGAGCATTTATTTTTATACGATAAATATCATCGTTTTATGGAAGATAAGAAGAATTGGAAAAGGTATGATTTAAATTTCAGACAATATTATAATCTTTATATAGATGGATTTATGGATTTTGGTTATGAACTTGCTTTTTATGTTGATAATAAGCTAGTTTGTGTGGATCTTATTGATGAGGTTGAAGATGGAATTTCAAGTATTTATTGTTTTTATGATCCTGATTTTTCACATCTTTCCTTGGGCAAATTTTCTCTTTTAAATGAGATTAAATTTGCTAAAAGTAAAAATTTAAAATATATTTATTTGGGATATTTTGTAAAAAAGTGTCAATCTTTATCGTATAAAGCCGATTATACACCTAATGAAATTTTAAAAGGGACGAGTTCTCTTTTTGAAAATGAGGTTTTATGGGAGAGAGAAGATGCAAATCGTGCAAACTTTAGAAACGATCAATGTTAATACTGATGATATTAGCGTTTTTCAGTATTTTAAAGACTTAATTACCAAAAATTTCACAAAAGTTATAGGGCGAAAAAATAAGATTTTTTCTTTTTTCGAAGAAAATGAAATTCCACAGCGTCGATATTTTTTAAAGGTTTTAGATCAAAAATATCGCAAAAGTTCTAATGAAAGCATAGAGAATTTAAAAGATGCTCATTTTAAAACTTTTAGGCTTAATTTTGAGCAAAGTGATATGCTAAAACCTATGCTTTTTATAAAAACAAGTTTTGCAGGAAATCAAATTTTAATGCAACTAAGTTCCAATGAAAAATTGTTTGTAACTTATATGAAAAATTATTTTAAAGATCATCAAATAGAATATGATGAAATTACAAATGTTTTAATACTTAAATATAAAGATGAAAACACCTTGGAACTTTTTGAGGCTTTTGCTGATGAGAGCGAGCATTTAAAATATCGTGTTAATTTTGAAGTCGATCGTCAAGAATATAAAGATTTTCGTCAAAATATCTTTAAAAAAGAAAATGTAAAATGGAAATTTAATGCCCTAGCAAAGCTTTTTAATAATTATTTTGAAATCTTAGAATGCACACCGCAAAATGATTTTAGCGAAATCAGGCAAAAATATTTAATGATGGTAAAGCTTTATCATCCTGATTTTTATCAAGGAAAAAGTTCTGAGGAAAAAGCTTGTGCAAGAGAGCAATTTGAAAAGATACAAATTGCCTACAATAATCTTAAAGCCCTATATAAAAACAATGCTTAAAAGACTTAAATCAAGTCTTTTAATCTATTTTTTTTCTTTCGTATATCTTTCTTAATTTACTATCAAGAGCGTAACAGAATTTAAAAAGCGCTGGTACAACTAGCAAGGTTAAAAGAGTTGAGCTAACAAGACCGAAAATAATCGCTATAGCCATAGGAGAATTGGACTCGTATCCTGCTCCTCTTGAGATGGCAAGTGGAAGCATAGCAAAAATCATCGCAAAAGTTGTCATTAAAATAGCTCTTAAGCGAGATTTTCCAGCGATCAATAAAGCTTTATCGGGTTCTACGCCCTCATGACATTTTTTATTGGCCACATCTACAAGTAAAATCGCATTTTTTCCTACCATACCAAAAAGTAAGATGATGGCGATTAAAACAAAAAGTGAGAAATTGTGTCCCGTGATAAAAAGTCCTATAGAAGCTCCTCCAAAAGCTAAAGGCATGGTAATCATTATAATGAGTGGTAAAATAAGACTTTCATAAAGTGCAGCTAAGACAAGATAGATTAGCACAAAAGCTAATGCTATAGCCATAGCAAATCCTTGAACAGTTTCTCCTAAAAGATTTATAAAGCCAGAAAAGGCATAGCTTAGATTTGAATTTTTATCTAAAATATAATCCATATTGTTAAGTAAGAGCTTTTGAACGGCTCCTAGTGAAATATCATTAACTCCGGCTGTAACCTTAATAGATCGACTTTTATTGTAGCGATTGATGGTTTTTAAATCTTTAGTATAAGAAAAATCAACCACACTTGAAAGATCTAAATTAATACCTTGATTATTTCTTATATTAATACGCTTTAATACCTCTATATTTTTCTTAAAATCAGGTGCAAAGCTTAAAATAAGATCATCTTTTGAATTTCCTCTATCCATACTTCCGACACTAAGTTGCGAAAAAGAATAGCTTAGTACTGCAGCAATATATTCTGGATTGACATCTAAAAGTTTTGCTTTTTCTTTGTTGATATGTAAAGCAACGGCATCTTTTGTGGCATTGGCATTATCGCTTATATCTACAATATGAGAATTGCTACCTAGAATTTCTTTAGCACGATTAGCAGCTTGTTTTATGGAGTTTAAATCATCTCCTAAAACTAAAAATTGAACCGGATCATCAATTCCAGCACCTTCGATTTTTGGAAGTTCTAAAACTTTAATTTTGATACCATCTTCTTGGAATTTTTGACGATATAAATTAACTATCGCACTTTGCCTTAATTTTCTCTCGCTTAAATTTTTGAGTTTGATATAAATTTTAGATTTTGTAGCATCTTTGGCATCATCATAACCTAAAATCAAAAAAGCGTATTTTACGTTTTCATCTGTTTGAATTTTTTCTAGCAGATTAAGACTTTTTTTTCGCATAGCTTCAAAACTCAAATCCTGTTTGCTTTCAAGTAAAACTTGAATTTCGCTATCATCTTCCATAGGTAAAAAATCAAGTCCAATACGACTAGCTAAGCCAAAGGATAAGATTACAAAAACGAGACTTGCTAAGATGAATTTAGTTTTATTTTTTAAAATTTTATAAAGTATATTTTCATATTTTTCTTCTATTTTTTGAAAAAAAGCTTCACTTCTTTGATAAAATCGGCTTTCTTTTGGATTTAAAAATCTAGCACTTAAGCTTGGAATTAAAAATATAGAAACTAAAAAGCTGATCACAATACCACTTGCAACGCTGATTCCTAAGGCATTAAAAAATAGTCCTGGAATAGATTTCATATAAGAAATAGGGATAAAAACACAAAGTAAAACAACACTGATGCTCAATATGCTAAAACCTATTTCATTAACCCCTAAAAAGGCAGCTTGCAGGGGTGAATGTTCTTTTAATTTTTTAGCGATATTTTCAATAACAACAATGGCATCATCTATAAAAATTCCTATACTTAGAGTTAGAGCGATAAAAGTAAGGCGATTTAGATCGTAACCTAAAATATCAATGATAAAAAAAGTTGAAATAATCGAAGTTGGTATGGCAACACAGGCAATAAGGGTAGCACTTAAATTTCTCAAAAATAAAAATACAATAATCAGTGTTAAAAAAATACCCAAAACCATATCGAAAATAACCTGCGAAAGGTGTTTGTAAATATTTAAACTTTTATCATAAACAATATCAAGTTTTATATCGCTAGGGATTTGCTTTTCTAAAGTACTTAGAGAATTTTTGACATTTTTTATCATTTGAAGTGTGTTATAGTTACTTACTTTACCAAGCTCTAAAAGCACACCTTCCTTACCTTGATAAATCACACTTTGTTTTTCATCCTCATAAAGGTTTTTTATATTTGCAATATCGCTTAAAAATACACCTGCTTTGATGCGTAAATTTTTCAACTCATTTAAATCATTAGCTTCAAAATAACCTTTAATAATATAATTATTATTTTGATTATTTAATTCTCCTAAAGCTTGTTTAAAATTTTGACTTTTGATAATATTGGCCACATCATAGGCATTAAGATTATATTTTTGCAATTGTTCAGGCTTTAAATTGATGCGAATTTGAGGCTTTAAAAAACCCTTAGCATCGATTTTTCCTACACCATCAATCCTTTGCAAAAAAGGTTTAATTTTATCATTGATGTTTTGCATCAGTGAAAGTTTATTTGGCGAATAAAGAAAAAGCGATATAGCTGAGCCAGAATCAGAGCTTATTTTTTCAACTTCAGGTTTAGTTGGAAGACTTAAAGTGCCTATTTTATCTCTTACATCATTGGCGGCTACTTCGAGATTTTTTCCAAGTTTAAACTCAACAACAGAAACGCTAAAATTGTCATACGCAACGGAAGTGATGGTTTTAACTCCATCAATTTCACTCAAGGCATTTTCAATTTCTTTGGTGATTTTTGATTCTATAAAATTTAAATCCCCATTTGCTTTGCTTGTGATTTTAATAAGAGGTATAGAGACATTAGGAAATAAATTGACACTCATATTAAATGCAGAAATAAGCCCAAAAATAATGAGTGCTAAAAAAAACATCAATACAGTAATAGGTCTATTTATCGCTAATTTAAACATATTTTAATCTTTTGTAATGATTTTACCTTCCCCAAAAAGACCTGGGGTTAATCCAGAAGCTTCAACTTCAGCATAAATTTTTCTTGTTCTGATTTCTATACTTGGATAAATTAAGCTGATTTTTCCTTTGATTTGATTATTGCTTTGATCTATTTTATAGATAAATTCATCCCCAACTTTTACTTTATCTTTATATTTTTCATCAAAGCTTAAAATAAGTTTGCTTTGTGGATAAGAAAAAATTTCTATCAAGGGTTGAGCTACTCCACCAACCCCTTCTCCAATTTGTATAAATTTGTTTGCAATGATTGCATCATAAGGGGCTCTTAATTCTTTTTTTTCAAGTATATCTTTATAATAATCTATATTGATTTTAGCTTTGGTTAAATTTAAACTAGCAATATTAAATTGCGTTTTCATATCTTCATAGCTTTGTTTATCGATAACATCTTGAACGGAATTGATTTTTTTCATCTTGCTTTTTGTATTTTCGTATTGAGCTAAAGCTAGGTTATATGAATTTTTAGCATTTTCAAGCGCTATTTTTTCGCTGGTTTGATCAAGAGTGAGTAAAAGATCTCCTTTTTTAACCCTTTGTCCGATTGTGATTGGAATTTGAGAAACTATTCCTATACTTTCTATGGCTAATTTGCTTTGTTTTGAGGCTTCTACATTGAAACTAGCATAAATTTCTTCCGCAAAAATCATATTGAAAGAAAATATTAAAAATAAAAATATTTTCATTGTTTCACCTTTGAAATGATTTGTATTCCAGCATTAAAATAATAATTTGCTTTTGTGATTTCAAATTCATTTTGTGCTAATTCTAAGTCGCTTTGAGCTTTAAATTTAGCCTCTAAAGCTTGTAAGTATTCTATGTAAGAAACAAGTCCTGCGCTGTATTTTTTATCTATACTTTCAAAAGCTATATTAGCAGCTTTAAGTGCTGATTTTAAAGCCATAATTTGTTCTTTTAAAACTTTTATATTTTTAAGTAAATATAGTAATTCTTCGCGGTTTTTTCTTTCGTTTAATCTTGCATTTGCATTTGCAATTTGTACATTCAAGCGTTCTTTTTCAACCTTTTTAGCTCTAGAATTAAAATCAAAAATTTTCCATTCTAAACCTAAAATAATTTGATTATTTTGTGAATATTTTTGTAAAATTTCATTGGTTAAATCAATAAAAGGATAGGGGACTTTTGGATTGTAATTGTTTTTGTAAAATCCGAAATTATCCTGAATAAAAAATTTAGGGTAGTATTGAGATTTAGCTAAATTAACATTTTCTTTAGCTAAATTAACATTTTCTCTTGCAATAAGCACGTCATAATTATTTAACACTTTATCATAAAAAGGTTTTTCCAATGTCGCTTGGCCTTTAGGGATGAGATTTTCTCCTGTTAAAATTCTAATTTCTTTTTGGATATTTTCAAGTTTTAATTCATTTTGATGTAACATTAAAACACTTAAATGAAATTTAGCCTCTATGCTTTCTAATTCATCCTTAGAACTAAGTCCTGTTGAATAAAATTTTTTCAATCTTTGCAAGGTTGATTTTAAAAACTCCACTTTTTGTTCATCTGCGGCTATGATTTTTCTTAAACTTAAAGAGTTAAAATAAAGAGTGGTTGCACTTAGGGCTAAATAATTTCTAGTTTGCTCTTTGCTAAGCAGACTGATTTTTTCTTGTTCTTTTAAAGCCCTTAAATTAGCTTCCCTAGCCCCACCATCGAAAAGTAGAAAATTAAGAGAAAATTTGGCAAATAAACTTTCTTGAGGATCGATAATAAAACGATCTTTATTGTTAGCTACATAGGCAGAATTTAAACTAAGACTTGGCAAATAATTTCTAAAAGCTTCGCTACTTGCAAGTTTAGCTTGTTCGCTTTGAATTTGTTTAATAAAATATTGCTCGTTTCTTTGACTTAAATTTATAAGTTCTTTTAAATTAGAACCAAGCAATGCTAAAGGTAGAAATAAAATAATATTTAAAAATCTCATAAGCTAGAGTATAACATACTTAAGCTTAAGAGAAATTAGTGTGATTAGTATTTATAAGAAAC
Source organism: Campylobacter sp. W0018 (assembly GCA_020135845.1). Taxonomy (GTDB): domain Bacteria; phylum Campylobacterota; class Campylobacteria; order Campylobacterales; family Campylobacteraceae; genus Campylobacter_D. The sequence goes on along the minus strand of JACHTQ010000003.1, from coordinate 5,770 downwards.
AGATAAAATTCCTTTAATACCTTCGCCATAATAGCAAGAATAATAACATCCGCTAACATATTTTTTATTGAAGATATTATCGATATTTAATTGAACATTCCATTTATCATAATTATATCTAAAGGCAAGATCATAAAGTGTGTATGAAGGCACTTTAATATTAGGATTTCCAGCTTCATCGGTACTACTTCCTATATAGCGCACTCCAAAACTGCTTTTAAAATTTTGCTTATGATCGATTTTAAAAGTATGAGAAATTTTAGTTGCAAAAATATCTTTTGGCATCATTGGCGTTCTTATGGTTTTTAATGCATCCAAAGAGGTGTGAGTTTGAAAATAATGTGTATAAGCTAAAGTATAATCTATATTTTCACTTAAAGCCACTTTCGAGCTTAGTTCTAAACCTTTAGCATTTTGCTTTCCAGCTTGTATAGATACAGGTATAGGCGCACTTGGATCGGCATTGACTAGAGCATTTTTTTCTTGGATGTCAAAATAAGAAAGATTAAGTTCTCCATCGATAAAATAAGGAAGATATTTAAAACCAGCTTCATATTGTCTGCTTTCGTAAGGTTTATAATCCTTACCATCTCCATCACTTCCAGCTATAGGTCTAAAGGCTTCTGAATAACTTACAAAAGGCATCAATCCTATATCTTCAAATACATACATTAAGCCTGTTTGAAAGGTTGTGTGATTGACATTATAATCGCTTTTGCTTCCAAAGCTTTTTGTATTGCTTTTAGCTTTATCAAAACGCATACCAAGATCTAAAATCCATTTATCATAAAGCTTAGCTCTATCTTGTACATATAAGCCTAATTGTGATTGTTTTACTAAATAGGTAGGCACTTTGCTTTTAGTTTGTGGAGTACGATCAGGATCAAAGATATTGACATTACTTGCACTTCCGTAACCATATTTTCCATTGACATAAATATATTGATAATCTATCCCGCTTGTAAGGGTATTTTCAAGTTCTTTGTAATTATGCTTTAAAACCAATCTATTGTCTAAAGTATGGCTTCTTGCTATACCATCTAAGATGATAGAACTTCTTGTGGCTGTAGTGGAATTATTAGGGTCTAAAGCTGAAAAGCTTACAGCAAATTGACTTTTATCTTCCATATTATAGCGATAATTTTGCATAAAAGTTAATTCATCATTGAAATAATGTATGAATTCATATCCTAAAGAATATTGCTTTCTTTTTAGATAATCACTCAAGGGCGATCCTAAATTTGTACTTGGTTTAATTGTTCCTTGCGGTGTATCAATAATGGTTCCATAAACAGGAAAAAAGCCGGTTGTAGGGACTCCTTGATCGTATTGAAAACTTGCAAGAAGTGTTAAAAAAGTATCATCATTTATATCTATGGCTAAACTTGGTGCAAAATAGTAGTGCTCTTGCCAAGTTCCATCAAGCTGTCCATTTTGTCTAAAATAATTTCCTACGATTCTAAAATCACTGTTTGTATTAAAAGCTTTATCTCCAACATCAAAAAATAAGCCATTTTGAGATAAATTCCCTATTTTAGCTCCAATTTCTGCCATAGGAGTTTTTTGAGGTCTTTTGCTGACTAGATTAATCACTCCACCACTTTGAGAAGAGCCATAGCTTAGAGAATCAGCCCCTTTGATAACTTCTATTTTTTCTAAACCATATAAATCAGGAGACCATCCAAAATATCCACCCTTGTAAATTGCTGTTCCGTCTAAAACTAAACTCGCATCAAACCCTCTTAACTTAATCCAATCTGTCGTATCTAAATCTGCACCATAAATTTGAGAAACAAAACCACTTTCATAGCGAGTGATTTCATCAAGTTGTTCTGCACCTTCTTCTTGAATTTGTTTAGAGCTGATCACAGAAACACTTTTTGGACTAAGATAATCCATGCTTTGACTTCCTTTTTCAACAGACCCTACAACGCTAACAGCGCCGAGTTCATAAGAGGATTCTTTAGCTAAAGCCAAACTTGCACTTATTGAAATAAGTAAAAAAGAATTGAATATTTTATTCATAAAAACAAGATCTCCTTCTTTTGTAAAAATAAAATTAAATTTTTAATTATAATAATGAAATTGACTTTCAAAATGTGAATTATATAATTTTAAAATTTAAAGAAAAATTATTTTTTATTTATTTTTTATTTTTCTTTATGCTATAATCCGAGCTTAAGTTTTTTAAATGAGGATATGATGAGTAATGGCACTCATAAAAAGTTGCAATGTAAATTTTAAAAATCAAAATCAATATATTATTTATCCTACAAATTTATGTTTCAAAAATGATAAAATTTATGCTCTGATGGGACACAATGGTTCGGGAAAATCTACTTTATTGAAAATTTTGGCTAGGCAATTAAAACCATCTTCTGGAAAAGTTTATTTTAATGATGAAGATATAGCAAAATTTTCTTCAAAAAAAATGGCCCAAAAAATAGCTTATTTGCCGCAACATTTACCTAATTTAGGATATTTAAGCGTAAAAGAGCTTGTGAAAATGGGGCGCTATTCTTATGAAAAATTGTTTTTTAAAAATCAAGATGAAGGATTGATCGAAGAAGTGATGAGATTGACAAATACTTTAAATTTGTCAAATAGAGAAATTCATACCCTTTCTGGTGGAGAAAAGACAAGAGCTTTTTTGGCTATGCTTTTAGCTCAGAAAAGCGAATTTTTATTTTTGGATGAACCTTTGGCTGCTTTGGATATCGTGTATCAATTCGAATTGATGGAATTAATATCTAAATTAAATAAAGAATTTAAAGTGGGTATAGTGCTGATTTTGCATGATATTAATTTGGCAGCATTGTATTGTGATGAAATCATTGCTTTAAAAGAAGGAAAGGTTATTTTCAATGCAAGCAAGCAAGAATTTATGCAAGAAGAAAAAATAAAAGATATATTTAATATTGATGCTAATATTATAGAACATCCTAAAAGAAAATCTCCTATTGCACTTTTTTAATATGAAAAAAATAGTTGTTTTATTTTTAATTTTATTTGAATTTATACAAGCTAAAGAATTAAAAATCATTGCTTTAGATTGGACTATGGCTGAAACAATGATGATGTTAAATTATCAGCCTTTAGCGGTTGGAGATAAAAGGATATACAATACTTGGGTTAAAGAACCTGCTTTACCTAAAGATGTAAAAGATGTTGGCCTTAGAGTTCGACCAAATATAGAATATATAATCAATTTACAACCTGATTTGATTATAACTTCATCTTTATTTAGTATTGATAATTATCTTTTAAAAAATAAAATAAAAATTATTGATTTTTATCAAAATAAAAAAGATATGTATTCTAGCATCAACGAAGGTGTTTTACAGATAGGAATTCTCTTAAATAAAAAGCAAGAAGCCTTAAATCTTATCGACGATACAAGAATCTTTTTTGAAACTTCTAAAAAGAAATTGCGTTATACCAAACCCATTGCCATAGTTCAATTTATAGATAAAAAACATTTAAGGATTTATAATAAACACAGTCTTTTTGGTGCAGTCTTGGATCAACTTGGTTTAAGAAATGCTTATGATAAAAATACAAACAATGCTTGGGGTGTTGATATTATAAGTTTTTTAGATCTTTTAAAATTTCCAAAGGAAACAAAATTTATGGTGATTAAGCCAACTCCTTTTGTGCTTGATAAAGAATTAAAGCAAAATCCTTTTTATCAAAAAATGAATATTTTTAAAGATTATAATGAATTGGAGCCTATTTGGAGTGCAGGATCATTGATGAGTATGAGACGTTTTGCTAAAGATCTTTTGAAGGTGATTGAGTGAAAAAAAATATTTTTTCATGTATATTTGTATTGATTGTTTTACTTTGTATTTTTCTTTTTTTTGAATTCGATTTTTTAAAAAAATATGATCAAGAAAATTTATTTTCTTTTGTTTTTGTAAATTATAATTTAAGCCGTTTTTTTATGTGTTTATTGTGCGGTTTTTTACTCGCTTTTTCTTCTTTAATTTTGCGTATCGTGATGCAAAATCCTTTAGCCAGTGATACAACTTTAGGTGTGGCTCCTAGTAGTAGTTTTGCTATTTTAATCGCTACTTTATTTTTTCCTGATTTTTTGAACATTTCAAAAGTGTTGATGGGTTTTTTAGGGGCTTTTTTAATTTTGTTTTTAATGTTCATTTTTATGCTTAAAAAGCATTTAAATTCTACAAGCATAATCCTTTTGGGTCTTATAGGTGGAATGGTTTTTGGTGCTTTAAATTCTTTGGTGATCCTTTTTTATCCAGAAGAAAGTAAGTCTTTTTTGCTTTTTAATAGTGGTTATTTTACTCAAAATGGTTTTAAGGATGTTGTAGAGCTTTTTTGTTATTCTAGTATAGCGTTGATTAGTTTATATTTTTTTATCCCTTATTTGAAAATCTTAAATTTAGGAGATGAGCTTGCAAGCAGTGTTGGGCAAAATATCTTTTATGTTAAATTCTTTGCTTTGTGTTTGAGTGCTTATTTTATTACTTTGGTGGTTTCTTTTGTGGGGGTGATTAGCTTTTTAGGTTTGTTTGCGAGTATTTTTGTGGAATTTTTTAAGATAAAAAACACAAGAAAAGAGTTTTTATTTTGTGGATTTTTCGGCTTTTTTTTATTGTTTGGAGTGGATTTATTTTTACAAATTTTACAAATTACAAAAGGGATTGAATTGCCTACAGGGGGAGTTTTGGCATTACTTGGATCTCCGCTACTTATTTTTGCTGTTTTTAAAATGATAAAAGAAAATTTTAGTGATGATGATATTTATATTTTTTCTTATTTTAAAGAAAAATATATCATTTTAGGTTTAATTTTGCTTGTTTTGATGTTATTTTTTCTTAATTTATATTTTGATTTTTCAACTTTGAGTTTTAAAAACATGTCAGATGAAATTTTAGTATTAAGATCGAATAGACTTGTTATTTTACTTTTATGTGGTATTTTATTAGCTTTGGTTGGATTTATCTTGCAAAGATTGAGTTTTAATCCTATGGCATCGCCTGAGATGTTAGGGATTAATTCCGGAGCAAGCTTGGGCATCTTGTTTGCTTTGTATTTTTCTTTAGAATATGTTCAAATTTTTGCTATTATAGGGGCTTTATCGGTTTTATGCTTTTTATTTTTTTTAAGCTTTAAATTTAATATCAATATGCAAAAAATCATCCTTATGGGTATAGCTATAATGTTTTTTGTAGATGCTTTAGGTAAAATTTTCTTAGCCAGTGGAGATTTTAAAGCTTATGCTTTTTTAGCTTATACTCAAGCTGGACTTATTAATATAGATGAAAATTTAAGTTTATTTTTATTAATTTATACAAGTATTTTTTTATTGGCTTTATATATGCTATATCCTAGTTTAAAAATTTTTTCTTTGGGAGAAAATTGCGCTTTAAGTGTAGGGCTTGATGTAATAAAAATTAGAATTATCTTTCTTGTTTTAACTGCCTTTGCTTGCGCTTTAAGCACTTTATGTATAGGCCCTTTTAGCTTTGTGGGTTTATTAGCTCCTCATATTATGAAATTATTGGGTATTAAAAAGCTTTATAATCAGCTTTTTGTGGCAGCTTTGCTTGGAATTTGCTTAATGTTTTTAGCTTATTTTATATCTAAAATCATTTTATTTCCTTATGAAATTCCTTTGGGTATTGTAGCGACTTTGCTAGGAAGTATTTATCTATTCTTTATGATAAGAAAGCATTAATTTTAAGCATACATTAACTGGGAGGGGTATAATCAAATTTTGATTTTAACATAAAGGCTTTCTTAC
>JACHTQ010000002.1 GCA_020135845.1 Campylobacter sp. W0018 | reverse complement strand
ACTCATTTGTCCTAATTCATCATAACTATCAATTTTTATAGTTTCAATATTTTTAGTTTCGTGATTTAAGAAATGGAAGAAATTTTGTAGATAATGTAAGGTAGAACTAATTCTATTGCTTACCAATTTTCTAACACAAATATAGATAACGCCTAAAACTACTATCAAAAAGATAATAGCAATGATAATGATTGAAAATTGTAATTTATATACAGGAGCTAAAACAGATGAACGAGGCGTTGTTACTAATATACTCCAATGGCTTGAATTATTAAGTGTGCTAAATGATACTACTGAAGCGTAAGACATAAGTCCAGTAGAGGTTAAAAAATCATTCATGAGCAAATCTTTATGACTTTTTATGGCTTCTAAAATTGGTCCAACTGAAGGAGAATGATTATAATCATTGATTTTTTGCAATAAAGCTTTAGGGTTTTCATGTATCACAAACTCTCCTTCGTCTGTCAGTAGCAATCTTTGATCACCGTCGTGAAAATTTAAAGAACGATCTAGTAAGGTTTTAGACATCTCTGAAAATTCTAAAGTGAAACCTATAACTCCCACATATTTTCCATTTTTATTAAATAAGGGCATTCCAAAATTAATACCTATAAATTCACCATTCCCATAATTTAATTTTTTTGGTATTCCAAATTCAATTTTTGGATTATTTATATCACTTTGTTTTTCTGCTTTTGATAAAAAAGAAATTTGGTCAAATGCATTTTTTAAATGTGCTATTTTTATCCCTCCAGAATTTCCAGGGGTTGCATCATGAAATACTATAGATAAAGAACCATCTTCGTTTATAAATTTTTCTTTATCATTACTAACTAGTATTGAAGGATCTTTTAAATATAAAAAGGCATATGTGGTATGAATGCTGCCATCTAAAGTATCTTTAATTAAATTTTCTGCAATATTAGAGTAAATTTGTCCATCGTCTTTTATAATATCCTGAATAGCTGAATCTGTTATACTTGATAACACTATAGGCTCATTTAGTGCAGCTTCCATATAGTTTACATATCTTTTTGAGGCTATTTTTAGAGCTTCTTCTGCTTGATTTTCCATATTTGAAGAAACTTGAAAAGAAATAAAAAAGATCATTACTACTAGTCCTATAATAGTGCTTATAGCAGTACATAATACTAACTTTGTACCAATGCTTAAAGATTTAAACATCTTTTAATCCTTTCGTAAAAATGATTTAAATTTTTAAAAATAGATATAATATCTATTTTTATTTTAAAAAAAAATAATTGAAAAATAATAGTAAATACAATTTATTTTAAAAGCATTTAAAAGTATGATAAAATTCTACATTGTTAAAACTTGGCGGAAATGGTACCGAAGCTGAAAAATTTTTGTAAGTATTTCCAGGAAGATTATTTATAATTTCTATAGTATAAGAAACACTCGTATTTTTCATTTTAGCGTTTCTAATATTTTTATCGTCAAAAATATCTCCGCTGACATGTTGTTTATTGAATATATTTAACATTAAATAGCATTTTTTAATATTAAATTTAGTTAAATTTTCTACCTTTCCATTGATAATAACGCTTTCATTTCTTAGATCTCTAGTATAAGATAAGTTATCAAGTTTAGCTTGAACCGTGAATTGACTGATTGTCAAAAAGATAGAATAAATTAATAGCGCAGAAAAGATAGTATTGATAGTATAGCCCATTAAGGCGATTTCTTTTTGTTTTATTTTTAAAAAAATTAAAGCACAAATTAAAATAAAACAAACAATTATAATAATAAAAGCGAGTAAGTGATAAAATGTAAGTTGCATTAAAAACACTCTGAAGATAAATGTATAGTGAAATTGTTTTCATATTGGAAATTTTCAAAGGTGACTCTTTGAAATTGGGTTGTATTTTTCTTTAAATTTTTTACTTCGGCACTTTTTTGTCTATAGGGTATCAATTTATCTTTATATCGATTGATAAAATTATCTTTTGGAGAGACATTTTTAAAAATTTTTGTTTTAATTTTGCAGTCTTTAAAATCATGTTTTGAAGTATTGCTTATGTTAAAATCAACAACTAAGTCTCCAGAAGTGTATAGTATTTTTTGAGATATAATTTCAAGAGTTCTGCTTCTTGCTTCATAATCTATTATCTTGAATCCAAAGATATAAATTATAAAACAAAAAATTAAATTTAAAGCAATAATAAATAGTGCGATAACTGGTCTATGTCTTAAAAAAACGCATAAAAGCGAAACTCCAGTGAAAAGAAAGAAAATAAACAAAATGAGCATATAATCCACTAAATATAAATGAGTGGAATAAAAAAGCACAATTTCCCTTATTTTTTCTATCACTGTTTTTTCCTAAAAATTATTGAACAGAGCTTTGTTTTTTTGCATCTTTTGTATCAACCCAGATATTAGGTACAGCTCCACCAGGTGTCAAGAAAATTTTAGCATCTTTATTAATTTTTAAAGCTTCATTAAATTCTTTCTGCGTTTCTATTTGTTTTAAAGTCAATAAAGAATTATTTAAACTATTAGCGATTTCTTTATTGGAATAAGCTTGAGCATCAGCTTGAATTTTAACCGCTGTGGCTTTACCTTTAGCACTAATGATAGTTGCATTTGCTTCGCCCTCTGCTAAAGCTGCTTTTTTTAATGCTTCTTGATTGGCTCTTTCAACTTCATATTTTGCTCTTTCTGCTTCTTGTTTAGCGATTTGAACACGTTCTATCTGTTCTTTTACTTTAGAAGGTAAAATGATTTCTCTTAATTGAACTGCGCGAAGTTCAACGGGTTTATTTGGCTGAGCGGATATTGTTTTTCCTATTCCTTCTTCAATTTGAGTTGCTATAGTATTACGATTAGTAGGCAATTCCTCAGCTGTATATTTTCCTACGACACTTCTTACAACATCGCGTACCACAGGATCAATAATTTTATTTTCCCAATTTAATCCCCAAGTGGCAATAGTTTGTGGTACTTGAGAAGGGTTTAAGCGGTATTGAACTGTTACATCTATAAAGACAGGAAGCCCTCTTGAGTCTAAAACGGAAATGCTATTTTTATTGATAACGCCTGATCCAGAACTTAAATTTTCATTAGCCCCTTCAAAAGATGCATAATTGATTTGTCTTATCCTTGTATCAATAATAGTGATTTTTTGAATAAAAGGCAAGAAAAAATGAAGCCCTGGAGCGATAGGATTAGGATCATATTTACCTGTATTTGATTTGATCCCCATTTCCCCAGAGTTAATTACTACAAAAGGTTTGATCAGTACAATAAATATGATTAATATTGCTATAGTATAGATAAAGGGTGAAATTTTCCCAAAAAAATTAAAATCAGACATCTTAAAATTGAAATTTTTTTGATTATTTTCATTGGAATTTTTATTTTTCTTATTAAAATAATCATTTAAATCAGCTGGCATTTTTTTCCTTAATTTTGATTTTTAAAAATTTAGGACTGAATTTTATCAAAAATAAACTAACAATAAACTTTTAATGAATATTTTAAATTATTTTTTATGTAGTTATGATATAAAATCAGAAAAATAAACTTGATTTTAATATTAATAATTTTTTAAAGTTAATATTTTAAAAATTTTTATATTAAAAATAAGGATTTAAAAAATTAAATTATTCGGTATTGTTTTATTTTATTAAATTTGAAATAATTACAAAAATTCAAAGGAGAAAAAATGCCAATTGTAAATATAAAATTAGCCAAACCTGCATTAAGCAAGGAACAAAAAGCTGAACTTATAGCTGATATTACCCATCTTTTAAGTGTAAAATATAATAAAAATAAAGAAAGAATAGTGGTGATGATAGAAGATATAGAAAATTATGATATAGGATTTGGCGGAGAGAGTGTAGAACAAATTAAAGCAAAGGCTGTAAAATGAGTGATTTAAAAATAGGAGATAAAGCCCCAGAATTTGAGCTTTTAAATCAAGATGGAATTAAAATAGCGCTCAAGGATTTTATCGGAAAAAAAGTGATTTTGTATTTTTATCCAAAAGATAATACTCCAGGTTGTACAACAGAAGCTTGCGATTTTAGCGAGAATTACGATCGTTTTAGTGATAAAAATGCTGTAATTTTGGGAATAAGTCCAGATAGCACCTTAAGTCATGAAAAATTTATTTCTAAATTTGATTTAAAACATATTTTATTAAGTGATAGTGAAAAAGAAGTAGCAAAACTTTACGGAGCTTGGGGGCTTAAAAAAAATTACGGCAAAGAATACGAAGGCATTATACGTTCGACTTTTGTGATTGATGAAAATGGGAAAATTATGCAAATTTATAGCAATGTTCGCGTAAAAGATCACGCTTTAAAAGTGCTTGAAAGTCTTTAATGCTTGTGCATATTTGTTGTAGTGTAGACAGTCACTATTTTATAGAAGAACTAAGAAAGGCCTACCCTAAAGAAGAAATTATAGGTTATTTTTATGATCCTAATATCCATCCTTTAAGTGAATATGAATTGCGATTTTTAGATGTTAAAAGAAGTTGTGAAAAGCTTAAAATTAAGCTTTATAAAGGCGAATATGAGTATGAGAAATGGCTCAATGCTGTGCGTGGATTTGAAGATGAGCCAGAAAAAGGCGCAAGATGTAAAATTTGTTTTGATTTAAGGATGGGATCTAGTGTAGAATTTGCTGCTAAATTGGGACAAAAAAAACTTACCACTACACTTTTAACAAGCCCAAAAAAAGATTTAGAGCAATTAAAAAATGCTTTGCAAAAAGAATGCGAACCTTATGGTATAGAATTTTTAGCTCCAGATTTTCGTAAAAATGGGGGTACGCAAAGACAATTTGCTTTGGCTAAAGAACAAAAACTTTATCATCAAAATTATTGTGGGTGTATTTATGGATTAAAAAAACAAAAGCAGGATAAAAGTTTTATTGATGAATTGATGTCTCCGATTAATCGACAAATTTTGCCTGCAAGTATAGAATCTAGAATAGCTTTTTATAAAAAAATTAAAACTCTTGAAAAAAAAGGAAAAAAATTTGAAATTAAAAGAGATAAATTTTTAAATTATCGACTTTTAAACGCTTTGATAAAATTGGACAAAAAACCAATTAAATCTTACATTTTATTTTATTCTCATTTTAAAAATTCTTATACAAAATTGAGTGTGGAGGGGAATAAAGTCGATTTTTATGTCAGTTTTAAAGATGAAATTAATTTTTGGAGTTTTAAATATTTTAATTCTTTATTAAAAAATAAATTTAAGACTTTTGAAGAATTTTTACATAAGCCTTTAAAAATTAAGCAAGAAATTAATTTACGCCATAAATTATTTAATTCTTATAATCTCTCTCCCGTGATTATTTTAGATCAAATTCATCAAGGTCGTTATGAAATTTGTGCTAAAAGTGAAATTTATTTTGATATAGAAGAAAAAATTCTTTTAATTTAAAAATAATTTTTATGCTTTTATTAGTATTTTTTTTGTAGAATTTTAATTTTGTATTAAAGAACACACATGAAGGCTTTAAATGATAAATGTATCGCAAATTCAAGAAATTTTACCGCACCGATATCCTTTTTTATTGGTCGATAGAATTGTTGATTTAAAGAAAAATGAGATAGTTAGAGGATACAAAAATATCAGCATTAGTGATCCTGTTTTTTTAGGTCATTTTCCAGATCATCCTATTTATCCAGGTGTTTTAATTTTAGAAGGAATGGCGCAAACGGGTGGAGTATTAGCCTTTGAAAGTATGGATGATAAGGTAGATCCTAAAAGTAAAGTTGTTTATTTTACCGGCATTGATGGAGCAAAATTTAGAAATCCAGTGCGTCCAGGTGATCGACTTGATTATGAAATGAAAGTGGTAAAAAATCGTGGCAATATGTGGGTTTTTAAAGGTCAAGCTTTTGTAGATGAAAATTTAGTCGCAGAAGCCGAACTTAAAGCGATGATTGTGGATAAGTAATGGTAAAAATTCATCCTAGTGCAGTTGTAGAAGAAGGTGCAATCCTCGGTGAAGATGTTATAGTTGAAGCCTATGCATATGTAAGCAAAGAAGCAAAAATAGGAAATAATGTTATTATAAAGCAGGGAGCTAGAATTCTTTCAGATACAACAATAGGGGATCATTCTAGAATTTTTTCTTATGCTATTGTAGGCGATATTCCTCAGGATATTTCTTATAAAGATGAACAAAAAAGTGGCGTTATTATAGGTAAAAATGCAACTATAAGAGAATTTGTAACTATTAATTCAGGTACAATAAAAGGAGATGGCTTTACGCGTATAGGTGATAATGCTTTTATCATGGCTTATTGTCATATTGCACATGATTGCATTTTGGGTCATAATATAATTTTAGCCAATAACGCGACTCTAGCAGGTCATGTAGAGCTTGGGGATTTTTGCGTCGTTGGAGGTTTAACACCCATTCATCAATTTGTAAAAGTAGGAGAAAGTTGTATGATCGCAGGTGCGAGTGCTTTATCTCAAGATATTGTTCCTTTTTGTTTGGCTGAAGGAAATCGCGCTAGTATTAGAAGTTTAAATTTAGTAGGTATACGCCGACGTTTCGATAAAAATGAAGTAGATGTTTTAAGTAAAGCTTTTAAATTTTTATTTAGAAAAGGAAATTTAAAAGATAATGCTCAAGAGCTTTTTCAAAGCACTCAAAGTGAGAATGTTAAAAAAATGTGTGATTTTATTTTGACAACAAAGCGTGGAATTCCAGTATATAAAGGTAAAAATAATGCCTAGAAAATGTAGTTTTTGTAATGAATTTGAAAATTCTCAAAGAAGAATTTTGGAAAATGGTGATCATAATTCTTTTATTTGTGAGTGTTGTGTCGAAGCAGCTTATAATATTATTTTTGGAGAAGAAAAGGAGGCTAAAGAAAGCGAGCAAGGGCACAATATTAATTTTAATGATATGACGCCAAAAATTTTAAAAGAACATCTTGATTGTTATGTGATTGGGCAAGAAAGAGCTAAAAAAGTTTTTAGCGTGGGTGTTTATAATCACTATAAAAGATTATTTAGATCAAAACTTGATGGAGATGATACAGAGCTTTTTAAATCGAATATTTTACTCGTAGGCCCAACTGGAAGTGGCAAAACTTTGCTTGCACAAACTTTAGCCAAATTTTTAGATGTACCGATAGCAATTTGCGATGCAACGTCTTTAACTGAAGCGGGTTATGTTGGTGAAGATGTTGAAAATATACTTACACGTCTTTTGCAGGCTGCTGATGGAGATGTTGAGCGTGCTCAAAAAGGTATTGTTTTTATTGATGAGATTGATAAAATTGCAAGAATGAGTGAAAATCGATCTATAACTAGAGATGTAAGCGGAGAAGGAGTTCAACAAGCCTTGCTCAAAATCATAGAAGGTAGCCTTGTAAATATACCGCCAAAAGGTGGAAGAAAACATCCAAACCAAGATTTTATCCAAATAGATACATCAAATATTTTGTTTGTATGTGGTGGAGCTTTTGATGGTTTAGATCTTATATTAAAACGTAAGTTGGGCGATAAAGTTGTAGGTTTTTTTGATGATAATGATCAAGAAAATAAAGCCTTGCTTGATAAAATTGAACCAGATGATTTGGTTCATTTTGGCCTTATACCTGAATTAATTGGGCGTTTGCATGTTATAGTATCTTTAAATGAACTTAATGAAGATGACATGGTAAGAATTTTGACAGAGCCAAAAAATGCTATTATTAAGCAATATCAAAAACTTTTTGCAATTGATAATGTGAAATTAAAATTTGAAGATGAAGCTTTAAGGGAAATTGCTAAATTGGCTTTAGAAAGAAAAACTGGTGCTAGAGGACTTAGGAGTATTATAGAAGAAATGATGGTAGATTTAATGTTTGAATTACCAGAATATAAAAATTATGATATTATTATTACAAAAGAAGTTGTAAGAGATAATGCCAAGGCGTTATTGATCAAAAAGAAAATAAGTTAAAAAGGAATGTGATGATTTTAGATCAACTTATAGGATTTTTTTCAAGTGATATGGGTATAGATCTTGGAACGGCTAATACTCTCATTTTGGTTAAAGATAAAGGTATTGTTATCAATGAGCCTTCTGTTGTTGCGGTTGAGCGTGAAAAATACGGTGCTAAAGCTAAAATTTTAGCTGTAGGAAAAGAAGCTAAAGATATGGTGGGTAAAACCCCTGGTAATATAGAAGCAATTCGCCCAATGAAGGATGGAGTGATTGCTGATTTTGATATCACTGAAAAGATGATCCGATATTTTATTGAAAAAACACATAGAAGAAAATCTTTTTTACGTCCTAGAATTATTATTTCAGTTCCTTACGGTTTAACTCAAGTTGAAAGAAAAGCGGTTAGAGAAAGTGCTTTGAGTGCTGGAGCTAGAGAAGTATTTTTAATTGAAGAGCCTATGGCAGCGGCTATAGGAGCAAATTTGCCTATTGATGAGCCTAAGGGAAGTTTAGTTGTAGATATTGGTGGCGGAACGACAGAAATAGGGGTGATTTCTTTAGGCGGACTCGTGATTTCAAAATCAATCAGAACAGCTGGTGATAAATTAGATATGAGTATTGTAAATTATGTTAAAGAAAAATATAATTTGATTATTGGAGAAAGAACTGGTGAAGAAATAAAAATCACAATAGGCTCGGCCATTCAACTTCCAAAAGAGCTTTCTATGGTGGTTAAAGGTCGAGATCAGGTAAGCGGGCTTTTAAGTCGTATAGAGCTTACTAGCGAAGATATAAGAGAAGCAATGAGAGAACAACTCAAAGAAATAGCGGATGCTTTAAAAATGGTTCTTGAAATGATGCCACCTGATTTGGCAAGTGATATTGTAGAAAATGGAGTTGTTTTAACTGGTGGAGGGGCTTTAATCCGTGGTCTTGATAAATATCTTTCAGAGATTGTTCGTTTGCCAGTATATATTGCCGATGAACCACTTTTAGCTGTAGCCAAAGGAACAGGTAAAGCGTTAGAAGAAATTTCAATTTTGCAACAATTAACTAATGAAGAATAAACTCATTTTTATTCTTATTTTATTTTTTTTAATATTTATATCTTTTTATTATGGAGGATTGATTAAAAAAAATGTTCTTTTTGTGAATGATATAGTTATAGAAAAATTTTATAGGATTGAGGATTTTATAGCTGAAGAATTTTCCAAACATTTTGATCAAGTAGAGCAAATTGAAAAACTAAAAGCCAAAAATCAAGAGTTGGAATATATGGCAGTTTTAACCACAAGCTTTGCTAATCAACTCAACCGAATTTTGGAGGATAAAAATTCTACCAAATATTTACCGCAAGTTTCTTTAACAAGAGCTATTTCTTATGTACGTTTAAATGATTATAAGAGATTGTGGCTTGATTTTGCTAGAGTTCCACCTGATAAAAATAAGGGTTTAATTTATCAAGGATATACAGCTGGTATTGCTATAAACAAAAATGATAGAGCTATGGCAATTTTACAAGGTGATGAGAAATGTGTTTTTGCAGTTTATATAGGAAAAGATAAAATTCCTGGACTTCTTCAAGGTGAAAATGGTAAGGTTGTGGTTAATTTTATTATAAAATCTGCTAAAATAAATATAGGCGATGAAATTCTAACCAGTGGTCTTGATAATATATTTTTTTCAGATGTTCCAGTGGGCAAAGTGATGGAAATTAATAATGGAGAAACTTATAAAAGTGTTGTAGTAAAACCTTATGTTCAAATCAATATCCCCGCTTATCTTTATATTGTTGATAGCGTATAATTAAAGATATTTTTTATTCGACAAATTTAAAAAAATTATATTAAAACTCAAAGTAAAATTTGTTATAATCAAGGCTAAATTACGCTACTTAGGAAGGATTTATGCCAAAAAGAACAGATATAAAAAATATTTTACTTATAGGAAGTGGACCTATTATAATTGGTCAAGCTTGCGAATTTGATTATTCTGGAACTCAAGCAGCTAAAACTTTAAAAGAATTAGGTTATCGTATAGTACTTATTAATTCCAATCCTGCAACGATTATGACAGATCCAGAATTTGCAGATGCGACTTATATAGAACCCATTACAAAAGAAAATATTTTAAATATTATCAAAAAAGAAAAAATTGATGCCATTTTGCCTACAATGGGTGGACAAGTAGCGCTTAATGTCGCAATGGAAGTTTATGAAAGTGGACTTTTAGGGAATGTGAAATTTTTAGGGGCAAATCCTGAAGCGATTAAAAAAGGTGAGGATCGTCAAGTTTTCAAAGAGTGTATGAAAAGAATTGGTATGGATTTGCCAAAATCAATGTATGCTTATAATTATGATGAGGCTTTAAAAGCTGTTGATGAAATCGGTTTTCCTTTAATGATCCGTGCTTCTTATACTTTAGGTGGTGCTGGAAGTGGCGTTGTTTATAATATGGATGAATTTAAAGAGCTTGCTAATATGGCTTTAGCTTTATCTCCTATACATGAAATTCTTATAGAAGAAAGTTTGCTCGGATGGAAAGAATATGAGATGGAGGTTATACGCGATAAAAATGATAATTGTATTATTGTTTGCAGTATAGAAAATGTTGATCCTATGGGGGTGCATACGGGCGATAGTATCACTGTGGCACCTGCTCTTACTCTAACCGATAAAGAATATCAAGTTATGCGAAATGCTTCCTTTGCTATTTTACGTGAAATTGGAGTCGATACTGGCGGTTCAAATGTGCAATTTGCTGTCAATCCAAAAAATGGTAGAATGATAGTGATAGAAATGAATCCAAGAGTTTCAAGATCGAGCGCTTTGGCAAGTAAGGCAACGGGATATCCTATAGCAAAAGTAGCGACTCTTTTAGCCGTTGGTTTTACTTTAGATGAGATAGAAAATGACATCACAGGAACTCCAGCTAGCTTTGAACCTGTACTTGATTATATTGTTACGAAAATTCCTCGTTTTACTTTTGAAAAATTTCCAAACGCAGATACAACTTTAGGCACAGCAATGAAGAGTGTAGGTGAAGTGATGGCTATAGGTCGCACTTTTAAAGAGAGTATTCAAAAAGCACTTTGTTCTTTAGAGCGATCTTTAAGTGGATTTGATGAGGTTAAATTTGAAGATAAGAATGATCTTATATTTAAAATTCGCAATCCTAATGAAAAAAGATTACTTTATATTGCACAAGCTTTTAGAGAAGGATTTGATATAGAAGAGCTTTATGAGTTAAGCAGTATAGATCCTTGGTTTTTAGCTCAAATTAAAGAAATTGTAGATTTTGAAAAACAAATCGATATGGATATTTTAAATGATAAATTTCTCTTAAGAAAAGCAAAAACTATGGGATTTTCCGATAAGATGATCGCTTTGCAAGTTAATTTAAAAGATAATCTAGAACTCAGTCAAAATGATATTTATTATGCAAGAATGAAACATAAAATCATAGCAGAATTTAGCGAAGTGGATACTTGCGCAGGTGAATTTAAAGCCTTAACTCCTTATTTTTATTCTAGTATCAATGTGAGTGAGTTAACTCAAAGTAAGCAAGAATCAAGAGATAAAAAAGAAAAAAAAGTTATGATTATAGGGGGTGGGCCAAATCGTATAGGGCAAGGGATAGAATTTGATTATGCTTGCGTACATGCTTCTTTTGCCTTAAAAGATATGGGTGTAAAAACCATTATGTATAATTGTAATCCAGAAACTGTTTCAACTGATTATGATACGAGTGATATTTTGTATTTTGAATCTATTGATTTTGAGCATTTAAGAGCTGTGATTGAGCGAGAAAAACCTGATGGAATTATTGTGCATTTTGGCGGTCAAACCCCATTAAAATTCGCTAAGCGTCTGAGTGCTTTTGGCGCAAAAATTATAGGCACGAGCGCAAGAGTGATCGATATAGCTGAAGATAGGAAAAAATTTGCTGAATTTATTGAAAAAATAGGCATTAATCAGCCTAAAAATTCGACAGCAATTACCATAGAAGAAGCCGTGCTAAAAGCGAGTGAAATTGGTTATCCGGTTTTAGTTCGCCCAAGTTATGTTTTGGGTGGTAGGGCCATGCGTGTAGTGAGCAATGAATCCGAACTTCGAATTTATATGCAAGAAGCAGTAAGCGTAAGCGATAAAAGTCCGGTTTTAATTGATCAATATTTAGACAATGCTACAGAAATTGATGTGGATGCAATTTGCGATGGAAAAGATGTTTATATTGCTGGAATTATGGAACATATCCAAGAAGCAGGAGTTCATTCTGGTGATAGTGCTTGTTCTTTACCGCCTTGCAATATAGATGAAAAAATGCAAAATTTAATTGCAGAAAAAACAGCAGATATAGCTTTGAATTTGGGCGTTGTTGGACTTTTAAATATCCAATTTGCTATTTACAATAACGAGCTTTATATCATAGAAGTTAATCCTAGAGCGAGTCGAACTGTACCTTTTGTCAGTAAAGCTACAGGCCTTCCTTTAGCTAAAGTAGCAACGCGTGTGATGTGGCAAGGTGATCTAAAAGAAGCTTTAAAATTTTACGATCGTTTTAAAGTTGTTGATTTTGCACGTAAAATTTTACAACCTAAGGCTTTAAGATATGTTAGTGTAAAAGAAGCAGTTTTTCCATTTGCAAAGCTAAGTGGTAGTGATTTAGAGCTTGGACCTGAAATGCGTTCTACTGGTGAAGTAATGGGGATTAGTAAAGATTTTGCTAATTCTTTTGCAAAAAGTCAAATTGCGTCATTTAATCATTTGCCAGAAAGTGGAGTTGTATTTATTTCTTTAAAAGAAAAAGATAAAAAGTATGCCAAAAAAATGGCCGCAGAATATTCTAAATTAGGCTTTAAGTTAATGGCAACGAGTGGAACTTGTAAAGAAATACAAGCGAATGGCTTTGATTGTGAGCTTGTGCATAAAATTTCTGAAGGTCGCCCAAATGTTGAAGATAAATTAAAAAATGGTGAAATTAATCTAGTGATTAATACAAGTGATAGTCATAGTTTTCAAGGAGATACTAAAAAAATCCGCGAAAATATCATACGCTTTAAAATTCCATATTTTACCAATTTGCGCTCAGCTTTAGCGGGTGCTAAATCGATCAAAGCTATACAAGGAAAAACTTATTTAGAAATAAAAAGCTTACAAGAGCATTTAAAAGTTTAAAATATTTATGATCTATTTGGCGCAAACAGATACAACGGCTGGTTTTTTAAGTAAAAATTTAGAAGAAATTAATACCTTAAAAGGCAGGGCTAAAAATAAGCCTTGTCTTATCACTTCGGCAAAATTTAGCGAGTTAAAAAATCTCACAAGAGTGCCAAAAGGCTTTAAAAATTTAGTGCGTCGTGCTAAAAAAACTACTTTTATTTATCCTAATCATCAAGCTATTCGCATTGTTAAAGATTGCAAGCATGCTGAATTTTTATTTCAAAATGGTTTTTTTTACTCGAGTTCTGCCAACAAACATGGAAAGAAATTTGATGAAATTTGGGCTAAAAGCGTAGCTGATGTGATTTTAGATAAAGTTTTTTTTGAAAGCACTCCCTCTAAAATATTAAAAATTAGAGGGAGTAAAAAGTTAAAAATCCGATAAAGCTTTTAAAATTTCTTCAAAAGCTATGCAAAATTGCTCTAAGCCTTCTTGCAATAAAACATCATAAGATTGCTTTAATTCATCTTCTGTGATTATTTGATCAAGTTGTGTTTTAATTTCTGTATTGTTTAGCGGATTTTTAAAATCAAATTTCCAATCAAAAGCTTTAATAGCATCAAGTGGAGCAGTATTTACGCTATTTTCAAAAAGAAGTTCTTTGATATAATAATCTTTTGGTAGGTCATCCCCTTTTACTCCAGTGCTAGCAAAAAGTGCACGGATATTAGGTTCATTTTGGCTTACAATGTAATTATAGGCTAAATTTGCATTTAAGATCCCTATGCGATTTTGTTCTTTTGCTTTTGCATTTAAGAGTCTATCAAAACGACTTACAAAGATACTGATTACAGCTTTTGGAGTGTTTAGATTTCCTTTTAAGTGAGCTTGAGATTTTCTAAAATCTATCAAGCCTTGGTTAAGAGCTTCAAAGCATTGTTTATTTTGTTCTTGTGAAAAAATCAGCGTTGCATTGACATTGATACCATTTTTCATGAGTTCATACATGACTTCATAAGAAGCTTTGGTTGCTGGAACTTTAATCATAACATTTTCTTTAGCAATGGCTGTATAAAGTTTTTTTGCTTCTCCTAAACTTAAGGCAGTATTATCATAAAGTCTTGGATCTATTTCTATACTGATAAAACCATCGTTTTTTTGATAAAATAAAGGAGCAAGTTTATCAGCAGCTTTTTTGATATCATAAATAGCAAGTTCTTCGTAAATTTCTTTTGCCTTTTTTTCTTTTAATCCAGCGATTTTGCTTTGATAAATTGGAGAATTTAAAATAGCATTTTTAAAAATTGCGGGATTGGAAGTTGCACCATTAATCCCAAGAGATAATAGGTTTAAAAAATCATAATCTAAAAAACTATTTTCAATAAAATCACACCATAAAGAAAAATTTTTCATTATATAGCCTTTATTATTTCTTTTAAATCTTTTTTGTTTATGCAAATATCGGCTTTAGATTGCAAAAGTTCATTGGCACAAAATGCAATTTTTAAGCCACTTTCTTCAAACATAGCGATATCATTAAAGCCATCTCCAACGCACATAACCTCTTCATTTTTTAAACGAAGCATTTTTTTGAGTTTTTGAAGCATTAAACCCTTAGAATTTAAAAACATCATTTCTCCGCCTACATATCCAGTGAGAATATCGTTTTTATGATGTAAATGATTGGCAAAACCTGCATCAATATTTAATTTTTGCATTGCAGGGTTAATGCCTTCATAAAAACCACCGCTAAAAATAACTAAAAATATGTTTTTAGATTTTAAAAATTCGCAAAGTTCATAAGCTCCATTCATTAGAGGAAGCATTTGTCCTATTTTTAAAACTTCTGTATAAGACATGCCTTTAAGATAAGATACTTTTTTAACAAGAATTTCAAAAAAATCAAATTGTTTGTCGGAATTAGTATAGGTGATATTTTTTACTTCATCACCTACACCATAAGAATCAGCTAAGATATCTATAGTTTCACCATCCATTAAAGTGGAATCAAAATCAAAAATACAAAGCTTTATCATTAAAATTCACGTTTAAGTAAAGCTTCAACCTTTAGAATAGTTAAAATATTTTCATCTCTTTTGCCTATTCCGTATATCATGCCTTTTTCTTTAAGTAAAGTTTCAGGTGGTGGATCAATGCGGCTTCTATGTATTTTAATAGCCTCTGTTAATCTATCTATAACAAAACCAGCGTTTCCAGACCCATTGCTACCGGCATCAGTCGAACCCCTTAAAACAATATAGCGAGTTTGAGGGGTCATTTTTGAACTACCTAAATGAAAACGTTGCGCTAAATCAATAAGTGGCATAACATTACCACGCATATTAAACACACCTAGAACATAATCAGGTACACTTGGAACTCTTGTATATTCTATAGGTTTAATGATTTCTTGAATATTAAGGATCGGAATAGCATATTCTTCATCCCCAACCACAAATCCAACAAGTTGGATAATATCATCTTCTTTTTGATCGATATCAGGACCAGCTATCTGAGTTTGCTGTTTTTGCAATATTTGCTCTAATTTTTCATTACTCATATTCTTATCCTAGTTTTAAATTTTTTCTCACCACATTTTCCAAATATTCTGGAGAATAAGGTTTTGTAATATATTCAGTCATACCCACTTCTACTCCTCTTAAACGGTCTGTCTTGCTTGTTCTAGAGGTTACAGCTATAAGTGGTAGGTTGCGATATTTAGAATATTTTCTAATTTCAGCTGCTAAAGTATAACCATCCATTCTCGGCATTTCAATATCTATAAGCATAGCATCGATATCATGTTCGCCAGATTTTACAATATTAAGCGCTTCGGCTCCATTAGTTGCTTCGATTAAGCTTACCCCAAGTGGCTCTAATGCTTTTTGCATTAAAGTTCTATCCATCTTAGAATCATCCACAATTAAAACTTTATAATCACTTGGCTGTTCTTTTGCTTTTTTTGAACTTGCTTCAAGTTGAGCTTTAATGTCAACTTTGATTTCTTTAGCCATATCCATCATAGCACCCACATCAATAATTAATGTTACTCTACCATCGCCACGTATTGTAGCTCCGGCTATACCTTGGATATTTTGTAAATATTCTCCCATAGATTTAATAACAATTTCTTCTTGCCCTACGAGTGTATCTACTATAATACCAAGCTTACTTTCAGCCACACCAATAACTACAACATAGGTTTGATCGCCGCTTTCAAGAACCTGTTTTACGCCAAATACATCAGAAAGCCTTACAAGAGACAAGACCTCATCTCTTAAGCGCAATACATTTTTACCCTCAATGGTGTAAATATCGTTTACAGGCACTCTAACAGTTTCAAGAACGCTTGCTAAAGGAATAGCATAAAATTCTTCTTGGGTTCCTACAAGCAAGGATTGGATAATAGCCAAAGTAAGAGGAATTTTAAGTTTAAAGGTGCTTCCTTTGCCCAATTCGCTATCAATTTCAATTACACCGTTTAGTTTTTCAATATTGGTTTTAACAACATCCATTCCAACACCGCGCCCAGAAACATTGGTAACTTTAGCTGCAGTTGAGAAACCTGGTTTGAAAATAAGTGCAAAAGCTTCTTTATCTGTCATTTGATCCGCTTCTCTTTCTGTGATCAAATTCTTCTCCATAGCTTTTGCTTTTAGAGCATTTGGATCAAGTCCTTTACCATCATCAGTAATTTCAACAACTATGTGGTTTCCTTCATTGTAAGCTTTAAGTTGTACAATACCTTTTTCAGGTTTACCATTAGCTATACGAGTTGCTGGATCTTCTACTCCATGATCACAAGAATTTCTAATCATGTGCATGATTGGATCACCAATTTCTTCGACGATAGATTTATCAAGCTCTGTTTCTTCACCAGAAATTTCAAGTTCTATTTGTTTGCCAAGATCGCGACTTAAATCACGAACAACTCTTGGAAATTTATTGAAAACTTTTGCAATAGGTTGCATCCTAGTTTTCATAACCGCTAATTGAACATCTGTTGTGATTATGCTAAGTTGACTTACAACTTGATTAAGTTCTTCAAGAAATTTTTCACCCTCATAACGTTCTTCGACATCATCATAAATTTTAAGCAAACGGTTTTTGCCAAGAACAAGCTCTCCAATTAGATTCATCAAGTGATCTAATCTTTTAACTTCAACGCGGATAGTTTGATCCATACCGCCTCCACTACTTGAAGCAGGAACTTTTTTGTCACTATTTTCTGTTTTTTGAGGAGTTGATGTTGCTAAATTTTGATTTTTTTTTGTACGACGTGCTTGGTCTTCAGCTTTTCTTACTTTTAGTAATCTTTCTATTTCAGCTTCTACTTCGGAATCGCTTAATTGATTAACATCCACTTCTGGTTCTTGCGCAGGTTCTTCTTTAGGAGTTTCTACCGGCTTTTCTTCCACTGGTGTTGAATTTCCAGCTGGGGTTTCTCCTTCGGAAATTGCAGTCAATCTTGTGCAAATTGGTTTTATATCCATACCTATAGCTGTATCATTTCCATTATCACGGATAGAATTAAGCAATGTTTTCATCCTATCGATGGATTCCAAAACTACATCCATAATATCTGGAGTAATTTTTAATTCTCCATGTCTTGCTTTATTTAAAACATCTTCCATGTGATGAGTTAATTTTGTTAAGACATCAAAATTTAAAAAGCTCGATGAACCTTTTACTGTGTGCGCAACACGGAAAATTCTATTAAGCAAATCCAAATCTTCTGGATTTGATTCAAGTTCTACCAAATCATGGTCGATTTGCTCAACTAGCTCAAAAGCTTCAACTAAAAAGTCTTCAAGTATTTCTTGCATATCTTCCATATTTTACCCCTGTTCTTGTGATTGGTGTTTTTTTAAAACTTTAGTTACTTCACTAAAGAAATCGCTAGCATTAAATTTAACTAAATAGCCTTCCCCTCCAGCTTCTTGGACGCCTTTTTCATTCATAAATTCATTGGACAATGATGAGTTAAAGACAATAGGAATATCTTTAAATCTTATATCATTTTTAAGACGTGCTGCAAAATGAAAACCATCCATTTGAGGCATTTCTACATCACTGATTATAATTTTTAAAGTATTGCATAAATTTTCTCCATAAACTTGACTAAGTTCTTCAAGTTTACTTAAACCTTCAATTCCATCTTTTGCTTCTATAACTTGTAAGCCAAGTTGTTGCATCATTTCTTTTACGCGTTTTCTAGCTGTTAAACTATCATCTAAGATAAGTGCTGTTCCGCTAAATTTCTCCAATTTGTAATCAACGTCAATTTTAGGTGAGTAAATTCCTAACTCTTCTATGACACTTTCTAGATCAAGTATTAGCAGTACTTCATCATTTTCTATACGCGTAACTCCGGTAATTTTGCCTTTATCCAGAGCGCCAGAACCTGCTGAAAAGCTTGCTGGTTCTATATCTCTCCAATTGATACGGCGAATCCTTTTAGCTTCATGCACAATAAAACCTATAAGAATATTGCTAAATTCAGTAATAATTACCCTAGGTTTTAGTAAAGTGCTTTCTGGCTCGGTGATTTGCATCCATTTAGCAAGATTAACCACGGGAATAACGATACCGCGAAGATCAAATATCCCTTCGATGTATTCAGGTACTCCTGGGAGTTCTGTAAGGGTTGGAATTTTGATAATTTCTCTAACTTTAGAGACATTTACTCCATAAATTCCTTCATAAATCTTATCTTGTCCTTGCTTAAAGATACGGAAATCGACAAGCTCCATTTCATTTGAACCCGTTTTCACGATATTTTCATCAAACATTTTGACCCCTCAATTTCTGTTCTCGAAATTCAATTTCTTGTTTGTATTCTACTAAAAAAAAACTTTCCTTATGTGCAAAACTATCAGGATTAAAATATTTAATGTCTTTTTTATTGATAATAAAATTTTGATGATAATGCCCTTCACACACCCAAGAGCCTAAATTTCTATATTTTAGATATCTTTCATTGGCT
This sequence comes from Campylobacter sp. W0018, assembly GCA_020135845.1. Lineage (GTDB taxonomy): Bacteria > Campylobacterota > Campylobacteria > Campylobacterales > Campylobacteraceae > Campylobacter_D. Next base: position 93,264 of record JACHTQ010000002.1, on the reverse strand, counting down.
AAATTTTCAAAATTTTTTATCTTATAAAATAGATTTTTTCGATTTTGATTTTTTAAGATTTTTTTTGATATAGCGTTAAAACTGATTTGATTTATCCAGTTTAAAAATACAAGAAAATAATGATTTCTAAGGCTTTTGAGTGCAAATTGAAGACATGGAGATAAAAAAATATCACCATGTGCTAAAAAAATATAGGAATTTTCATTTTTAACTTTACTTGTGTGCAATTTAAGTTTCAAAGGTTGTTTTTCTAGGGAAAAAAATTTTACCTTTTCAAAAAAGCAAGCAAGATTAAAATCATGATTTCCTTCAAGGTAGATTATTTCCATCTTTTGTGCTAATTCTTCAAGTAGATAAATATAGGGTTTTGCAAATTCATGAGTGGCAGAAATTTCTCCGATGAGCAGATCAAAAATATCACCCATTAATATGAGTTGAGGTGTGGAAATTTCATTATTTTTTAAAGCTTGTAAAAATTTCCAAAAACCTCTTCGTTGATTATTTTCATGTGCATCGGCAATTAAAATTGCCTTATTTTGTAAGATTAATTCTTGCATCCTTAGAATTTCAAAGGTTCATAGCTAATAGAAACGATCTCAAATTCGCTTTCACCTTTAGGTAAGCGAACTTTAAATTCATCGCCTTCTTTTTTTCCAAGCATAGCTTTTGCTATAGGTGAAGCAATGGAAATGTAACCTTTATCCAAATTTCCTTCACAAATTCCAACAAGAGTGTATTTGCTTTCTTTTTCAGTATCTAAATCCATAATCACAACACTAGATCCAAATTTTACGCTATCGTGTTCATAACTTGCAGGATCTATAACTTGCGCACGAGCTAGCAAATCGCTAAGTTCTGCTATGCGACTTTCGATTAAGGCTTGTTTTTCTCTAGCTGCGTGGTATTCTGCATTTTCTTTTAGATCCCCATGGCTTCTTGCAGTGTCGATTTCTATGACGACTGCTGGGCGTTGATTGTCTTTTAAGTCTTTTAATTCAGCAACTAATTTATCATATCCAAATTGACTCATTGGTTCTTTTTGCATAATTTATCCTTTTAATTTTCATCAAGTATTTTAGCTAAATTTTTTGCACTTCCAAATTTTAAATACTGTTTTAAAAAATTAACTTTAACAAAAAAACTCTTATAATCGTATTTAAGATAAGCTTGATATAAATTTTCTACATTGACTTCATTTTGTAAGAATTCAGGGTTTAACTCTTCTTTTCCTGCAAAATCGCAAAAAATATTTGCAAGGCCGATGTGTTTTAACTTCACAAAAAGCCTTGCTATAAAAATATCAATAGCCTTTGCTTTGTAAGCAAGAACAAAAGGAATTTCAACCAAAGCTGCCTCCAAAGTTGCTGTGCCACTGCAAATAAAGGCAAAATCTGATTTTTTTAAAACTTTAGGTGTATTACTCTCTATTTTAAATTCGCTAATATCGCCATAAAGATCGAGTTTGTTAAGATTAAAAGGAGGGATACAAAGGATCTTTTCACCTTGAAAATTTTTAGAAAGCTCTTTAAAAATAGGCATTAAGCGTTTGATTTCACTTCTTCTTGATCCAGGTAAAAAAGCAACGATTTTTTCATGTTCTTTTTTTGAAAGTAGAACTTGTGTATCTTTTTCATCTTTAAATTCTTTGATTTCGTCCAAAAGTGGGTGCCCAACGTAAATACTTTTGCTAAAAAACTGATCATCAAAAGGCAAAATAGAGGCTAAAACATCAAAATGACTTTCTATGATAGGAATTCTTCCTTTTTTCCATGCCCAAACTTGAGGTAAGATATAATAAATTCTTTTTATCTTAGAATCGGCTTTTTTTAAAGCTTTTGCAAAAGGGATGTTAAAAGCGGGAGAATCTATACATAAAATCGCATTTATTTTTTGCGTAAAGCTTAAATGGACTAATTCTTTTATCGCGCGTTTTGCTTTAAAGATAAGAGGCAAGATCTCTACAAAACCCATAGCGCTAAATTCGTGTGAGCTATAGAGGGGTTTTGAGTTTAGATTAAATTCATCGCATAAGCTTTCATCATAAATTCCTACTAAATCAAATTCTTTATACTCATCTTTATAGGCCTTTAAAACTTCTTTGAGGTGCAAATTTGCTGAAGGTTCTAAGGCGCAAACGAGAAAGGTTTTCATTATTTTACCCTTTTTAAATTTTTAGAAAAAAAATCATAGCTAATTTTCACTTAAAGAATTTGCTTGAAAATTAAAATCATATATTATTAATAATTATTGTCAATAAATAAATTCTTACTTAATATTTTTCTGATATAATCTTTATCATGGAATTTACAATAAATCAAATTTTAGCAGCGATGGTTTTGACTATTTTGGCAGGATTTTCAACAGCTATTGGTTCAGTGATAGCATTTTTCAGCAAAAATGATAATCTTAGAATCCTTTCTTTTGGACTTGGCTTTTCTGCTGGCGTGATGATATATATCTCTTTCATGGAAATTTTACCTTCATCTTTTATGGATTTTAAAAAACATTATAATTCAAATTATGGAGAGTTTTTAGCGCTTTTGTGTTTTTTTGGAGGAATTTTTTTATCGGCTATCATTGACAAATTTATCCCTGAAGATGTTAATCCGCACGAACCAAAAGAAGATTTAAGCGAGCTTAAAATTTGTCCTTTACCTAAGAAAAATGAAAAAGCTCCTGCTTTTCATGCAGGAGAACCTCTTAAAAAAATTAATACAAAGGCTTTAAAAAGAACGGGAATTTTTACCGCGCTTGCTATAGCAATACATAATTTTCCTGAAGGTTTTGCGACTTTTATTTCAAGCATTGATAATCTTAATTTTGGTATAGCTATTGCCGTAGCTGTAGCAATACATAATATCCCAGAAGGAATGGCAGTTTCTTTGCCGATATATCATGCTACAAATGATAAGAAAAAAGCTTTTATTTATTCAGCGCTTTCCGGTGTGGCAGAGCCTATAGGAGCATTTGTTGGAGCATTTTTGATTTTACCCATTATGAATGAACTTACTTTAGCTATTACTTTTGCTATGGTGGCTGGGATTATGGTATTTATTTCTTTTGATGAGCTATTACCTGCTGCAAAAACTTATGATAAAGCCCATGATAGTCTTTATGGATTAGTTTTTGGTATGGCTGTGATGGCAATAAGTCTTATTTTATTAAATCCTTAAGTTAAATTAAGGATTTAAAAACATCTCGTTTTAATTTTTTGCTGATTTTTTAATTAAAAGGGTAGATCAATATCATCATTTTGTGTTCTAACAGGAATTTTGGATATTTTCTCCTCAAGATTATCCAAAACAAGTCTTTGCATTTTATCGTTTAGTGCTTTAAACCATTTATAAAATTTATCCAATTCTTCACACTTGATAGAGCTAGGATATTTTTGTATGTCAAAATTATTTTTAACAATTATCTTAACTACCTCATCAACATCTACGAGAATATTTTTTCTCTTATATCTCTATATATAATGCCTTTTTCTTCTATATAAGCAAAGACCTCAATTAGTTGCATAAAAATAGAATTTAAATTTTCTAGGTTATTTTATCATCAAAATATTCTTTAATATTTTTTGTTTGTATATATTCCATTATAATATAAGCTGTATAAATATTTTCATAAGGATAATAATTAAAAATTCTAACAATATTTTTTTATGATTTAACTTATATAGAATTTTTATCTCATCTAATTTTCATTAAGATATCTAAATTTAATTTGTCTTTTGTATTGGTAAATGGGTGGTTTTGTAAAAATTTTGCAGACATTGTTTTAAATTATCTTGTTTTTCAAAAATTATTTAATTCCCTGAAGGTTAAAATTATAGTAGCGAAATTTGACCTAAAATGCAGAGAAAATCTCTGCGTAAATTATTTTCTATATCCGTATTTTTTAAATACTTTATAAGCATCATCACTTTTAAGATAAGTGATAAAATCTTGAATTTGTTTATCTGCATCATTTTTTGCGACTACGTTGAAAGTTCTATATACGACTAATTTTTTTTCGATATTGACAACGTCGCCATAGTCTGGATTTGCCTTAGCCCAATCGATCCAAGTGATCCACGCATCCGCTTTTTTTTCTAAAAATAATTTTTTAGCAGCACCGCTGTTAGGGGTGAAAGCAACGATATTGTTTCTAAAATCTTGAATCATTTTTATATTTTGAGTTCTTCCTATCATATCTTCCCAAACGCCTGTTCCTGAAGTATTGCTTTTTCCTGCACCTTCTGGGACAACGATTTTCACTCCTTTTTTAGCAAGATCTTCTAAGCCTTTGATTTTTAGAGGATTGCCTTTTTGAGTAAGAATGATCGCTTTTCTAAAATACAATGGTTCGATTTTTTTAACATCAAATTTTTTATCAAAATCTGTTGTAATGGCTAAAGCTGATTGATCTGAAGCACCAAATAATATATCCGCATCTTTTTTTGCTTTTTCGATCCAACTAGCTTGAGGACCAAAGGTAAGATTGACTTTTACGCCGGTTTTTTTCTCGTATTTTTTTGCTATTTCTTGTAAAGCAAAGTGAGGGCCACCTGGACCATACATATTAACATCTGCAAAAGCTAAACTTGCAAAAACCGCACAAGCACCAAATAAATTTAATATTTTTTTCATTTTTCATCCTAAAAATTTAATGAAATGCAATTATAATACAAGATGATTAATTCTTTTTCCTGAAATGAAAAATTTAAGGAGTTTTTATGGATATCGCCCAAAGATTTATAAATTATACTAAGATCAATACCACAACCAATAAAGAAAATGGTTTAGCAGGTATTATGCCTTCAAATTCCAATGAAATGCAACTGGCTAGTTTGCTAGAAAAGGAACTTCAAGAGCTTGGATTGAGTCAGATTGTTAAAAGATCAAATTCTATCACAACAGTACTTTTACCTGCAAATGTTTCCAATGCACCCCGTATAGCTTTTTTTGCACATTTAGATACTAGTAGTGAGCAAAAAAATGACACTAAAGCACAAATCACGCATTATGAAGGTGGGGATATTTGTCTCAATAAAGAATTAGATCTTTATCTAAGAGAAAGTGAATTTGAAGAGCTTAAAAATTACAAAGGCGATGATATTATCCATACCGATGGAACGAGCTTGCTAGGTGCGGATGATAAAGCTGCCATCGCTGCGATTTATGGATATGCTTGAATTTTTTGTTAAAAATCCTTCTTTAAAACATGGGGATATCATTGTGGGCTTTTTGCCTGATGAAGAGCAGGGATTAAGAGGGGCTAAGGCTTTTGATGTGAAAGAAATTAACGCTGATTTTGGGTATTGTTTGGATTGTTGCGGTATAGGTGAGTTTATCTATGAAAATTGGAATGCTGGAGATGCTATAGTAACTTTTCAAGGAGTTTCAGCACACCCTATGAGTGCAAAAGGCAAACTTGTAAATTCGCTGATTTTAGCCCATCAATTTATCTCTATGCTGCCAAGGGGCGAGGCGCCTGAATACACGCAAGGTAAGGAAGGGTATTTTTGGGTGAAAGAAATAAATGGAAATAGCGCAAAAACGATTTTAAAAATAGACATTAGAGAATTTGATGAGGAAAAATATAAGCAAAGGATGCAATTCTTGCAAGATTTATGCGATTCTTGTAAAAAAATGTGGGGTGAACAAAGGATACAAATTCATTTATCAAATCGTTATAAAAATGTTTTTAATGCCTTAAAAACTACGGATTGTCTCCCTGTAAAACTGGCTTTAAAAGCTTATGAAAATTTAGATATAAAGGCAAAGATTATTCCTATGCGTGGCGGTTATGATGGGGCTGTGCTATCTGAAAAAGGGCTTATGTGTCCAAATATCTTTACTGGAGCACATAATTTTCATTCTATTTATGAATACTTGCCACTTAAATCTTTAAAAGCAGCAAGTAAAGTTTTACAAGAAATTATTCTTTTAGCCAGTGAAATTAAAGCATAATAAAAGCGATCACTAAAAGAGAAATGATCGAGCCTAGCGCAGTTCTTTTTACAATTTCTATGGTATTTATCCCTGCGATACCCGCTACAATAATACTTGCCGCCATAATAGGTGAAACAACCCTTCCAAGCACCCCAGCGACTGTAGCTACCATGCCTAATGCTACTTGATCAAAGCCTAAATCTTTAGCGTGTATAGTGATTGACTGATTAAAAGCCATAGTTGGCGCATCGCCTGAACCTGTTACCATAGCCATTAAAAAAGGTATAAAGGTTCCTCCAAATCGGACATAATGCTGCTCATTTTTTAAAAATTCAATCACAGCCTTAGTAGCCCCGCAAGCTTCCAAACCTACAGCAAAAACACTTGCAGCAACGATAATACCCACAACATTAGCATAAGAACTTCCCATACCATTGAAAAATTCTTGACAAATTTTACTAGGACTACTCATGGTTACAACCATAGCCAAAATAGCACCTAAAAGCATAGCTTCTGCCACTTGAATTTTAGTTGTCCAGTTTAAAATAGGATTTAAAATTTCAATTTTTGGTAAATCACTCGCACCGACGATCAAAATAACAATAGGAACTAAAGGCATCAAAGCATATAAGAAATTTGCTTTTTTAATTCCCTCTTCGGTTTGTGTTTTGCTTTCATAAACTGCTCCTTTTTGATAATCTTTAAAAATAAGAGCCATAATGATTAAACAAATACAAGTAATGATTCCAGAAACAAAAGTAAAATTAAATTGAACACTTAAAACTTGAGGAATGCTTAAGCCACTCATATCAGCGATGATGCCATTATGAGAAGTACCAGGGCTTAAAGCACTTCCTAAAGTTCCACTTACAACCGCAGTCGCTGCCATAGCAGGTTTAATCCCAGAAGCCATCAATAAAGGGATTAAAGTTGCTCCAACAGCCGCAGAACAACCGGCCGCAGAAGGTATAGCAATGGAAATAAAAAAAGTTATGATAAAAGCGATAGGGATTAAGAAAAAACCTAAATTTTTTAAAGGAGCGGTGAGCGATCGAACTAAATGAGCATCACATCGAGTGAATTTCATCACAAAGGCAAAACCCATACTCGCACAAATGGCTTTAAGCAAAGAGGCTTGAGTCATTGAAGAAGTAAAGGCATTTAAGGCATCAATTGGTTTTAAAGAAACCAAACAAAGGATAAAACCAACACCAAATAAAGTTGTTTTTGTTTCTGCTTTTTTAATGAGTAAAATAACAGTTGCTAAAGTTCCTAAAGCTGCTAATATCAAATAAAAATTATGCATTTTAATTCCTTGTTTAATAAGGGTATTCTTGGTTAAGTTCTAAAATTGTGCTTTTCATAGGGTATTCAAATTTAAGCACTGGATTATGCCCTATAATTTTAACTTTATCATCTTTTATTCTAAGAGCTGATCCTTCAGGTATGGCGTAAATTTTTTCTTGAGGATTGGCGATTAAAAATTCTTCTAAGCGTTCTTCTCGACTTTCTCCATTGTGTCCTTGAATTTTACCGCTGATAAAATGAGGATTGATTTGATGAGGAAAAAGGTTGAGTGCATTAAAACTTTGAGGCATGATAATTGGCATATCGTTGGTTGTTTTTATGCTTTTTCCTGCTATATTTGATCCAGCACTCCAGCCGATATAACAAGCTCCTTCTTTGACGCGTTGAACTAGACAATCTAAAAGATCGTATTCATAAAGTTTAGATAAAAGCATAAAAGTATTGCCTCCACCGACTAAAATAACTTTAGCTTTTAAAATAGCTTCTTTAGAGTGATTATGACGATGTATAGAGACGATATTTTCTTGATTTAAACTTTCTTTTACTTTTGTCTCATATTCATCATTATTTCTTCTTACTCCTGCATAAGGGATAAAAAGTATTTCTTCATTTAACAAATCACATTCTTTTAAAAAATCTTGTATATGGGTTTTAGCATGAGTTAAATAACCAGTATTTTGATAACTTGAACTGCTTAAAAGCAAAAGATTTAATATAAAAATTTCCTTTTTAAAATAATTTTTTAGCAATTATAGCAAATAAAGCTTGATTTTTAAAAAATATTTTTTAAACGTTTTTAGTTTATTTATAAAAATTAATAATTAATTTACCTAAAAAGGTAAATTAATTAAGCGGAGTTGCTTCAACGATGGCAGGAGTGAAAAATAGCAATTGAGAAGGATCAATAAAAAAACCAGGACCAATGATACATTTTTTAATACCTATGCGTTTTTCTAAGGCAACTTGTGGATTATAAAAAGTTGAAATACATTCAACTCCACCTAAAACTAAAGAACGAATTTGTACCGCAGAACTTGTTGTCGGCATGATGGAAAAAACAGTTTCTAGTTTTTCATCTTCTAAATCTCCTTTGCAAGATTTAGCCCCAAAAAAACCACTTTCTAAAATGGCCAAACATATATCATCATCGTTTGGATTAACAAATTGAACGTATCCAAAAGGAAGTTTATCAGCGAGTGTATCTTTAGCTTTCAATTTATCGCTTAAAGTGATCTCTCTTAGTATCCAGTTTTGATCTGTTAAATCTTGCGAGGTTTCTCTAAAAACACTGATAGAAATTCCTGTTTCAAGAGATCTTATTGCAAACATAGGTGTATAATCAGGTAAGTCCCCTTTGGGTTCATTTCCGAAAGCTAAGCTCATAAATACAATACATAATACTAAAATTTTTTTCATTTAAAATCTCCTAAAATTTACTGGAAAATGATCAGAAGCTAAAAAACTTCTAATACCCGCTAAAGCTAATACAGCTGTAATTAAAGGAGGTCTATAAGCTGCAGCTTGATTAGAATTTCCTGTAACAGCATAATCAATTGTATTGCCAGAGGTTTGTGTAAAAGAAGGAGGATATACAACATTAATACGTCTTCTCAAATCAGCATCTAATAAAGGAGTTAATTGATCAGGATTGCGATTAAAATCTCCCATAATCATCCAATTAATATCAGGCATATTTCTAAAATGCATATCCACAGCTGTTACTATAGCGCCTGCATCATTTCCACCCCTAGCTAAGGCATGAATGCTGAAAAAAACATCATTACCTATTCTAATTCCTATAATAGGTCTTGAAGCCACAGTTGGAGGAGGTAATACTATAACCTCATCAGCTCTTATTCTACTCACTATTGCCATATTAACGCGGTTAGCTCCAACGTCTACTCTTGAGTAATAAATATAAGCAATATTTGGACGAGATAAAGATCCTAAATTCCATTCATACTCATGTATAGGAATTCCAACACCTACAGGTTGAACTTGTCTTGGAGTCATCGTAGCAGTTGCTGGTAAAACTCCTGCTTCTTGTATAGCGACTATATCTAAAGGATTATCTCCAGTTACAAGTTGTCTTACGCTTATATTCCATTTGCTTTCAGTTGAGGCTGAAGAACCTTGCATATTCCAAGTTCCAGTAGAATAGTTTTCTAGGGCTCCAAAAACAAAACTAATATTAAAAATTAATAGCAAGATTATTTTTTTCATATTTGCTCCTTAAGATAAGGTGAATTTGTTCCATAGCTGGGTGTTGTAATATACCATTGTTTATCTAAGGTTGTTTCACCAGTTTTAGCGCAATCTTGCAAAAAGATTTTGTAAGAACTGAAATCAAATTCATACATAACATTTTTTACTGGAGTTTGTATGCATTGTTCTGTGCCGATATTTTTAATCTGATAAGCTCCATTACTCATAGGAATGAGTTTCCAAAATTGTGCTTGATTGCTTTGATCGCAAGGATAATGCACTATACCATTGCCATAAGCATTTAGACAAGTATTGGTTTGAGCATTTTTTATCATAACAATATCGCTGGTAAATTCGATCAATTGCCAAACTCTGGCATCTCCTAATTTTCTGCTATTATATAAACTATAACCCCATATCCAATTTCCTGGATTAACACCCCATATAGTAAGCGCTGCTCCATTAGGATTCATAATAGTAATAAAATCACTCGTGTAACTAATACCTCCAACGGCGGAAACATCATTAAATTCACCATTTGATTTTAATCTTGGTCTTGGAATTTCTGTCGAATTAGCATCAGCAGAATCAAAGCGAATAACAGGCGGTACTAAAGGGATGGCTGGAAATTTTTCTCCTTCAACTAAACTAGGAGTACTTTGCTCTGCTGGTTTAGTCGGTTCTTTGCCAATTTTTAAAGGATCACTATCATACATTTCTCCATAAGAGCGTCCTAAGGGATTAAGTTCTTTAGTTGAACAAGCTGAAAATACTATAGTAAAAACTAAAAAAAATAAACCATATTTGATTTTTTTCATGAGCAGTCCTTAATTTTGATATTTGGTATCATAACATAATTTATAAGAATTTAATTTGAAATTAAATTATGGATTGAAAAGTAATAAAAATTATTATTTTTTGTATATAATTTTAATTTACTTTTTTTGAAAATAATTTCTTTATTTAAATTACAACAAGGCTGAAAATGAAAGAAATTCTTATTACTAATGATGATGGCTATGAAAGCAAAGGCTTGAAAAAACTTGTTGAGATGCTGAAAAAAGAATTTAAAGCAAAGATAACTGTAGTTGCACCTTCAAATGAAAAATCAGCTTGTTCTCATTCTATTACTTTGGTAAGACCTCTTCAGTTTGTTAAGGTTAAAAAAAGATTTTATAAGTTAGACGATGGAACGCCTGCGGATTGTATCTATTTAGCTTTGCATGCCTTTTATAAGAAAAAATTACCCGATCTTGTTATAAGTGGGATCAATAAAGGCGCAAATGTAGGTGAGGATATTACGTATTCTGGGACTTGTGCGGGAGCTATGGAGGCTGTTTTACAAGGAATCCCAGCTATCGCTTTTTCGCAATTTTATAAAAACAATGAAAAAATAGATTATAAAATCGCTTTAAAAATTATAAAAAAACTTGTGAAAAAAATTTTTAATCAAGGATTTCCTTTAGATAAAAAAGAATTTTTAAATGTGAATTTTCCATCTTCAAAAACTAAATTTAAAGGGATTAAAATCGCTAAAGTCGGAAAAAGAATTTATAATTATAAAGCTCATTGCAATGTTAATCCAAGAGGAAAGAAGTATTTTTGGCTTGCGAGCGCTAATTTGGATTTTGAAGAAGAAAAAAAATCCGATATCGCCCTTTTAAAGAAAGGCTATGCGACTATTACGCCTATAATGCTTGATTTAACGGCTTATAAAAAATTAAAACAAACAAAAAAATGGATGAAGGAAAAATAATGAATGATAGATTTACGCGTATAAAATGGTTAATTACAGAAGAAAATTTAGAGAAAATTTCTCAAACTAAAGTTTTAGTTTGTGGTCTTGGAGGAGTTGGCGGAATTTGTGTTGATGCGTTGTTTAGAAGCGGTTTTACAAATCTTACTTTAATCGATGGGGATTGTTTTGAGGTTACAAATCAAAATCGCCAAATTCATAGTGAGCACATAGGCGAGGAAAAAGCAAAAGTTTTTGAAAAAATTTATAAAGCACAGGGCATTGTAGCAAGAATTGATCAAGAATTTCTTGATCAATTTGATTTAAGTTCTTTTGATCTTATCATTGATGCGATTGATGATATCCCTGCTAAAGTGGCGTTGGCTAATAGGATTGATTTTAAAAAGCAAATTTTTATTTCTTCCACAGGTGGAGCAAGAAAGCTTGATCCTACGCGTATTAAAACGACAAGTATTTTTAAAACTTATGGTGATGCTTTGGCAAAAAAATTTCGCTATGAGCTTAGAAAATCAGGTTTTAATCAAGATTTTGACGTGGTTTTTTCAGATGAAGCGCCTTGCTGTAAAGATCTTGGTTCTTTTATGGGAGTTACAGCTTCTTTTGGCTTGGCTTTGGCTTCTTTGGCTTTTAAAAAAGTTATGGATAAAAAATGATAAGAGTATTTGTTTTATTTTTACTTTTTCAAAATTTTATTTTTGCTAAAAATTTACCAGATTTTTTTAAAGAACAAAATCTTAGCGGAGTAATGATTGTTTATGATGGTGAAGAGTTTTTGAGTAATGATTTTTTAAAAGCTAAAGAGCGTTTTTCTCCAGCTTCCACTTTTAAAATTTTTAATGCTTTAATCGCTTTAAATTCTCATGTACTCAAGGATACAAGTGAAGTTTTTTATCATTATAAAGGCGAAAAAGTCTTTTTAGCTTCTTGGGCACAGGATGCGAATTTAACCTCAGCCATAAAAAGATCTCAAGTACCTGCTTTTAAAGAACTTGCTAGAAAAATAGGCAAAGTAAGAATGCAAGAAAATTTAAACAAGCTTGATTATGGCAATAAAAAAATTTCTAAAATTGATGCTTTTTGGCTTGATAATACTCTACAAATTTCAGCCAAAGAACAAGCCGCTTTACTTTTTAAACTTGCCAATTTAAAACTTCCTTATTCTAAAAAAATTCAAGAAGAAGTCATTAAAACGATCGAGTTAAGACAAAATGATGACTTTATTCTTTATGGTAAAACAGGCTTTAATGATAGTATTGCTTGGATTGTAGGATTTGTTTATTTGAAAAAAATTCATTCTTACCAGTCTTTTGCACTTAATGTTAAAATTTCAAATTTTAAAGATTTGTATAAAAGAGAAGAAATTTTAAATCAATATTTAAATTATTTATTTAAGGATTTTAAAAAATAAAATATTGACAAATTAAAGGTTTGTTGTGTATGAAATCGTTTATTATAATAATAAAATCACCAAATTTATAAACAATCTTGAGCCAAATTATAAAGAAAAAGCTTATAAAATGATACAAGAATTAGCCATAAACGGCAACAAGCTTGATGAGCAACACAGCAAAACAAGATGTGATGATATTTTTAAGATAAGATTAAAAACTCCAAGACATTCGATCAGAATTTTTTATGCTTTTGAAACGAAATTATTTATTTTACACGCCTATGCTAAAAAAGACAATGCGACTAAAAATAAAGATCTTGAAATTTGTGTTAAGAGATTAAAAGATATTAAAAGAATGCTTGCTTAGCTATTCTTTTAAAAATCCATACTCATAAATTTTTGGCTCTATTTTTTTAGCTAGGGTGTTTAAAGATTCGTTGAGTTGGCCAAGTAAAAATTTATAGTGTTCATCTTTTGCTTTAGCAGGAGTATTCATCTTGCCTTTTTCATCTCTACCTTGAAAAAATTCTTTGATATCATAAAATGAAGCATTGACTAGATAGTTTTTATCTTCGCTGTGCGTGTGATAGTATTTAAAAAGTTCTTTTCCTGCTTTTAAAAGTTCTTTGGCTTGGGGGCTAAATTCTATCTTTGCTAACTCATCACCAAATAAAGAATTCTCATCTTTGATCTTGCCATTTATAAATTTATACATAAAATCACTTTCAAAGGCTTCTTTTGTGATGTTTAATTCTTTTTCGCTAAAAGGGATGAAGTGATTTGTCCCTTCTTTTGAGCTTATGCGATTTTTACCATGAAAAAGCATAAAAGCCAAACAATCACTTTTAAATTCATCATCATTTTTATATAAATTATTTGGATATAAAAATTGATCATTATGATTTATACAAGTGTGTTCTATTGCATGACGCACTGAAAAATATATAGCTATATTAATGATATTTTCATTGATATCTTGAAAAATTAAATGCACATTTCTTTTTTTATTTAAAATTGCAATATGATTATTTTGTTGAAAATCAGGTGCATCAGCCATTAATACACCTATATTATTATCATCTTTTTTATTAAATGTTCTAAGCCATTTATTTATACTTTCTTTTTTATCATTATAAAAATTTTTCTTACCTAAAAAATTTCCATTTTCATTAAATACATCAAGTTTTATTTTTTTAATTTCTTCTTTTTTGCTTGTATCCCATATCAAAAACCCTATAGGAAAATTTCCTTTTACATTATCAAAAGTATAAGCAGGCACCATAAAGCCTTTTAAAAACTTAGCCTTAAAACTCTCTCTAAATTTTATAAAATTGGTAGAATTGACATATTTTAATGTAGAAAAGCTAGCCAGTATAGCTCCTTCTATCTCACAATAAATTCTTATAAAAAATTGTGCAAAAAGCTCATTGTTCGCTTTTCCTAAAATATCTTTGTATTTTTCACAAATTTTATTTTCTCTTGCCACTCTACTTTTATGATTTCCAGTACCACTAGCTGTTTTTGAATTACTAGCTTCCGCATAAGGTGGATTGATAAAGATTATTAGTTTTTTGCGTTTGTTTTCATCCTTTAAAATTTCTTGCAAATTTAAAGGTAGTTTTGATTTTTGTTTGATATTTCCTTTATCATCTTTTTCATCAAAAAATTCATCATTTAAAAAGTCAAATTGAAAAACATGATTTTCAAATAAATTCGCTCCATTTTTTATACGCTCATGTATCACATCGATATCGGCTTTATCAAGAGTGGAGCAAAAAATATTTTTTTTATTTGTAAAATTGGCGAGTAAATTTCCAGTTCCGCCGGCTAAATCCCATATATAATACTCATCTTCATAATCTTCCCCAAAAGTTTTTGATAGATATTCACAAGCCTTATCCACCCAAATTCTAGGAGTAAAAAACGCTCCCTTTCGCTCTCTTATATCTTGATCGACAAGCAAATCTCTACGTTTTATAATATAATCCCAAAATTCTTCTCTTGGCGGACGCTCATAAATAGCCCAAAATTCTTTATGGGCTTTTTGATGGTCTTTAAATCCTGTTTTTTCGGCGATGATAGAGCCTAATTCTGTCTTTTTTTCATTAAATTCATAATAATCTTTTTTCAAAACAGCAAAAAGCTTTTCAACTATGCTAACATTATCTTTTGATAATAAATCAGCCAAATAAAAATCAGCATCGATTATCCCGCTTTTTTTGGCCAAATCCCAGTCTATACTGATACTATCTTTTACGCTTTTGCTCCATTTATAATATATACTTACAAAATTGTTTTTATCGATTTTAAATTTACTTATATTTTCGCTTGTGAGATTTTCTTTGATAAAGGCTTTTAATTCTTCATCATTTTTTTCATAGTAAAAAATTTGTGCTTCATCTAAAATGGTGTTAAGTTGCTTTAAAAGTTTTAAAAATTGTTCGCTTTTGTGATTACTTGGTGTAACGCTAAAATCTATATCATTTTGATAAAAAACTTCTTGAATTTTTATAAAAGGCAAAAAAGCCATTTTAATGCCATCAAAGGCACAAAGTAAATTTGGAGTTTGTTCTGTGTAAAATTTATATTTTCCTATGGTGAGTATAAGCTGTATGAAGGATTTTTTTATATCGCTTTCTCCTTTTTTGGCTTCAGCCCAAAGTAGATTAATCTCGCCTAAATTTTTATGTTTGTAAGTTATAGTAAAATCGATTTTGGAACCAGAATAACTAAATTTTGTAAAATAGGTATCTTTGATTTTGCTTTTTAAAGGTTCTTCGCTTAAATGGATAAAATTCATTGTTTTCCCTCTAAAATATTTATGAAATTATATTAACAATACTTAAAAAAATTATTTAATTTTTCCTACAAGGATAGGATTAAAAGCTTTTATTGAAAGTAAAAGCGTATCGCCGATTTTTACATCTTGATAATCTTTTAAAAATTCTTCCTCGCTGAGTGTGATTTTAACGATGTTTTGATTTAAAAGTAGGGTGAAAATGATCAAAATATCGCTTTTTTTAATTTCAAGTAAAGTCGCGCTAAAGCGTAATTTTGCGCTTAAATTTGCTTGTGTAAAAAATTCATTTTTGATTAAATTTTTAATGATCTTGCCATTTTGAATTTCTATGATTTTATGACTTAGTTTGTAAATTTCGGCTATATCGTGGCTTACAAATAAAGTTGTGATTTTAAAATGATGTAAAATTTTTGCAAGTTCATCTTGCAAATTCATACGCATTTTAAAATCTAAAGCACTTAAAGGTTCATCTAAAAGCAAAATTTTAGGCTCTCTTATTAAGGCTCTTGCTAGAGCAACTCTTTGGGCTTGTCCGCCTGAAAGTTCTTTAGGATATGCTTTGGCTAATTCTTTTAAATTCATAAGCTCTAAAAATTCATTGATTTTTTTTTCATTTTTATTTGCGTAGCTTAAATTTTCTTTGACATTCATATTAGGAAATAAAGCATAATCTTGAAAC
The DNA here is from genome assembly GCA_020135845.1 of Campylobacter sp. W0018. Lineage (GTDB taxonomy): Bacteria > Campylobacterota > Campylobacteria > Campylobacterales > Campylobacteraceae > Campylobacter_D. The sequence continues at coordinate 77,193 of JACHTQ010000002.1, read as the reverse complement.
ATAAAACCTATTTTTCTTTTTTGTATGTTTAGATTGATATTTTTTTTATGATCAAACCAAATTTCATTATCTACTTCTAAGTAACCGCAATTTGGTTTGATTAACCCCGCTATGATTTTAAGCAAGGTTGTTTTTCCAGCTCCGCTTTCTCCAAAAATAGCTGTGATTTTGCCTTGATCAATGTGAGTTTTAAATTCAAAATTTTTAGTATTGACTTGATATTTTAGATCTATTTTTAGCATTTAATTTTCCTAAAAATTTAACTTTTTATTGACAAAATATAGGCTTAAAAGTATGGCAAAAGAAAGGATGAAAAGCGTAAAGGCGTATTGATGTGCTAGGGTGTAATTTAAGGTTTCAAGTTCGTCATAAATTGCAATACTAGCGACTAAAGTTTCGCCTTGTTTGTGTCCGCCTATCATCATAACAACTCCAAATTCACCCATAGTATGAGCAAAACTCATCGCACAAGCTGAAAAAATACCCGCTTTGCAATTAGGCAAGATGACTTTAAAAAGCGTGGTTATTTTACTTTTGCCTAAAGTATAAGAAGCATCTAAGAGATTTTGATTGATCGATGAAAAAGCACTTTGTAAAGGATTGATCATAAAGGGTAGAGAAAAAATAATAGAAGCAAAGACAAGCCCTTCAAAGGTAAAAACTAAAGAAAGGTGAAAATATTTTTGCAAAAAATTCCCTAAAAAAGTATTGGCTGAAAAACTGATCAAAAGATAAAAACCTAAAACACTAGGAGGCAAAACCAAAGGTAAATTGATACAAGTTTGCAATAAAGCTTTAAAAGGAAAGCGAGTAAAACTTAAAATATAGGCTAAAAAAACACCTATAAAAAAAAGTATAAAAGTGGTGATAAAAGCTAGTTTAAGAGTTAGAAAGAGAGTTTGTAAAAAGATAGGATCAAGCATTGTTTGTCCTTAAAATAATATCATTTGCTTTGATAAAGCAAAGCCATTCTTGATTTTGACAAAGTTTCAGTTCCAAAGCTTTTTCCTTGGTGATCAAGCTAGAAAGTTTTTGATCGTGGAATTTGAAAAATACATGATATAAGAGTTTTCCTTCTTTGATTTTTGAAATTTTTGCCTTAAAGGAATTTTCTACGCTTAAATTAGAATTTAGCGAGGCAAAACAAAGTTCATGTTCTTTAAAAAGCATCTGAATTTCTTGATCTAATTTGAGTTCTTTAAATGGAGCAAGCATTAAAACCTTAAAAATTTCATTTTCGCAATTTATTTTTACGAGTATCAAATCATCTTGATAATTAACTTCGCAAACTTTGCCTTTTAAAATATTCATGGGGTATTAAATCCATATTTTTTAAAAATCTCTTTTGCTTTGGTTGAACCTATAAAATCGCTAAATTCAAAGGCTAATTTTTTATTTTTAGCGTATTTTGTGATCACAAAGCTTTGCTTTAAAGGGGTAAAATATTTTGGATCGATAATACTTGCGTATCCTTTGGGGCGATTGATAGGAGAAACTAAAGAATAAGCCACGATGCCAAGGTTAGATGCTTTAGAATCAACATATAAAACTGGCTGGGCAATATTATCACCTAGGATAATTTTATTTTTTAAACTTTCACCTAGATCAAGTTTTTCTAAAATTTCTTTAGCGGCAACTCCATAAGGAGCGATTTTTGGATTTGCTATGCTTAGATGATTGATTTTTGTTAAATTTTCTTTGAGATTTTTAAGATGGATTAAATTTGGGTCTAAGCTATATAAGGCTAAAACACCCAAAGCATAAATTTTTGGTTTTTCTAGGGCGTTTTGATCTTTAAAAATTGCCTCAGCGTATTTTTCATCGGCTGAAAAAAATAAATCAAATTTTCGCCCTTGCTTTAAAAGTTGGTAATATTTTCCAGAGGCGCCAAAAATCATTTCTATATTATCATTTGGATGAGTTTTTAAAAATTCATCTTTAATCGCACTCATAGTTTTTGAAGCTGAAGAAGCGACAAAAATGCTAAGATTTTCTGCTTTAAGACATAAAAATAAAAACATACAAAAAAATAATATTTTTTTCATTTGTGATAGTTCCTAAGGAAATTTGCCCAGATTATAACAAAATAATTTTATATTTTTTTTACATAAATAAAAATAGGATGGTAAGTGAGTTTGTTTTGAAATCTTTTTTCATAGTCTTTTAAAAAAGTTTTTGTTAAAGCGTGATAACCTAAAGAATTTACTCCGCTTAATTTTAAGTGTCTAAAAACCTCCAAAGGGCTTTTAAATTCTAAAGTGATAAAATCTTCTTCTATAAAAATTTCAAAAAAATACTCTTGTAGGATTTTTTTTATGTCAAAAAGAGAAAGATAGCTTAAAGAAAATCCTGTACTTTGTGCGATTTGCTCTAAATTTTTTTCACCAAAAGTAGATAAAAGTAAAATGCCTTTTTTGTTAAGCATGTTTTTAAGGGTTGGCAGTATTTTTTTTAGATCAAGCCATTGTAAGGTTGCATTAGAAGCAATAAGATCGAATTTTTGAGTGCTTAAAGGGTGATGAGCAATATCATTCATATCAAAAATTTCAACTTTATCTTGAATTTTGTAATCTAAAATGTCGTTTAAAATGTATTTTTCAAAGATGATTTTCTTTTTTAATTTTTGTGTGAATTCACCTTGTGCGCAACCAAATTCAAAGACTTGATCAAAAATTTCATTTGTAGGGATTTTTTCACAAAGCTTATCTCCCATCCAATCTTGCACTTTTGCAGCTTTTTGATAGCTTGATTTGGCTTTTAAAAAATTCAAAGTTTATCCCAAGAATGAAAATGAAAAAATGCAAAATGAGGTTCATTTAGAAAAATTAAATTTTCAAAGCTTTTTTTTAAAGCATTTTGTGGAAAGATCTCATCTTGATTGCTTGAGTAAATTTTATCCCAAATTAAATTTTCTTTTTGCTCTTTTAAAGCAAATTCAAAAAGCACATTAAGTTCATTTTTTAAGGCATTTTCATCTTTGAAAATAAAATTTTTAGTTTTATCTTTATGATTTTTAAATAAAGAATTTTTAAAATTTTCTAAATTAAATTTTTTTATGGTTTTACTAAAAAGTGTAGGATGGATACCTTTTTCTTTATCTATGCCTAAATTTGTACCATTGAGGGCAATTTTTTGTTTAAAGTCATATTCTTTTAAAAGATAATTGGCAAGGCAAACTCCCATGGAAAAGGCTATTAATTTGATTTTTGAAAAAGCTTTAAAATCAAATTCAAAATCTAAATTTTCAAAATCATAAAACAATACAACATTTTTCTCACTTTTTAAATGCAAAAAATGACTTGGATGGCTTGCAAATCCTCCAAAAACAACAATCAATTCATCACAATTGGGATTTTTACATAAAAATGCATTTTTCATAATAACTCCAAAATCGGATCAAGATCGTTTTGATTAAGTCCTGCATGCAAAGAAAAGCGAATTCTAGCTGTATTTTTAGGCACAGTAGGTTCTTTAATCGCTGGAGCAAATAAACCACTTTTTTCAAGTATTTGAGCTATTTCTAAGGCTTTTTTATTATCCCCTAAGATCAAAGAAATGATATAGCAATCCCCTAAAATTTGGTATTTTTTTTCTTGGAGTTTATTTTTAAAATTTTGGCTTAGATGATATAAATTTTCTCTTTTGTTTTGAAATTTTGTCATATTTTTAAAAATAAAAAGTGTAAAGGCAACATTGATAGGAGGTAAAGCCGTAGAATAGATAAAAGCACGTGCTTTATTGATGAAAAAATCTTTATATTTTTTAGCACAAATCATACAAGCACCCATTGAAGCAACAGCTTTTCCAAAGGTAAAAACTAAAAAATCAATTTCATTTTCTAAGCCAAGGGATTTTGCAAATCCTAAGCCCTTTTTATTAAAACATCCAACGCTATGGGCTTCATCGATATAGAGTTTTATTTTTGGATAAGTTTTTTTAAGTTCAACAAGGGCTTTTAGATCGCTAAAATCTCCATCCATGCTAAATAAAGCTTCGCTAAGTATGATAATATTTTCATATTTTTCATAATGTTTTTGGATCAAAGATACTAAATGATCTAAATCATTGTGTTTATAGCGGAAAAAATTAGCCCCATTAAGCCTTAATCCATCAATCATACTCGCATGGATAAATTTATCAGCCAAAAAAAGAGTTTTATCTAAGCTTGAAAGTGCGGCTATGCAGGATAAATTTAAATGATATCCGCTGTTAAAATGAAGCATTTCTTTATCTTTAAAATCCACTTTTAAATAATCTTCCAATTCTTCATAAATTTCAAAATTTCCACTCAAACTTCTTGAGCTTGAGCTTGAAAAAAATAGATTTTCATCTTTTAAAGTGCTTAAAAATTCTTGCTTTAATTCTTTATCGTAAGAGAGCGCTAGATAATCATTTGAGGCTAAATTTAAAAGCCTTTTGCCTTCTTTATAGACAAATTTTCCTTCATGTTTTAGATGAGGTAGGGATCTAAGATTGTGATTATTTTTTAAATCTTGTAAGATTTTTTCAACGGGCATTTTATTCCTAAAAATTTAGAATTTTAAAGTATTATTTTGCCACATTATTTTTAAAAAAGAAGTTATATGAATGAATTTTTAAAACAGCTTGATTTAAAACATATTTGGCATCCTTGTACTCAAATGAAAGATCATGAGAATGTGCCTTTAATCCCTATAAAAAAAGCTAAAGGGGTTTGGCTTTATGATTTTGACAATAGAAAATATTTAGATTGTATCAGTTCTTGGTGGGTGAATCTTTTTGGGCATTGTAATAAAAAAATCGCAAATGCCATTAAAAAGCAAGTTGATGAGCTTGAGCATGTGATTTTGGCTGGTTTTACGCATGAGCCTATTATCAAACTTTCAGCTAGACTTTGTGAAAAAGTTGGGAGAGATTTTAATAAATGTTTTTATGCGGATAATGGATCAAGTGCTGTAGAAATAGCACTTAAAATGAGTTTTCATTATCATTTAAATCAAGGTTTTAAAAAAAATAAATTTTTATCTCTAAGCAATTCTTATCATGGCGAAACTTTAGGGGCTTTAAGCGTGGGAGATGTCGCACTTTATAAAGATACTTACAATCCTTTGCTTTTAGAATGCCTTAATACTCCTGTTCCAAAAAATAAAGACTATCAAGAAGAACTTTTTGTTTTAAAAGGGATTTTAGAAGAGCATTCTAGTGAAATTTGTGCTTTTATCTTAGAACCTTTAGTGCAGTGTGCTGGAAATATGCATATGTATGAGGCAGGATTTATTGATGAGGCTATAAAGCTTTGTCATGAATTTAATGTGCAAGTTATTTTTGATGAAATTGCTGTGGGATTTGGACGCACAGGGACGCTTTTTGCTTTACATCAATGCAAGCAAAGCCCTGATTTTATCTGTCTTTCAAAAGGGATTACGGGTGGGTTTATGCCTCTTTCTGTGGTGCTTACTAAGGATGAAATTTACCAAGCTTTTTACGCACCCTATAAAGAGTATAAAGCTTTTTTGCATTCTCATAGTTATACGGGAAATACTTTAGCGTGTGCTGCGGCAAATGCAGTTTTAGATATATTTGAAAATGAAAATATTTTAGAAAAAAATAAAATTTTAAGCACCTTTATACAGCAAGAGTTTTTAAGACTTAAAAAATTTGATTTTCTTGGTAATTTTAGAACTTGCGGGATGATCAGTGCTTTTGATATTTTAAATGCAAAATACGAAAGAGCTGGGCTTGAGGTTTTTAAAAGAGCTTTAAAAAAAGATTTGCTTTTAAGGCCGCTTGGAAATACGATTTATTTTATGCCCCCTTATGTGATTACAAAGGAGCAAATTTCTTATGTAGTGGATAGTTTAGAGCAAATTTTTAATGATTTTTAAAAGTTTTTCGCAAACCTTTTCATTAAATTCTACAATAGGAATTTGCGTGTATTTTTGTATAAAATCTTTGCTAAAATTATCCTCGCTTTTTAAAACTAAGGCAAGGATAGGTATATCTTTTTGCCTTAAAGCTTCTATGCTTAAAAGAGTGTGATTGATACTTCCTAAATAATCTTTTGCGACTAAGATAGTAGGGCGTTTAAATTTTTGCATAAAATCAATCATGGTTTTTTCATCATCAATAGGTGAAAAAAGGCCGCCTGCAAGCTCTATAATGAGTTTATCACTTTGAGGTAAAGCAATATCAAAAGCTTTATAATTTAATCCTTCTAAAGTTCTTCCCTTATGAGGTGATACGGGAGTTTGTAAAAATATACCTTCTTTAAAAATTTTAGTTTTTGGGCTAAATTGAGCTATGGTATCACTATCTTTTGGAGTGCCTGCTTGAATGAGTTTAAAATAATCAAAACCCAATTCTTTACAAATTCTAGCACTTAAATATGTTTTTCCAACATCAGTATGAATGCCACTAATGTAAATTTGCATTTTCATCTTTTTTAAGAAAGTAATTTTAAAGCTATAGTAGAAATTAAAATCACTAAAATGAAAAGGAGTTTTAAGAAATTTTTACTCTCTTTAAATAAAACCACACCTACTACAACGCTGCCTACAGCACCAATACCCGTCCAAATAGCATAAGCAATACTCATAGCAATGCTTTGCATACTTAAACTCAAACTCATAAAAGAACACATAAAGCATAATATGAGAGCTAAAAGATATTTTTTTGCGTGTGTATTTATGTATTTTTTCATGATGATAACACCTATAATTTCACAAATTCCAGCAATGATTAAAAACATCCAAGCCATTAATTCTCTTTAGAACTGAATTTTAAACCTATCACACCGAGCAATAAAAGCAGTATGAAAAAGATTTTTAAAATAGAAAATTTTTCATGAAAAATGGCAATTTCAGCCACTACAATACCAGCGGTTCCAATGCCTACAAAAACACTATAAGCTACGCTGATTTCTATTTTTTTGCATGCTTTTAAAAAACAATTAAAAGAGATAAAAATACCTATAGCGGTTAAAAGATAGTGCCAAATTTCATAGGAATATTTTAAGCCACTCACCCAAAAACATTCTATCAAAGCTCCAAAAATAACCCATAACCAAGCAGTATTTAATTCTTTTTTCAAAAAAATATCCTAAATTATAGTTTTAAATCGTATATTATATACTTTTTTACTTTTAACTAAGCCAATATTAGATAAAATTAACGCTTATTTTTTTGAAAGGATAAAAAGATGTTAGAAGGTATCGTTAGAGAGAGTATCGGTAGAAAAGCAGCTAAAGCTTTAAAAAGAGATGGTTATCTAATAGCAAACATCTATGGTAAAGGATTGGAAAATATCCACGCTGCTTTTAAGGTTAATGAATTCATTAAAGAAGTTCGTAAAAAAACAACTTTAGCTTTTGATGTTAAAGTAGGTTCTCAAACTTTAAATGTTGTGGTTGTGGATTATCAAAAAGATCCAGTTACAAGTGATCTAAAACACGTAGATTTAAAAGTAGCACAAAAAGGTGTGATTTCTAAATATATGGTTCCAGTTAAAATCACAGGAACAGCTATCGGTCTTAAAAATAAAGGTGTTTTAATCCAATCTAAGAGAAGATTAAAAGTTAAATGTAAAGCTGAAAATTTACCAAATTTCTTTGAGCTTGATGTTAGCAAACTTGATGTAGGTGATGCTTTACTTGTTCGTGATGTAGTAGTTCCTGAGGGTGTTACTATTTTAGACGCTGATAGGATAGCGGTTGTTGGCGTAGAAAAAGCTAGATGATCTTAGTCGTAGGGCTTGGCAATATAGGCGAGGAATACAAAAATACTCGCCATAATGTAGGCTTTATGCTCATTGATTTGATTTTAAAAGATCAAAATTTTACAAATCTTAGCAATTCAAAATTCAAAGGAGAGTTATTTAAGATAGGCTCTTCCTTACTTCTTCTTAAACCTAGCACTTATATGAATAATTCAGGTATTAGCGTTAAAGCGGTTAAGGATTTTTATAAATGTGAAAGACTTATAGTTATACATGATGATATCGATATAAATTTAGGGGCTTTGCGTTTTAAAAAAGGCGGTTCAAGCGGCGGACATAATGGACTAAAAAGTATCGATTCTTTATGCGGCAATGATTATGAAAGAGTGCGTATAGGCGTAGGCAAGGGAGAAAATGTCATCTCTCATGTTTTAGGACAATTTAAAGACGAGGAAAAAATAATTTTAGATAAAATCTTAGAACACTCTAAAAAAGCATTATTTGAACTGATTGAAAAAGACTTATCAAGTGTTTCATCTTTGTATAGTTTAAGAGCTTAAAATGTGGATTTTTTTTCGTTTTATTTCAGAAATTTATCTTAAGAATTTTTTCATAATATTTTTATCTTTAATTGGTTTTTATTGTGGTATTGATTTGCTTTTAAATTTTAAAGATTTGCCACAAAGTGTCAATCTTCAGCTACTCTATGTGGTTTTTTTAGCTTGTTCTGCTGTGCCTTATATTTTGCCACTTTCTATAGTTTTTGCATTTATATTGTCACTCATTTCAATGATTAGAACCAATGAATTTGTGAGTTTTTATGCTTTGGGAATCAGTAAAAATTTAGTCGTTATCTTCCCTTTTTTATGGGCTTTGTTTTTTTGCTGTGTTTATATTGGTTTAAATTTTACTTCTTTTGCCTATGCAAATGATTATAAAAAAAATATTTTAAAAAATGGAGTTTTAAATAAACAAGGTGGAGAAGTTTTTTTAAAATTCAATAATGATTTTGTTTATATTTCTAAAATAAACAATGGACAAAACAGTGTCCAAAACATCAAAATTTTTGATCTTAACAATTCCACCTTAAATTCTTTTGTTGAAGCTAAAACAGCATCCTTTAAAGAGGGAAATTGGATCTTAAAAGATGTAAATTTAACCACTCTTCCTAAAGAATATATGCTGGGTGCTAAAGGCATTGATGTACAAGATTTTAAAGAATTAAGCGCTTTAGAGGGTTTTAAGCCGAAAATCATTGAAAGCGTTGCGAGCAATAGTAATTATTCTATTTTGGATGCTTGGGAGAGTCTAAGGCTTTTTAAGGATCAAAACATTAGCATAGAAACACTAAAGATTAATCTTTATAAACTTATATTTATGCCGTTTTTTGCTCCTTTTTTAATGCTTATTATGTATTATTATTTTCCTGTTATTTCTAGATTTTTTAATCTTGCTTTTGTTGCTTTTGTTGCTTTTGTGGTGACATTACTATCTTGGGGATTTTTATATTTATTTTCAAGATTAAGTGAAAATGGTGTTATAATCAGTGAAATTGGTATTGTTTTGCCTATTGTATTGTTAGGCTTTTTTGGCCTAATGAAGTTTTATAAAAATCGTTGATTTGATATTAAAATTTAAAGAAGGAAAGTATGGATTATAAAAAACTTAAAGATGAATTTCAAACCCCTTTTTATATTTATAATTTTGATGCGATTAAAGAAAAATTTTTAGAATTAAAAAATGCCTTTAAAGCTAGAAAATCACAAATTTTTTATGCCGTAAAAGCCAATTCAAATTTAAGCCTTTTGCAAATGCTTGTTAAATTAGATAGCGGATTTGATTGTGTGAGTATAGGCGAGGTTAAACGTGCTTTAAAAGTGGGCGCAAAACCTTATAAAATTATTTTTAGTGGAGTAGGTAAAACCAAAGAAGAACTCAAACTCGCTTTAAAATATAATATTTTATATATCAATCTTGAAAGTGAAGCTGAAATGATGCTTTTAGAGCAAGTGGCTAAAGAATTAAACACTAAGGCAAGAATCAGCATAAGGGTTAATCCTAATGTAGATGCAAAAACTCATCCTTATATTTCTACAGGATTAAATGAAAATAAATTTGGGGTTGAAATTGAAAGTGCTAAGAAAATGTATATTTATGCAAAGAATTCTTCTTTTTTAGAGCCTATTGGGATACATTTTCATATAGGATCACAACTTTTAGATTTAATCCCTATATATGAAGCAGCTAGTATTGTTGCAAAACTCGTTAAAGAATTAAAAGCTTTAAAGATTGACCTTAAATTTTTTGATATTGGTGGAGGGCTTGGCGTAGCTTATGAAAAAACAGATTTAGAACCTAATCTTTATGAGTACGCGCAAGCAATTTTAGCCAGTCTTAATGGGCTTGATGTAACTATAGGAATGGAACCAGGGCGATTTTTGGTAGCCTCAAATGGAGAATTTGTTTGTTCAGTTCTTTATGAAAAACACAATAAAACAAAACGTTTTATTATCGTTGATGGCGCGATGAATGATTTGATACGCCCAAGTTTATATGAGGCTTATCATGAAATTTATATGCCTTATAATCAAGGAGAAGAAAGCCTATGTGACGTTGTAGGTGGGGTTTGTGAAAGCGGTGATTTTTTTGCCAAGGAAAGATTATTATCTCATACGCAAAATGGTGATATAATGGTGATTAAAAATGCTGGAGCATATGGCTTTAGTATGAGTAGTAATTACAATACTAGAAATAAAGTTTGCGAATTGGCTTTAGAAAACGGAATGATAAGACTGATTCGCCAAAGAGAAAGCTTTGAAGATCAAATTGCTTTAGAGGAGAAATTTATAAAGGTTTAAAATGTTTTTTTTAGATGTTCAAGGAACGCTTATTTCAGATGCTGATAAATCATTAATTTTTGGAGCCAAAGAATTAATTGATTTTTTAAATACAAATAATCTTGCTTATGTGATTATCACAAACAATACCAAAAAACTTGATTTTTTAGAAATTTTAAGACAAAAAGGTTTAAATATAAAAGATAATGCTTATTTGGATCCTTTTTGTATTTTAAAAACTCTTTTTAAGCCTTGCAAAGTTGCTGCTTTTGGGGCCAATGAATTTTTACAAAGTCTTGAAATGCTTGGCTTTAAGTTGGATTTTAAAAATCCAGAATTAGTTCTTATTGCTAGTTTTGATGATTTTAAATTTAATGATTTTGCTAGCATTATAGAAATGATTAAAAATGGAGTTAAAGTTGTGGCTATGCATGAAAGTAGCATTTATAAGAAAGATGATAAATCTTATCCAGGGGTAGGAAGTATAATGGCTATGCTTAAAAACGCAATTCATTTTGAATATGATGTTGTGGGTAAGCCAAGTGTGATTTTTTATAATGAGGCTTTGAAATTATTAAAAATGCAAAATCAAAATGCTCGATTTGAAGATATAAAAATAATCAGTGATGATTTTAAAGGGGATTTATTTAAAGCAAAAGAATTAAATATGAAAACTTATTTAGTTTTAAGTGGAAAACTAAATAACACTAAAGGTATTAATACAAGCTTTCTTGATGGAGTTTATCCAAGCGTTTTTGAAATTTTAAGGGAAGAACAATGCTTGATTTAAAAGAATTAAGAGATAAAATTGATATAGTGGATGATAAAATTTTAGAGCTTTTAAATGAAAGAATGGCTTATGTTAAAATTATAGGAGAGATTAAAAAAAATCATAATAAAGAAATATATTATCCCAAAAGAGAAAAAGCAATTCTTGATCGTTTAAAAAATAAAAATTTAAAAAATTTAGATCATGATGCTATAGAATTGATTTATGGCAAAATTTTTGCCGTCGCAAGAAGTTTAGAAAGATTTTAAAATAAATTTTATATTTTTTTGTCAAAATATAAAATTAAATGTAAATTTTAAAAATTATAAAGTGCTTTTTGCTAAAATGTTTAATAATATAAAAATAATTTATGAGTTTGATAAATAAATTTGGTAAAATTATATTAAAATTTGTTGATTTATTGAAATTTTAAGAATTAAAAATATAAAAATCATTAAGCTGGGGACTGGAAATTAATGGATTTTAAAGAAATGCTACATCAAATCGGACAACTTTTTCAAAAATTAACCCGTAAGCAATTGATTGTTATTGCTGCATCTATAGTGGTTGTTGTAGGTTTTTTAGTATTTTTAGCATTATTTCGTGGTGGTGGAAGCAGTTCAAGTGATGGATATGCGGTTTTAGTAGAAAACGTTAGTCCTAGCTCTTCAGCTGCTATTGTAGCCAAGCTCGAGCAAAACAATATCCCTTACAAACTAGCCAGCGAAAACAAAATTTTGGTTCCTAAAGATCAAGTTTATCGCCAAAGAATGTTTATTGCAAGTGAAGGACTTATTAAAGATAGTCGTATAGGTTTTGAAGCCTTTGATCAACAGCAATTTGGTGCAACCGATCAAGATATCGCTATAAAATATAGAAGAGCCCTTGAAGGGGAATTATCAAGAACGATTGAAACTTTAGAGCCTATTCGTAGTGCAGTCGTGCATATAGCTATTCCAAAAGATTCTGTTTTTACAGAAAGACAAATTCCACCAACCGCTTCAGTGGTGGTTAATGTTAGGGAAGGTTTAAGGCTTACAGCAAAACAAATTGATGGGATTAAAAATATCGTTTCAGCTGCAGTTGCCAATCTTAAAAAAGACAATATTAAAATCAGCGATCAAAGAGGTATTCCTTTAGATGATAAAGATAATAGCGATGATTTAGTTCGAGAGCAGATCAAATACAAAAGCGATCAAGAAAAAGCTTTAGAAGATAAAATTATAGAAAATTTAGCTCCTTTTGCAGGAGGGACAGACAAGGTAAAAGTAAGTGTCAATATAGATTTTGATTTTTCTAAACAAGAATCTCAAAGTGAAATTTATGATCCAAATACTGTTGTAAGAAGTGAGCAAACTCTAAATGAAGAAAGAACTGGAAGAAAAGATCGTGAAGTTCAAGGTGTTCCAGGTGCAGTTACAAATATAGGTCCTGTTGAAGGGCTTGATAATAAAGGAGAAATAGATACCTATAAGAAAAATCAAGTTACAACCAATAATGAAATTTCAAAAACAATTACCAACACAAAAAAACAATTTGCAACTATTATTAGAACTTCGGCAGCTGTTACGATTGATGGAAAATATCAAGATGTTGTTGATGCAAATGGAGATGTTAAAAGTGAATATGTTCCTCTTACAAAACAAGAATTAGCTAGTATAGAAAGTATTGTTAAAAGCACTATTAATTATAATCAAGCCAGAGGCGATAGTGTCGTAGTGCAAAATTTACCATTCCACCGTGAGACTGTTAGAGTTGAAAGCAAGGTTAAAACCTTTTATAATCGTTTTATTGAGCCTTTCATTCCACCTGTTAAGTATTTTATTGCGGCGATTTTGCTTTTTATTTTTTACAAAAAAGTCATTACACCATTTATGCAAAAAATGCTTGAGGATATGGCCGCCCAAGAAGATGCAAAAGAGGGTGGGGTTAATGCGATTATCGATGAGGCTGAAGATGCATTGGAAAAATTCAATATGGCTAGAAAAAAGGTTGAAGAACAACTTGGCTTTGGAGAAAATTTTAATGAAGATACTATTCAATATGAAGTTTTGCTTGAAAAACTAAGAGGTTTAGTGAGCGATAAGAGTGAAGAAATTGCTGTGCTTTTGCAAAATTTAGTTCAAAATGACACCGAATTTAGTGATAAGGATATATAGATGATCAAGCTTAGCGAAGAACAAAAAATGGTTTATGATGATTTGTCAATGCCTGAAAAGGTAGCAATTTTTCTTATACAGCTTGGCGAAGATGCTACAACTTCTGTTTTTTCACATATGGAAATCGATGTTATTACAGAAATTTCGCGATATATTGCTATGGCAAAAAATGTTGATCGATCTGTAGCAACAGCTGTTTTGGAAGAATTTTATACCTTGCTTCAATCTAATCAATACATTAAAAGCGGTGGTTTAGAATACGCTAAAGAAATTTTATTTCGTACTTTTGGTCCTGAAATTGCCAATAGAATTCTTGAAAAACTTACCAAAAGTATGGAAAATAATCAGAATTTTGCTTATTTGGCGCAAATTAAGCCTCAGCAGCTCGCTGATTTTATCGTAAAAGAGCACCCGCAAACGATTGCCCTTATTTTAGCGCATATGGATTCAATTCATGCTGCAGAAACCTTAGAGTATTTTAGTGATGAATTAAGAGCTGAAGTTGTGATCAGAATGGCAAATCTTGGAGATATTTCTCCAAGTATTATTAAAAGGGTTTCTGCTGTCTTAGAAAGCAAACTTGAAAGCCTTACTTCTTATAAAGTTGAAGTGGGTGGTCCAAGAGCCGTGGCTGAGGTGCTCAATCGCTTAGGTCAAAAGGCTTCTAAATCTACTATTACTTATATCGAGCAAAGCGATGAGAGATTGGCTGAAACTATTAAAGAGCTTATGTTTACTTTTGATGATATACAAAAACTTAGCACTCAAGCAATAAGAGAAATTTTAAAAGTAGTAGATAAAAAAGATCTTATGATAGGTCTTAAAGGGGCCAGTGAAGAGCTAAAGCAAAAATTCTTGGCAAATATGTCTACACGTGCAAGCGAGGCCTTTTTAGAAGAAATGGGATTTTTAGGAGCTGTGCGTGTAAAAGATGTTGAAGATGCACAAAGAAAAGTTGTTGAAGCGGTACAAAAATTAGCAGAGCAAGGCCTAGTTCAAACAGGCGATACTGATGAAATGATAGAGTAGGTAAAAATGGCTAGTCGTAGTAATGTTATTTCAAGTGTAACTTCAGAACAGCATGTTGTTGAAGGTTATCATTTTAAAGTTATTTCTGAATTTGACAATAAAAGAGAGAAAAATAATCAAGAAGATGAAAAATCGGTTTCTTCTCCAGTAGTTTCAGAACCAAAGCAAGAAGAAGTGCCCAATTTAGAATCTGTCCAAAATGAATCTAATACAATGCCTGCTTTTCAACCGAGTTTTGTAGAGGATTTGCTTAAAAAAACTGATGAAATGTCAAGCAATATTATAAAGCTTCAAATGCAAATTGAAAGTCAAGAAAATGAATTTAACAATCGCTTAAATTCTGAACTTGAAAACGCTAAAGAAAAATTTTCAAAAGAAGGATATGAACAAGCTAAGATAGAATTTCAAAAAGAATTGGATGAATTAAAAGATAAATATCTAAAAAGTGTTTCTAAGCTTGAAGAAGCTTGTGTAAAATTAAACTCTTTTATAGAAAAAAATGAAAAAGAATTAGCTGATACAGCTATAGATATAGCCAAAGAAGTTATTATTAAAGAACTTGAAAATAATTCGAGTAAAATTGCGTACGCTCTAGCTCAAAATTTAGTGAGTGAATTAAAAGGAGCTACTGCAATTGAAATTAAGGTTAATTCTAATGATTATGATTATTTAAAAGAACATTTTAGCGAATTTAAACATATAAAAATAAGCCTTGATGATGCTATCAATAAAGGAAGTGTGATTATCTTAAGTGATGCTGGAAATATAGAGTCTAATTTAAATTCTCGTTTGACTAAAATTAAAAAGATGATCAATAATGAATAAAATTTTTTCCTATAGCCAAGAAGAGTTACAATCTTTAAGTATTAATGAACTTGAAAATTTAGCTCGAAAAGTTAGAGAAGAAATTATAAAAGTTGTCTCTAAAAATGGGGGACATTTAAGCTCTAATTTGGGGGTGGTAGAATTAACAATAGCCATGCATACAGTTTTTGATGCAAAAACTGATCCTTTTATTTTTGATGTTTCTCATCAATCTTATACTCATAAACTTTTAAGCGGAAAAGAAGCAATTTTTCATACCTTAAGACAAGTTGATGGATTAAGCGGTTATACAAAGCCTAGCGAAGGGGACTATTTTGTTGCAGGACATTCTAGCACATCTCTTTCTTTGGCGGTTGGGGCTTGTAAGGCCATAGCTTTAAAGGGTGAAAAGCGTATTCCTGTAGCACTCATAGGAGATGGAGCTTTAAGTGCAGGAATGGCTTACGAGGCTTTAAATGAATTAGGCGATTCTAAATTCCCTTGTGTTGTAATCTTAAATGATAATGAAATGAGTATTTCAAAACCAATAGGTGCGATTTCAAAATATCTTTCTCAAGCAATGGCAACACAGTTTTATCAAAATTTCAAAAAACGAGTTGCAAAAATGTTGGGTGTTTTGCCAGATTCTGCAACCTATATGGCTAAGCGTTTTGAAGAAAGTTTTAAATTGATCACTCCTGGACTTTTGTTTGAAGAATTAGGACTTGAATATATAGGACCTATTAATGGACATAATTTAACGGAAATTATTTCTGCCTTAAAGCAAGCAAAAGCAATGCAAAAACCTTGTGTAGTTCATACTCAAACTTTAAAAGGTAAGGGTTATGCTTTAGCAGAAGGTCAGCATTCTAAATGGCATGGGGTAGGAGCTTTTGATATTGATAGCGGCGAGGCTTTGAAAAAAAATTCTACTAAAAGCGCTACTGAAATTTTTTCTCAAAAATTATTAGAATTGGCTTCAAAATATGAAAATATCGTAGGTGTTACAGCCGCTATGCCTAGTGGAACAGGGCTTGATAAATTGATTGATAAATATCCGCAAAGATTTTGGGATGTTGCTATTGCTGAACAACATGCAGTGACTTCTATGGCAGCTATGGCAAGAGAAGGATTTAAGCCTTTTATAGCTATATACAGCACTTTTTTACAGCGTGCTTATGATCAAGTGATTCATGATTGTGCTATTATGAATTTAAATGTTGTTTTTGCCATGGATAGAGCCGGTATAGTAGGCGAAGATGGAGAAACACACCAAGGCGTTTTTGATCTGAGTTTTTTAGCGCCTTTACCTCATTTAACCCTTGTTGCTCCTAGAGATGAATTGATGATGGAAAATATTATGGAGTATGCTTATTATCATCAAGGTCCTTTAGCCTTTCGTTATCCTAGGGGTAATTTTATCTTAAATCAAGAATTTGCTCCTTCTAAAATAGAATTAGGCAAAGCACAATGGCTAATAAAAAATGAAGAAAGTAAAATCGCTTTTATAGGTTATGGGCAAGGCGTAGGTAAAGCTTGGCAAGTTTTAAATGAAATGCAAGAAACAATTAATTTAATCGATTTAATTTTTGCTAAACCTTTGGATGAGGTACTTTTAAAAGATTTGGCACAAAAAAGTAAAATTTGGTTTGTGTTTAGTGAAAATGTTAAAATTGGCGGAGTGGCAAGTTTATTGCAAACCTTTACTCAAAAATATGATTTAGAAATTAAAATCATTTCTTTTGAATATGAAGATGAATTTATTGAACACGGGAAGACAAGCGAGGTAGAGAAAAAGTTAAAACTCGATGTTAAAAGTATGGTAGAAAAAATAAAAATTTATTTGTAGTGATAAATTTTTATTTTATTAATTGATAAAAAATATTATTTAATATAAACTTCTTTTAATGAAAATTTTATTATCATTCCTTTCATTTAAATTTTTAAGGATTGTTGGTAATGGAAATCTTACAAATGCTTAAAAAGCATGATTTAAAAGCTACTCCACAAAGATTGTGCATCTTAAAGATTTTAAAAAGACATGAACATCCAAATATTGAAGAGCTTTATGAAGAAATCAAACAAGAATATCCTTCCATATCGCTTGCTACGGTTTATAAGAATTTAAATACTTTAAGAGAGCAAGGTTTAGTTGTTGAAATCAATGCTTTAAATCAAAAAACTTGTTATGATATCTATGAAGAAGAACATATGCATATTGTTTGTTCTAAATGTGGAAGTATAGAGGATCTTAGTTTTAAGGATGTAAAACTTAAAGAGTATCAAGAATTTCTAGAAAAGAAAATAGGAAGCTTGATTAACTATTTGGCGGTTTGCACTTATATTGATAATTGTAAAAAGTGCCATTAAGGAAAATAAAGTTAAAATAACCTATTAATTTAAAGGTTATTTTAATGGTATATGAAATTCAAAGAAATTTTTTACTTCCCAATGCCACACTTTTAAAAAATCTTCAAGAAGACGGAGTTTTGTTTAAAATTCACGAGCTTGAGATTTTTTATACTAAAATAACCTATTCTCAAAGTATAAAATTTAAGAGTGTTGATGGTTTTTATTATAAAATCATAGAAACTAATGATAAAATTTTAGAGCAAAATCAAGAAGAACAAATATCAAAAAAAGAATTTGAAAAGGCTCGTAAAAAAAGTATAGGAAAGAGTATTAAAAAGAAACGTTATGAGTTTAAATTTTGTTCTTTAAAAAGTTTTATTGAAGTTTATAATAAATCTAAAATTTATATTTTAAAAATTTTTTTTCCAACCTTAGATGAAGCAAATCGTTTTGCTTTGCCATATGAGTTTAAAATTCAAAAGGAATTTGATTATATTTTGGATTCTAAATTTATAACTCTTTATGGTTGTGATTTTGAACAAATCAATATAGAAAAATATTTTAAGAGTATTGAAAAAAATCAGACTTTTGATTTGAAATTTTCAGGTCTAATTAATGCTTTTGAGGGTTATAGAATTTTCTTATTTTATCTTTTTAAAAAGTTAAAATTTTATTGGAATTTAGCTTTAGATAAGAAAAAAGAAGAATATTTTTATGAGTTTAATTCTTATGCTGATAAAATTAATATAGTTTTATTAGATACAGAAGAAATTTTTGATAAGAATTTGAATACAAATTTATCTTTAAGATTTCAAGAAATTGTCGAAAAATGCAATCTTTTTTTTCAAAAAGATGAAAATCTTGAAGAACTGCTTTTATTTTTAAGCAGTGAAAATTTGCAAAGTTTGTTTAGTGATTTTGATTTTTTTATAAAAGAAAATTCTTTTTATGAGGGTTTACAAAAGGATAAACTTTTTAAACAAATTTTAGCTAATGAATTTAGAAAAAAGCTGATTTTTTTTAAGAAAAATTTATTGAAAAATTTTGATAATGAAAAATTCTCAAGGAGTTTTTCAGAATTGTTAATTTTTTTAGAATATTTTTGCAATTTTTTTGATATAAAATCTTTAAATAAGCTCAATGAAAAATTTTTTCTTTTTGAAACTAGAGAAAAAATGATTGCAAAAATGATTAAAAAAAGAGAAAAATTCTTTAAATTAATTTCTCGATCAAATAAAGGATTAAAAATTTACAAAGGATATTAATGCAAAAACAAGATAAAATCATAGAAATGTTCAATGAAATTGCCCCAAGTTACGACAAGGCTAATAGAATTTTAAGTTTTGGAGTTGATATAGGTTGGCGTAAATTTGCTTGCAAAAAGGTTTTAAAGTTTTACAAACCTGATTTTATCAATATAGTTGATGTTGCTTGTGGAACGGGCGATATGATCGCTATATGGCAAGAAAAAGCTAAAATGCTTTCTAAAAATATTGCAAGCATTAAAGGCATTGATCCAAGCGAAGGTATGTTAGAAATTGCTAAGCAAAAATTTCCAAATATTGATTTTATGCAAGCAAAGGCTCAAAATTTACCTTTAGAGAGTCAAAGCGTTGATATTGTAAGCATAAGTTATGGAATTCGCAATGTAGTAGAGAGAAAACAAGCTTTAAATGAATTTTTTAGAGTCTTAAAAAAGGGCGGAATTTTTGTTGTTTTGGAATTTACAAAAAGAGAAAAAGGCGGATTTATAGGGGCTATAAGGGATTTTTATTTGAAAAATATTTTACCAACTTTAGGCGGAATCATCAGTAAAAATAAAAGCGCGTATGAGTATTTGCCTAATTCTATTGATGAATTTTTAAGCAAGGAAGAATTTATAAAAGAATTGAGTGACTCTGGTTTTGAAATGATAGATTTTAAAAGCTTTAGTTTCGGTGTTAGTTCAATGTTTATAGCTAAAAAATTATGACTCCAAGTGAATTAAATTTAAAAGCTAAGACTTTATTAGAAACGCATTTTGTTGATATTGTGCTTAGTGGTGAAATTTCAAAAATCACTATACACGGTTCAGGGCATTGGTATTTTGATTTAAAAGATGAAAAATCTAGCATAGCTTGCGTTATGTTTAAAAATAATAATTTAAAAGTTCATTTTAAGCCTGAAGTAGGGGATTTGCTAGAATTGGTTGGCAATGTTAGTTTGTATCCTGAAAGTGGAAGGTATCAATTTGTTGCTAATAGTATGAAAAAATCTGGATTTGGTGATTTAGAAAGTCAATTTATCGCCCTAAAAGAAAAATTGCAAAAACAGGGGATGTTTGATAGTATACATAAAAAAGCTTTGCCTAAATTTCCAAAAAAAGTAGGAATCATCACTTCAAAAACTTCAGCTGCTTTGCAAGATATGTTAAAGCTTATTGATCAAAAAGAATATTTTTTGGCCAAAATTTATATTTTTAATGCTTTAACCCAAGGCAATACAGCGCCAAACTCTTTAATCAATGCTTTAAGAAAAGCTGATGCTATGGATCTTGATGTTCTTATTATAGCTAGAGGAGGTGGCAGTCGAGAAGATCTTTTTTGCTTTAATGATGAAAATTTAGCAAGAGAAATTTTTAAAGCCAAAACCCCTATTGTTTCAGCTATTGGGCATGAGATTGATTATGTTATTAGTGATTTTGTTGCTGATTTTAGGGCGCCAACTCCTTCAGCGGCGATAGATTTTTTATTTTATTCTAAGTTAGATTTAGAGCAAAATTTGGATAATTTAGAAGAAAATTTTAGAAAAACGATGAATCAAGAGATGCAAAATTGTCAAGATTTGCTTTTAAATTTGTATCAAATTTTTAAAGCTAAATCTTTAAAAAAAACCATAGGGGATAAACAAGATCAAATTTCACTTTTAATGAAACAAATCAAGCTTTTAATTAAAAATAAATTAGAAAAAGCAAATTTAAAATTGGAAAAAATAGAAAATTCTTTTTTTCAGCATGAAAATTTTTTTAAAAAAAGTGAAAATTTAATTTCATTAAGTCAAAATGGTAAAATAGTAAAATTGCAAGATTTAAAAGATGGTGATACCGTACTTTTAAGCTCTCAAACTGTGCAAAAACAAGCAAAAATTTTAGAGGAGTGAAAGATGAGAAAGATTAATTTTAGTGCAGGTCCTTCTACCTTACCTTTGGAAATTTTAGAGCATGCAAGGAATGAATTATGTGATTATCAAGGCAAGGGATATTCTATTATGGAAATTTCACATCGCTCTAAAGTTTTTGAAGAAATACATTTTGGAGCTATGAAAAGAGCAAAAGAAATTTATGGTTTAGATGATGATTATGAAGTTCTCTTTTTGCATGGAGGCGCTAGTTTGCAATTTGCAATGATACCGATGAATTTATCTTTGGGTGGAATTTGTGAATATACCAACACTGGGGTTTGGACAAGTAAGGCTATTAAAGAAGCTCAAATTTTAGGCGTTGATGTTAAAGTGGTTGCTAGCAGTGAAAATGATAAATTTAATTACATTCCAAATATCGATTTTAGCGATCATGCTGATTATGCTTATATTTGTTCTAACAATACTATTTATGGAACGCAGTTTAAAGATTATCCTAAAACAAAAAGTCCTTTGATTGTAGATGCATCAAGTGATTTCTTTTCTAAAAAAGTTGATTTTTCAAATATAGCTCTTTTTTATGGTGGCATACAAAAAAATGCTGGAATTTCTGGCTTGAGTTGTGTTTTTATACGTAAAGATATGATTGAAAGATCACGCCAAAAAAATTTAACCAGTATGCTTAAATACGCTGTCCATGTTGAAAATCAATCTTTATATAATACGCCTCCAACTTTTGCTATTTATATTTTTGATTTGGAAACAAAATGGATTTTAAAACAAGGTGGACTTGATCAAGTATATGGTAGAAATTTAAAAAAGGCTACAATGCTTTATGATTGTATAGATTCAAGTGAAGGATTTTATCAAGGGCATGCCCATAAAAAAGATAGATCTTTAATGAATGTTAGTTTTTCAATCAATAAAGACTTAGATCTTATTTTTGTTCAAGAGGCCGAAAAAGAAGGATTAATAGGTTTAAAGGGTCATAGAATTTTAGGTGGAATTAGAGCAAGTATTTATAATGCCATAACTTTAGAACAGGTGCAAATTTTATGTGAATTTATGAAAGAATTTAAAAGGAAATATCAATGATAAAACGTTATGATGAATGCCAAAGAATGTCTCAAGTTGTCGTTTATGATGGTTATTTCAAAACAGCAGGGCAAGTAGCTTTTGATCCTAAAGGCGATATTAAAAAACAAACTCAAGAAGCTTTGCAAGAAATTGAACTTTTGCTTAAAAAAATAGGTGCCAATAAAAATTCTCTCATACAAATTCAAATATGGCTTGCTAATATAGATGATTTTGAAGCTATGAATGAAGTCTATGATGAATGGATTAAAGATTATGCTAAACCTGTAAGAGCTTGCGTTCAAAGCATTTTAGCAGAAGGCTATCTTATAGAAATTCAAGCTTTTGGAAAAATAAGCAATAATTAATTATTACTTATAATTTTCTCCACCAAATTTTAATAAAGCAGAACCCCAAGTAAATCCTCCACCAAAGGCGTCAAGCAAGATCAAATTTCCTTTTTTAAGACGTCCTTCTTCGTAGGCATCATTCATAGCCATAGGTATAGATGCTGCTGAAGTATTGCCGTATTTATGGACTGTAATAACACACTTTTCATCACTTAAATTTAGTCTCTCTTGAACAGCTTTGATTATGCGTAAATTAGCTTGATGAGGGATAAAAAGATCTATATCTTTAGAATCAATATTGTTTTTTGCTAAAATATCAACAACATCATTACTAAGTGTTTGCACTGCTACTTTAAAAACTTCATTTCCTTTCATTTGCATCATTAAAGGATGACAAATACTAGATTTTTGGGCTCTTTGAGTCATTAAAAGATTTCCAAAATTACCATTGCTTGCTGTATGGACATCAAGGATGATATTTTGCTCATCAAGACTGACAATACCGGCTCCCGCACCATCTCCAAAAAGGATACATATGCTTCTATCACTATAATCAATAATAGAGCTAGTTTTTTCTGTTCCTATAATAAGAACATTTTTTTTAAGACCACTTTCTACAAAAGCTTTAGCTTGCTCTAATAGATAGATAAATCCAGTGCAAGCAGCTGAAACGTCAAAAGCTGTAACATCTTTAAGCCCTAAATTTGCAGCAATTTTACAAGCCGTAGATGGCATAGTAAAATAATCGGGGCTTAAGGTCGCAACGAGCAAAGCGTCAATGTCTTCAATTTTTAAATTTGCTCTTTCAATGGCTTTTATAGCTGCTTTTGTTCCCAAATCACTGGTTTGCTCATCATCATTGGCAATTCTGCGTTCTTTAATTCCAGTGCGTTTGATAATCCATTCATCGGTTGTATTCACCATTTTTTCAAGATCGAAATTATTTAAAATTTTATCAGGTATGTAAGAAGCTATACTTTTTAAACTTGCTTTAGACATTGTATTTCTTTAATTCATTTTCTATCAAAGTGTTAATATTGGATTTTTCAAAATTAATGGCTTGAAAAATAGCATTTTTAATTGCTCTAGCATCACTTTTTCCATGACTGATGATCACACAACCATTAACCCCTAATAAAGGTGCTCCTCCATATTCTTGCCAATCGATATGTTTTTTAAGTTTTTTAAAACAAGGTTTCATCATTAAAGCACCTATTTTTGCAAAAATTGATTGTCGAACTTCTCTTTTTAAAATTTGAAAAATAGCGGTTGCTACACCTTCGCATGCTTTTAAGATCACATTGCCATTAAAACCATCACAAATTAAAATATCAATTTCTCCATTGAAAATATCTCTACCTTCAGCATTTCCAATAAAATTTGGAATTTTTTTCATCATTTGATGTGCTTCTTTAGTTAGTTCATTTCCTTTACATTCTTCTTCCCCGTTGGATAGTAATGCTAAGCGAGGTTTGGAAATTTCCATCAATTCTTTAGCGTAGATATCTCCCATAACGGCAAATTGAAATAAATGTTCTGCTTTACAGTCTGTATTTGCACCAACATCTAAAAAAAGAGTTTTGCTGACTACATTCGGCATTAAAGTAGCGATTGCAGGTCTTAAAATTCCTTTTAATCTTCCAAGCCTTAAAGTGGCTAAAGACATGCTTGCTCCACTGTGACCAGCTGAAACAATAGCTTTAGCTTTACCATTTTTGACTAATTCTATAGCTTTATAAATTGTAGTATTTTTGCGTTTTAAAGCATCAGTTGCATTTTCATCCATAGAAAAAACTTCATGAGCCTCTTCGTATTGGACATATTGTTCAAAATCTTTTGGAATTAGGGGTTTTAAAATTTTAGAATTACCTACAAGTATAGCATTAAAAGGTTTTTCCTTTAATGCTTCAATAACGCCTTCTATAATAGGCTTTTCTCCAAAATCTCCCCCCATTGCATCAATAGCAATGCTTATCATTGATTTTAATATTCCTTAGTATTTGGGTTTGCACGATGTGGCATTTTATAGCTGCCATCTTTATCTTTTATAGGCATAGGAAGGCTAACTTTATAGTGAGTTCTTCTCTTTGCTGCACGAGTTTTACTTACTCTTCTCTTAGGTACTGCCATTTTATCTCCTTTTTAATTTAATTAATTTTTATTTTTACAGTGATTGCAATAAAAATAATCACTCAAATAAGCCTCGAGCTCACTAATTGCAACTTCTATAAGATCTATTTGTCCATCGAAAAATTCTATAGTATTACTTAATTCATTATTTTCATCTTTAAAAATACCATCGCTTGCAAAAAGCTCTAGATTTTCATGAACGCAAAGTTCCAATTCTTCACCACAGCTATCACAAGGTCTATAAACAAAACCTTGCATTATTGCATCTATTTTAACAAGTTTTGTATTTATTTTTGCTAAATTTCCTTCAAAAATTATATTTTCAAGATTAAGTTTAAAAGGATAGTTTGTATTATTAATCTTTGAAAAACCAATTTTCATTTAGCAAATTTCGTTTGATTTAAAGAAAAACTCAATTTCGTTTTTCGCATTTTCTAAGCTATCACTTCCATGAACAGCGTTTGCATCGATACTTTCTGCAAAATCTGCTCTAATGGTACCTGATTTAGCTTCTTTTGGATTAGTTGCTCCCATTAATTCTCTGTTTTTTAAGACAGCATTTTCACCTTCTAATACAGAAATAACAACAGGGCCGCTGATCATAAAATTCACTAAATCTTTAAAAAAAGGTCTTTCTTTATGAATAGCATAAAAATTTTCTGCTTGTTCGCTTGTAAGTTGAATTTTTTTTAATGCAATTATTTTAAGCCCATTGCTTTCAAAACGATCTAAAATTTTACCAATCAGATTCTTTTTAACAGCATCTGGTTTAATAATTGATAAAGTTCTTTCCATAATAAACTTACTCCTAAAAAATAATACCGAAATAATAAGATTTGTTTTTTTGTTATGTTAAGCAAAGTTGAAATTATACTGGATTTTTTTTAAAAAAAATTAAAGAAAAGCTAGTAAAACTAGCTTTTTTATAGATTAAGCAAAAACAGGAGTATCACCATTTCTCATATCTGCACCGATATTATCGCGACTTGGTTGTCCTGAAGCAACTTCACTCCATACTATACATCCATCAGTTGGGCAAGCGCTTGCACAGGCTGGTTGATCATTGTGACCTACACACTCAACGCATTTATCTGCATAAACATAATATCTATCCTCTCCTTCTGGGTTGCTAGCGTCATCAACGATAGCACTAACAGGACACTCATCAATACAAGAACCACAAGCAATACAAATATCTGTAATTTTTACAGCCATCTTTTTTCCTTTTCATTTGAGATTTGAAAAAAAATTGTATCATACTATTCTTAAAAAAACTAAAATTTTGATAATCAAAAAACTAAAATTTTGATAATAATATTTCAAAAATTCATATATCAAAAAGTAAAATTTAATAAAATATAGTAACTATCTTAATTTTAAAAATTTTTAAAGATTTAAATGATATAATTTTGTTACTAATAAAATTTATTATTTAGGAGAAAATAATTATGATCGTTACAAAAAAAGCTTTAGATTTTACTGCGCCTGCAGTACTAGGAAATAATGAAATAGTTCAAGATTTTAATCTTTATAAAAATATAGGACCAAAAGGTGCTGTGGTATTTTTCTATCCAAAAGATTTTACTTTTGTGTGTCCTTCGGAAATTATCGCTTTTGATAAAAGATATCAAGAATTTAAAGACCGTGGTATCGAGGTAATCGGAATTTCAGGAGATAATGAGTTTTCACATTTTGCTTGGAAAAACACTCCAGTTAATCAAGGTGGTATCGGCCAAGTTAAATTTCCACTTGTAGCTGATTTAACAAAACAAATTGCTAGAAATTTTGATGTTCTCTATGCTGAAGCAGTAGCACTTAGAGGTTCTTTCTTATTAGATGCTGATGGAACAGTTCGTCATGCAGTTATTAATGATTTACCATTGGGTAGAAATATCGATGAAATGATTAGAATGGTTGATACTATGCTTTTCACAAACGAACACGGTGAGGTTTGCCCTGCAGGTTGGAATAAAGGTGATGAAGGTATGAAAGCTGATCCTAAAGGTGTTGCTGAATATCTTAACAAAAACGAAAGCAAACTATAAATTAAAAAAATGCCTCTTTAAAGAGGCATTCCTCTTTAAAACTTCTTAAATTTATTGAATTTCATCTTTTTTCATTATATAATTTTCTTATCATTATTAATCAGGATTGCTAATGCCAGGTGAAGATCAAGAAAAAACCGAAGAACCCACGTCCAAAAAAATAGAAGATGCCCGCAATGAAGGTAATGTTCCAAAATCCCAAGATGCTGCAGCGATAGTAACCTTAATAATAGGCTTAGCTGTTACTTTATTTACTATGGGCTTTATGGGTCAAAGAATTACAAATTTATATAGATATTATCAAAGTTTTATTGGTGCGGAATTAGATTTGCGTATAGTTGAAGGTATTATGATTAAAAGTATTTTGGAAGTTTTAATTATGCTTGCACCAATAGTTTTAAGTATTATGGTGGCCGGAATTTTGGGAAATATTATGCAGTTTGGTTTTATTTTTACTACCAAACCTATTATGCCAAATTTAGGGAAAATCAATCCTTTAAAAGGAATTAAAAATTTAATTTCTTTAAAAAAGATTCTAGATACTTTTAAAATTCTTTTAAAAGTAGGAGTGGTTTTTAGTATAGCTTTTGTTGTTCTTTTGAAATTTATGAATGAATTACCTCTTCTTGAACGCTATAATTTAGTCGGGCAGCTTAATTGGCTTAGAGATAAGGTAATTATTTTGGCTTCTATTGTAATCATTGCTTTTTTAGTGATTGCTGTTTTAGATGTTTTTTTAGTGCGATTTCAATATTTTAAAAGTTTGCGAATGAGTAAACAAGAAATAAAAGATGAATATAAGCAAATGGAAGGAGATCCACAAGTTAAAGGTAGAATTAGACGTTTGCAAATGGAAGCTGCAAGGCGTCGTATGGTGCAAGATGTTGCTGGTGCTGATGTGGTGATTACAAACCCTACGCATTATGCAGTCGCGATACGTTATGATACTACAAAAGAGCAAGCACCTCGCGTGGTTGCAAAAGGAGTAGATTTTCTTGCTTTACGTATTAAACAAGTTGCTTATGATAATAATGTGGTGGTTTATGAAAACCCTCCTTTGGCAAGAGAGCTTTATAAGGTTTGCGATGTTGATGATTTAATTCCTAGGGAATTATTTAAAGCAGTTGCAGAGGTGCTAGGCTTTGTTTATAATACTAATAATAAAGGGCGTTTAGCAGGGCAAGTTAAGAAAAACAATAGCTAAAGAGTAAAAATTATTTACTCTTTTCTATAAGATCTAATACAGATTGTTTAGCATCTTTATCTTGCGTATCGACTTTAAAATAAATTTCCACTCTATTATTTTCTAGGGCTTGAGGATTTCCATTTAAAGGATCGTTAAGTCCATAGCTTTTTAAGGTAATATTTTTAGTATTAATTCCACCTTTCATAAGATATTCTAGAACGCTTTGGGCTCTAGCATATCCTAATTCATAGCTTTTAATAGAGGAATCGCTATTATCTGTATATCCTCTGATTTCAATTTTTACTTGAGGTGGTAGATATGAAATCAGTTGCGCTATGCGTTTTAAATAATCTTGAATGTCAGCAGACACAATTTCAGAGCTATCTTTTTCAAATTCAACCTTGGATGGAAGATTCAGTATTTCTTGATTGTCGGATTGATCAAGTGCGGCTTGAAGTTTTTTAATGACTTCTTGTTGATTAAGAGTCATTTTTTTTAATTTATTTAATTCATCGTCTTTTTCTTCCTGAGAACCTTTAAATTTATGAGTATCTTGGTTTTCTTGTTGTAAGGTTTGAGTTGCAGTATAATCAAAAATTTTTACAAATTCGGTTTTTAAGGCTTCTACTTTGGCTGGGTTAGATTTTGAAATAGCCCAAAGA
Source organism: Campylobacter sp. W0018 (assembly GCA_020135845.1). Classification (GTDB taxonomy): domain Bacteria; phylum Campylobacterota; class Campylobacteria; order Campylobacterales; family Campylobacteraceae; genus Campylobacter_D. Next base: position 48,987 of record JACHTQ010000002.1, on the reverse strand, counting down.
GCAATAAAAAGTGCTAAAAGTAAAGATAAAAAATCTGCATAAGGAACAGCCCATTTTTCACCAGCTGGACATTCTGGACATTTTACTTTTTTAGCCATTTTTTAACCTTTGTCAAATTGTGAGATTCTAACATCATCATGGCTTAAGAAATTAAAGAGCTTAGCTTCCAAATCTCTAGGATTTGCTCCTTCTGCTATGCCTTTAACAGCTTCTGTGATGACAATTTGTTCTTTAACAAAATCCATGCCATTAGCTTTCATTTTTCTACCCCATGGAGTATATAGAGCATATGCTCCAAAGATTCCAGTAACCGTAGCTGTAAATGCACCAGAAATACCTGCTGCCATTGCTTGAGGGTTATCTAAAAGTTTAAGAGCCAAAATTAAACCAAAAACTGCTCCGACGAGCCCCATAGTCGGACAAGTTTCCCCAAAGACTATCCAGTATTCAGCACATTCTTTATAATGTTCTTCTAATTGCTCAGTTTGAATTTCCATGCTTTCATGAATTTCTTCAAAACTTTTACCATCAACAAGCATCATCATAGCATTTCTTAAAAATTCATTTTCAATTTCATTAGTTCTTGATTCAAGGGCTAATAGCCCGTCTCTACGTGCTATAACCGCAAATTCAATCAATTGAGCTATTCTTTCTGGTAAATTAACTCCTGAACCTTTAAAAACAATTTTTAATTCCTTATAAGCTGCCTTAACAATCTTTTTATGAGTTGAAGTCATTGCACAAAAAGCAGCAGTTGGCATCACTATAAGAAAAGAAGAAAGGTGAATAACATGTAAAGGATTTCCCCCTTCTAATATATCCCCTACAGAAATACTAGTTACCGCAAGAACCATCCCTAGTATGGTTGAAAGATCCATTATTTCTCCTTATTTACTTAAATCGCCCCATTTTTTAGCGATACTGGAACTTGTTTGCAATTTTACTTTTAATTTTACTATATTTTCCATAATATCACTAACTTTTTTAACAAAATTTGCACATAAATCATCTCTAACTTCAAAAATTAATTCATCATGAATTTGCAAAATGAGTTTTTCATTTTCATCTAAATCTTTTGAAATTTCTATCATGGCTAATTTTATGATATCTGCAGCAGAGCCTTGTAAGATAGAATTAATACTTTCTCTTTCATACATAGCTAGTTGCATAGGTTTTGCATTTTCAAAATCAAAATAACGTTTTCGCCCTAGCAAGGTTGAAATAAAACCATTCTGTTTTGCTTCTTTTTTAACTTTTTCAAAATAATTTTTAATACTGGTAAAATTTTCAAAATATTTTTCTATATAAGATTTTGCAAGATTGGTTTCAATTTTTAAATTTTTGCTCAAGGTTTTATAGCCCATTCCATAAATCAGACCAAAATTAATGCTTTTTGCGACACTTCTTGTTTGGTAGTTGTTTTCTCCAAAAATCATTAAAGCTGTTTTAGCATGAATGTCTTCATTGTTTTCAAAAGCATTTAAGAGTTTTTCATCTTCGCTAAAATGTGCGAGCATTCTAAGTTCAATTTGAGAATAATCAAGACTAATAAAACTAAAACCATCTTGAGCGATAAAACATGATTTATAATCTTTAGCATATTGTCCATGCGCAGGGATATTTTGCAAATTTGGATCTTTTGAAGAAAGACGTCCTGTAGCGGTTCCAGTTTGTAAAAAACTTGAATAAATACGTGAATTTTTATCTTTTAAAGCTAGTTTTATCAAAGGTTCGCAATAGGTAGAATAAAGTTTTGCAAGTTCTCTATAATCTAGAATTTTAGCTACAACTGGATGTTGATCAATGATTTCATTTAAAACTTTTTCATCTGTAGAATAACCTGTTTTGGTTTTTTTGCCGCTAGGAAGTTTTAATTTTTCAAAGAGTATATCACCTACTTGTTTTGGTGAATTAAGATTGAATTTATCCTGGCATAGTGTGTAAATTTCTTCACTTAAGTTTTTAATTTCACCTTTAAATTTTTTCATTAAACTTTCAAGCGCTTGAGTATTAAGCTTAATTCCATTTTCTTCCATCATCATAATGATTTTTATAAAATTAAATTCATGATTTTTAGCAATTTCTAATAAGCTAGGATCAAGATTTTTTAAAAAATAAAGATAAAATTTTAAGGTAATGTAAGCATCTTCGGCTGCATATTGGCAAGCTTTTTCAAGTTCTACATTTGCAAAATTTTCACCTTTTTTTACAAGATTTTCAAAATGCAAGGTTTCATAATCAAAAATTCTAAGGGCTAAATCATCCATATTAACTTTTAAAGATGGATTAAAAAGCCAAGCTAAAATCATAGTATCTGCGTAATTTTTTGGAGGATTTAAAGCAAAATTGTTTCGAATGATTTGAAAATCGTATTTTAGATTGTGTCCTATTACGAAATGTCTAAAAATTAATTCTATTGCTTTTTTGGCACTTGAAAGTGAAATTTGTTCTTTTACTCCTAAATAGCTATGTGTTAAAGGCACATAAAAAGCTTCATTTTCGCTAATGCAAAAGCTAAATCCTACAATTTTAGCTTCTTTAGTATCAAGTCCTGTAGTTTCTGTATCAAAGGCAACAATGCTTTCTTGATCGAGCGAATTTAAAATTTCAAAAAGTTTATCTTCATCTAAAATTAAATTGGCTTTAAAATCTAATTTTTTATCGTTATTTTCAGAATTGTTATGTAATTTTTTGAGCAAGGAATTAAGCTCATAATGTTTTAAAATTTCAAGCACATTTAAAAGAGGCTCACCTTCAGGAAATATAGCTTTTTCAAGTAAATTTTCAAATTTTAAATCTTCATATAAGGAAGTGAGTTTTTTACTCAAAAAAGCATTCTCTTTTCCTTCTAAAAGCAAAGAACGAGTTCTTTCATTGCGGATCAATGTTAGATTTTCGTATATATTTTCAATATTTTCAAATTCATCAAGTAGTTTTTTAGCTCCTTTAGCTCCTATACCCTTAACTCCTGGAATATTATCTGAAGTATCACCACAAAGCGCTAAAAAATCTCTAATTTGACAAGGTTTGACACCATATTTTTCTAAACAAGCTTCTTCGTTGTATTCATTTTTTGAAATAGGACTATAAATGCTTGTTTTTCCATTTTTTATAAGCTGGTAAAGATCCTTATCTTGAGTGATGATACGGATAAAAACATCTTCATTTTTAAAAGTTTTCACCACAGAAGCGATGATATCATCAGCTTCATATCCTTCGCAAGAAATATTCATAAACCCCATTTTTTCTATCATGTCAATACAGATTGGAATTTGTTCTAATAATTCAGGAGGCGGAGGAGTTCTATTTTGTTTATAATTTGGATCGATATCACTTCTAAAAGTTTTTCCTTTAGAATCTAGCGCAAAGATAATATAATCGCTTTGATATTCATTGTTTAAGCCATAAATGAAATTAGCAAAGCCACTAATCATTCCACTAGCTTGTCCTTGGGAATTTTTAAAACCTTTTAAAGCATAAAAAAGTCTGAAAAAAAAGCCAAAAGTATCTATAATTGTTAAAGTTTTCAAAATCTTTCTCTTAATTTGTGGATTAAAATTTTTTATATTATGTCAATTTTTATATTAAAAACTTATGATTTTAAAAATAACTTGATAAAAAAATGATAAAAAAATAACGGCTAAATTTTCCAAGCAAAATAAAAAAGGTACTTTTTAAGAAAGGATATTTAGCAAAACCTAGTCCAAGTGCAAAAATATCACCAACCAAAGGTAAAAAAGTAAAAAAAGCAAAAAAGGCACCAAATTTAAAAAAATTTGTATCCCATTTTTCAAGTTTTTTTAAAGATTTTTTAAAATATTTTTCCAAAATATTTTTTTTACCCAAAAAAGCTAAGCCGTAGGTGCTTAAACTTCCTAAAGTATTACCTAAAGTAGCTATTATCAGCACAAGTGTTGGGTTGAAATTGAGTTTTATAAAACCTAAAACAAAAGCTTCGCTTGCTAAAGGCAAAAGAGTACTTGAGAGAAAGCATACTAAAAAAAGCCCTAAATAGCTTATATCACTATATAAAAAATCAAACATTTTAATCCGCCAAATAAAATAAATATTATATTTTAAATTGTTTAAAATGTCTATATTTTTATAAAATATTAATTTTATATTAAAAAATTATAATTTTTATTTAATTTTTATTTTTATATAATTTATAATCTTCAAAATCAAGAAGTCAGTTTATGGAATTTACTATACTTGTTTTATTAGCAATTTCTATATTGCTTATATTGATAAAACCAGAAAGAGAAAAATTAATTTTTGGAATTTTTCTTATAGGCGCGTGTTTAAATTATTTTATGTATTTAATAGCTAGTTTTGATTCTGTTATTCCAAGTGGTAATTGGTAAGGAGTGAAACAATGAATGCTTATTTAAATAAAAATGATCAGTATTTTTATCTGTTTATGACAACTGCGGTATTACTTATACTCGCTGTGCCGGTTGGATTTGCTAATATATATTTAGGATATTTTCACAATGAATCACCTTGCACTCTTTGTTGGTTTGAACGCATAGGAATGGTGATTATAGGTGTTTTAGGGATGTTTATTTTACGTTATGGACCACAGGTAAAATATATTGTTTGTGTTTTTTTATTTGCATCTTATGGAATTTATATGGGAATTCGCCATACTGCTAGTTGGTGGCAAAGAGATGTGGGTATAGGACTTGGAGATAAGCTTATAGGAGCTCATACTTATACTTGGGCTGTTGTGGTTTATTGGTGTGTTGTAGTAGTAATGAGCTTAGCTCTTCTTTTTATACGTAAAAAAAGTTCTATGATGCGAGATTTAGCGAGTGAAAAAATGGAACCAAAGCCCTTGAGTGTTTATTCAAAAATTGTATTTACGCTTTCTTTTATAGTGGTTTGCTCTAATGCTTTTCAAGCTTTAATTGTCAATGGAATTCCTCCATTTACTGGAAAATCTAATCCTGATCGTTTGACTTTTGATATGTCAATTATGACAAAAACTTGGACAACTGAAGTTTGGAGTAGATTAGTTAAATTTAATCTTTTAGGTAAAAATGTTCCAGAAAGTGTATTTATCAAAGATTTAAATGAACCAAAAAATTTAACTTTTGAAAGAGATAGTTCTAAAGGTGCCTTTGAAATCAATAAGAGTATTATATCTCTTAATCGCAGTTATGAAATTACTATTCCAGAATTAAATCAATTTAAATCGATTAATGCTATAGCTTATAATAAAAATAGCGACGAGTTTGCTTTAATAACCAATGAAATGGCTGTGGTTTATACTAAAGATTTTAACAGATCAAATGGTTTCGTTTTATTTGATAAAACCAATGGTAATGATATGAAGTATATAGTTGGCGCTACTTTTGTTGGTGATAAATTGATTATAGGGGCTTTTAATAAAACTTTTAGTGGGACTCAAAAAGTTTCTAAAGAAGTGAAAATTGATCCTATGCTTGAATGGCAAGCATTTAAACAAACTAGTGGATCTATTGTGCCAGCATTTTTTTCTCGCAAAGAAGGGTGGTATGAGCCTTCAAGAAAATATATTTTAACCATAAGATCTAAGCAAAATTATGTTCATTCTTATACTAACGATGGTAATTTTTTATATCTTATTACGGTTCCAAATCAATTTAGTCCTAAACTTATATTATCTTATGCAAGTATAAAAGATTATCTTTTAAGTGGAGAATCTGTCTTAAGCGTAGATAAAAATTTAAAGCTTAAAAAAGATAGAAATATTAATGATTATTATATTATTGCAGCCGATATAATTGGAGATAAAATGTTGGCTTTAAGTTTGCGTTATAGCACTATGCTTGTGATTGATTATAAGAATGCTAAAATTATAGATGCATATACAATAAATGGGCTTGAAAATCCAAAATCTATGGCCATAAAAAATGATATCATTTATATTTTAGATCGCACAAATGATCATAAAGATATTATTAAAACCTATAAGAATCCTTTGTAATTTTTTTAATCCTACCGTTAAATTTTAACGGTAGGATAATTAATAATTTAAATAAAAACGAAGAAAATAAAGTAGATTTTTAGCACTTTTGAAATCATTTTTTTTAATTCAAACCTTTAAATTTGACACTTCTTTCCTTGTAAAAATAAATTTTTATTTATAGTTTTTTTAAAATTTTATACCTTTCAAAGGTATAAGCAAAACTAAGAAAATGTAAAGCAAGAAAAAGAAAGAAAAAACTTTGTTGATAAAAAAAATAAAATGATAAAAATGATAAAACCATGCACAAAAACGCAAAGAAAAAGGATATTTTTACTTCTTTAATAAAGCAAAGCAAGAGAGAGTGAAAATAGAAAATAAAAGATAAAAAATAAAGTCAAAATTGTCAAAAATAAAAATTTATTTTCTAGAAGAAAAAAAGATGTGATCAAGCTTATAACAGCGAATAAAAAATAAATTAAAATTTTATTAGAAGAAAATAAAAAATGTATTTTTATTACTATAAAAATAAAAGCAAAAGTTATATAAAGGTAAGAAAAAAGGCATATAAACATACCACTGATATAAAGAAATTCACTAGAAACTTCAGTTAAACTTTGCACTCCTTCATAAGAAAACACATAAATAAAATTAAATAAAGCGCAAAAAAATATATAACAACTTAGTTTTTTAATCTTAAAAAATACTATTTTTTGCGCTTGTGTCATTTTAATTTTTTAGTATTTTTAAGTTCTAAATCTAGATAATATCCAGTATAAGATCCTGTTTTTTTATGATCTTTAGCTACTTTTTCTACACTTCCTGTGCTGATAATTTTTCCACCTTTTATCCCACCTTCTGGGCCCATATCAATAATATAATCAGCATTTTTAATGACATCTAAATTATGTTCTATGACAAAAACAGAATTTTTAAGATCGACTAAATGTTGTAATACAGAAATAAGTTTATTAACATCTTCAAAATGAAGTCCAGTGGTAGGTTCATCAAGGATATAAAGTGTTTTTCCAGTATCACTTCTACTTAATTCTTTGGCTAGTTTGATTCTTTGAGCTTCTCCACCACTTAAAGTTGTGGCATTTTGCCCCAAGGTAAGATAATCAAGTCCTACCTTAACCAAAGTTTCTAATTTTTGGCGAATCTTTGGTACTGAAGCAAAAAATTCATTTGCCTCTAAAACACTCATATTTAATATTTCGCTTATATTTTTGCCTTTGTATTTAATTTCTAGAGTGGCATCATTATAGCGTTTTCCATGGCAAGTATCGCAAACCACCATAACATCAGGTAAAAAATGCATTTCTATTTTAATTTCTCCATCGCCGCTACATTTTTCACAACGCCCCCCTTTAACATTAAAAGAGAAACGTCCCGCTTTATAGCCTCGCATTTTTGCTTCTTTGGTAGCCGCAAAAAGATTTCTTATCTCATCCATAGCACCAGTATAGGTAGCAGGATTAGAACGCGGAGTTCTTCCTATAGGACTTTGATCAAGGTAAATAACCTTATCTAATTTATCAAGTCCTTCGATTTCTACACCACCAAGTTTTTTAACTTTTTTAGCACGATTTAATTCTTCTTGCGCAAAAGGTAAAAGAGTTTGAAGTATAAGAGAACTTTTTCCTGATCCTGAAACGCCGGTAATGGCAACTAAATTTTGCAAAGGAAATTTAACACTTAAATTTTTGATATTGTTAATATTAACATTTTTAAGCTCTAGCCATTCTTCTTGTTTTCTATTGTGAAGTTGTGAAATTTGTTTTTTGCCATTCATATAAAGCGCAGTTTCACTTTTGCTTTTTAAAAGCTCTTTATAAGTTCCACAAAATACAACTTCTCCTCCAAATTTTCCTGCCTTTGGGCCAATATCGACTATAAAATCTGCTTCTTCTATAGTCATTTTATCATGTTCTACAACGATTAAAGTATTGCCTTTTTGTTGTAAATTTCTTAAAGTTTTAATGAGTTTTGCTGTATCTCTTTCATGAAGTCCAATACTTGGTTCATCTAAAACATACATAACCCCGCTTAATCCGCTTCCAATTTGGGAGGCAATGCGAATTCTTTGTGCCTCCCCTCCGCTAATAGTTCTTGCATCACGCCCTAAAGAAAGATAACCAAGGCCTACATCATATAAAAAGAAAAGTCTTTCATTGATTTCTTTTAAAATAGGCTTTGCGATAAGTTTTTGTTGTTTGCTTAAATAGGAGAAATTTTTTTCATTGGAAAAAAAGGTCGTGCTGTCTTCTATACTCATATCTAAAATTTCACCCAAATCTTTTTTGGCAACACGAACAGCTAAACTTTCAGGCTTTAAACGGTGTCCTTGGCAATCTTTGCAGATTTTTTCACTCATGTATTCGCCTAAATCTTTTTCATCTTTTAGCATTTCATAAGCCATTTTAACAACGCCTTCAAAAGTTCTTTTTAAGCGATTTCTTTTCCAAAAAAATTCTATAGTTTTTGCGTTGCCGTATAATACAAGACGTTTTTCTTCTTCGCTAAGTTCTAAAAAAGGTTTTTTGATGGAAATTTCATTTTGTTCGCAAAAGGCGATTAAAAATTTATAATAATAACTTTTGTTAAAGCCATACATGATTTTTACAGCGCCATTTTCTATACTTAAATTTTCATCAATGATTTTTTTCATATCCAAAGTATAACGAATGCCTAGGCCATCGCAAGATTGACAAGCGCCTTTTGGGGAATTAAATGAAAAGCTTAAGGGTTCTAAAGGGACAAAAGAAATTTTACAATTAAAACAAGCTGAATGCTCACTATAATGATAGTGTTTATTGATGCCTACTTCTTCGTGATTTAAAACTTCGATTTCAATCTCTCCAAAACTTTCTTCTAAGCCTTTTTCGATATCGCTTGCAAGTCTTGAAAGCAAATCTTCACTAATTTCAAGGCGATCAATGACTAATTTTATCGTGTGTTTTTTTGTTTTTGCGAGTTCTATTTCTTCATCAAGTCTAACTAAAACTCCATCAATTTGTGCTCTAACATAGCCTTTATTGCGTAAATTTTCAAGCAAATCAGTATAGGTTCCCTTTTTTTCTCTTATTAAAGGTGCATAAATAATAATCTTTGCCCCTTTAGGAAATTTTAAAATTTCATTGACTATGTCATTAGCACTCATAGATGAAATTTCTTGACCGCATTGATGGCAATGTTGAATACCTATTCTTGCGTATAAAAGTCTTAGATAGTCATAAATTTCAGTGATGGTCCCGACGGTAGAGCGGGGATTTTTAGAGGTGGTTTTTTGATCGATGGCAATGGCTGGAGTTAAGCCTTCTATTTTATCTACATCGGGCTTGCCCACTTTATCTAAAAATTGTCTCGCATAAGCACTTAAGCTTTCTATGTAGCGGCGTTGTCCTTCGGCATAGAGTGTCCCAAAAGCAAGTGTTGATTTTCCACTACCGCTAAGTCCTGTAAAGACTATAAGTTTATTTTTTGGAATTTCAAGATCAATATTTTTTAAATTATTCTCTTTGGCACCAATAATTTTAATTTTATCATTCATCACTTTTCCTAAAATTTATACTTAAATAAATTAAAATTTTAACACAATTTTACTAAAAGCTTATGATTGCAAGTTTTTTAAGTAAGGAATGTGTTGTTCCAAGTATGGATAAGGCATAAATACAAAGTAAAATTTTTCTATGAGAAGAAATTTGCATTTTTTCAATGATTTTTATACCAATGAAAACTCCTACCATGGAGGCAATGCCCACAATAACACCTTTGTGAATTACTACATGATCAATAACTCCTGAAGTTGATAGAGATAAAACTCCAGAAATAGAAGCAAAAATGACAAAAAATAAAGATAAAGAAACTACTTTTTTACTATCATATCCTAAAAAATAAGCCAGAATTGGAGCGATCAAAAGTCCTCCACCTATACCTAAAGAAATCGCAAAAATTCCAGTAAAAGAGCCAGCTATAAATAAAATAATATTTTTTTGAAAAGCACTTCTTTCACTTTTAACAGCATTTTCTTTAATACCAAAAGCATATTTTATGAAAAAAACACAACTGACACATAAAAAGATTGTTGTTAAGCTAATATCATTTAAAAATTTTAAAAGCAGTCCACTAAAACTTGCACCTAAAAGTCCACCAAGTCCTATAACGATGCCATCCTTAATATTTAAATTTTTCTTTTTGTAATTGATATAAGATCCAAAAATTGCAGCAAAAATCATTTGTAAGACAGAAATTCCAATCGCATGATGAGAGCTTTCATTTAAAACGAGCATTGCAGGAACAATAACCATACCTCCGCCTATACCAAAAAGACCCGAAGTTATACCTGAAAATATGCCTATTAATAAATAAGGTATATCTGAAAAATCCATATTTTTTCCTAATAAAATGTTATTTTTAAGTTAAACATTTTATCTTATTAAGCTAAGTATTATCTTATGTTTAATGGTGGATGGAGTTTTAATATTTATAATTTTTATATAATTTATCTAGCTTATAAATAGTTTATAAGCAAAATTATTTTATTATGTTCTATAATAATTATAGGGTTTTAATTTAAAGGCGGTTAATGGATTATGTTAAAAACTCTTGAATACTCTACAACACATTTTTTTGAGCACATTCTAGGGGTTCATATGAAACCTGTTAAGGAATTAAAAGGTGAATTTTATGGCTCTAGTATTTGCGTGGTGAAAAAAAGTGGCAGGGAATATAATTTTTATTTATTTTTTTCGACAGAATTTTTGCATTTAGTTTCAACCATTTTCATTGGAGAAGATATTCAAGAAGATGACAGATGCGATCTTGCTAAAGAGTGTGCCAATCAGATTGTAGGATATGCAAAAAAATTGCTCAATGATGCTAAAGGCGTTGATGATGAGTATAGTCTTGGTATTCCAGAATATTTAGGAAGGATACATAATCCAAATATTATTTTAGACCAGTCATTAACTTATGGTTTTAAAGATTATCGTTTTAGAATAGGATATTGTCAATAATGGGTAATGAAGTAGAATTTGAAGCTCATGGGCTTTTGCAATCTTACGAAGATATTTTAGATATCAGTGTGGATTTTGTTAGCGAGCTTGGAACGACAAATATGAGTGTGGCAGATCTTTTAAGATTGGAAGTGGGTTCTGTGATTGATCTTGAAAAACCTGCCGGTGAAAGTGTGGAACTTTACATCAATAAGCGTATTTTTGGTAAGGGTGAAGTGATGGTTTATGAAAAAAATCTAGCAATAAGAATAAATGAAATTTTAGATTCCAAAACTGTGCTTCAATACTTTAAAAAAGAAATATAAATGAAATTTTTCTTATTGTGCTTTTTAGTTTTGCCTTTGTTTGCAGTTAAATTAGTCGATTATAATATCTATGATAGAAATGATCGAGTAGATTTGATGCTTTCTTTTGATAATGCTTATAATGGAAAAATTTCTCAAACAAAAGATAAAAATTTCATTCTTTTAACTTTTAGCAAATTAACATATTCTAAAGACGAGTTAAAAAATTTAAATTCTAAACTTGTCGATAGGGTTAGCATTAGCTCGAAAAATAATGATACTTATATTATGTTAAAAAATAAACAAAATATTTCACTTAATGTGAGTTCTATTAATGATAAATTTGGAGTAAGAATTCGAGTTACACAGCAAAATAAACAAGAAAAATTAAATCAAGATTCTATTTTAAAATCAAATCAAGAAAAAGAAACTCCATTTGAATTTAAGGATGCAAATTTGGTTAAATATGATTATACAAACTATATTTTAGTTATGGTGATTTTAATAATTTTGCTTGCAATACTTTGGTGGCTTAAAAATTCTTTGATTTCAAAAAAAAGCGGTATTTCAAGAGATTTTCGTATGGTTTTTCAAAGATTTTTAGATAAAAATAATCAATTAGTCGTTTTTGAATATGCCCATAAAAGATATACCATGATAATAGGCAATTCTAATATTGTTTTAGAGAGTGCAGAAGCAGAGCAGGGACAAATTGATTTAGAAAAAAAAGAAAAGAATTTTGATTCTTTTTTTGAGGAAAATAAAAAACGCATACAAAATCTTATAGAACAGCGTCAGAAAAAATAGCTTTAAGGCTTTTGATTAAGACTTAAAGCAATTGATGCAGGTTTTGCAATTTTTTTCAATTCTTCTTTTGGTAAATTTAATTCTTTAAATTCGTTAAAAATATAAAGCGTATTGTCTAAAACAGTAAAATTAATTTTGTTTTCATTGGTATTATTTAGAGTTTTTGCTAGATTAAGTATGAAATTTAGCCAAGAAAGAATATGAAAATTAGGTAAAAGTTGTTTATGGGGTTCTAGATTATAAGGATTAATTTTTTTTCCATTCAGCTTAATAATATTTGCGATTAAAACTTTTTCTTTGTGCGAAAAACCATAGTTTAATCCACCTAAAACAAAATGTGCAGAGTGTTCATTTGAAAAATAAAAATTTAAATATTCTCCTATATGACATAGTTTAGCCGCGGCTAGTAAGCTTTGTTTGTAATGATCATGAATTTTGTGAATACTTTTTAAGACATTAAATAATTGCATTGCGAATTTAGCTGTATGATTATTTTTATCTTCTTGTAAAAATCTATCTTGTAAAGATTTTAAACTAGGATTAAAATTCACAGGAAAACGATTATTTGGACGTAATAAATCTTTTAAATATATTCCTTCTCTAATTCCTACTCCACTTGTTATAATATGTTTTGCATTAAGTTTTTGGGCAATTTTTAAAAATATAAAAATTCCTTTTTTGATAGTATCAAAACGATCTTTTTTAATACCAAAATTTGCCAAAGAATCAATCTTAGCTTCAAGGATTTTTTCAATATGTTCTTTTTCATCTTCTAAATCGTAGCGAAAATCATGTAAATTTTTCAAAGGATAAGAATTTTTTTGCATAATAGAATTTGAAATAGCTCTTAAGCTTCCACCTATGGCTATAAGATTGTGATTACAAAATTCTTTAGGGATTTGTTTTAAAATTGGATCGATAAATTGATCTAAAGATTTGGCGGTTTTTCCTTTATCAAAAAACAATTCTTTTAATCTGACTGTTCCTATATCTAAAGAAATACAAGAAATTATTTTATTATTTTTAATCAAGCAAAGTTCACTTGATCCTCCGCCTATATCAAGAGTAGTGGCATCTTTAAAAGGGCTTAAAAGATTTAAAGCGGCTAAGCCACCCAGATAACTTTCTTCTTTCCCATCAATACATCGAATATTTAAATTGAGGTTATTTTTAATTCTTTTTATAAATTCTTTGGAATTTGGAGCATCTCTTAAAGCCGAAGTTCCTATGATAAAAATTTTCTTACATTTATGTTTTAAAGAGCATTGTTTGAAAAATTTTAAAGCATTTTCAGCTTTTTGCATGGCTTCTTCTTGAAGAATTTTACCATTATTGTAAGAATTTTCCCCTAGTCTTACTTTACGTTTGTATTCACAAGTTGTGTAAAAACCATATCTTGAAGTTTTTTCAAAAATCACCATTCTAATTGAATTTGATCCTAAATCAACAACAGCGGTTTTTTTTGCCATTATAAATCTCTATTGCGATTTTTTAATTTTAACTCTTCTATGCTTTCTATGTTATCAGGATCTGGAATGATGCACTCATAAGGACAGGCTACTATGCAAGCAGGTTCTGAAAAATCATTCACACATTCAGAGCAAAGATCAGCATCAATAACATAAATTGGACTATGTTCATAAATAGCCTCATCAGGACATTCTTCTCTACAAGCGTCACAACATACGCAATCTTTTGTTATTAAAAGAGCCATTATAACCTTTCTAAGCTAATAATATTTGTCTAGTTTATACAATAATCAAACTTAAAGATAATATAAAATTTAGGCAAAAAAGATAAATTTTTACACCATTTGTGGTGTAAAAATTTTATTAAGATTTTTTAGGAAAGCAGAAACGATATCCTCTTCTGCGAACCGTTTCAATAGTAGAAATGTTTAAAGGTTTATCCATTTTTTGACGAATTTGATTAATGGCTACTTCGATAACATTTGGAGTTACAAGCTCAGGTTCTTCCCAAATAGCATCTAAAAGTTGTTCTTTAGATACGATTTGATCTGAATGTCTAGCTAAATGAGTTAGAACTTCAAAAGGTTTTCCTTTAAGTTCTATATCTTGATCTTTATAGGTGATTTTCTCTTCATCTGGATCAATGATAAGATCTTCAATTTTAATCACATTTGTTCCACCAAGTCTTAATCTTGCTTCAATTCTTGCTAATAAAACATCAAAATCTAAAGGTTTTTTTATGAAATCATCAGCACCTACTTTAAGGGCTTTTATTTCTGTTTCTTTATCGATTTTTGAAGATATGATAACTATTGAAGTTCTAGGAGATTTTTGTTTTATGATATTGATAAGTTCTACGCCATCACCATCGGATAAATTCCAGCTTGCTAATACCAAATCATAATGTCTTATTCCAATATAATATTCCCCATCTTTAAAATTTTCCGATGAATCAGTTTGATAGCCGAAATCATTAAGTTTATCTATAATAGACTTATTAAGGCTAATTTCATCTTCTATAACTAAAATTCTCATTTTTTATCCTTCGTAATAAGAAAATTTTAAAAAATTATAACACAGTTTAAGTAAATGTTTAGATATCTTTAAAAAAATTTTAATATCTTTTTTTTAATTTTACTCCAACTTTGCTATTTTTTATTATTTTGGGCTTAAAAGTTGCTATTTTTAAATAAGAGATTTGAGGAAATTTAGAATGAAGTTTTTCGCTTACAAATTCTAAAGATTCTTCTAGGGTGAAAAATTTTTCTTTTTTATATATTTTTTTGATTTTTTTGGAAACCTTTGCATAGTCTAAAAAATCATTTGCTTTAGCTTTCAATTTAACGCAAATTTTTTGTTTTTTTTTGCGTTCAAAGTCTAAAATTCCGATAATACATTTAAAATGGATTTTTACACTTATATAACTTTGCATTCTTTTTTGAAAATCAATCTATAAATATTTGGAATATGTTTATAAAAAATCAGAAAAGCTATGATAAATACAGGTGCGTGAGTATTGATAATTTCCATATTATAGTTAAAAACAAAAGAACTTCCAATGAAAGTTGCCAAAGCCAACAAAGATGCTAAAGAAGAAATTTTAAAAATTTTACCTACGATAAACCAAACAATAAAAGCTGTTATAACTTCTAAAGGTAAAAGTACAATCATCGCTCCAGCACCTGTAGCAACGCCTTTTCCTCCTTCAAATAATAAATAAATAGAATAACAATGTCCAAATACGGCTAATACGGCAACACTCCAAAGCACATTTAAATCATAATTTAAAAATTTTAATATAAGTAAAGGCAATGCTGCTTTTGCAAAGTCTAAAGTCACTGTTGCAATGGCAAGTTTTTTAGCTAAAGCGGGATTGTATTCTTTTACAACCCTTAAAACATTGGTTGCTCCTATATTTCTTGATCCTTGGTTTTTAATGTTTATATTTGCAAATTTTTTTGCCAAAATTAAGCCAAAAGGAATTGCGCCTAGACAATAAGCTATGGCATAAATGATTAAATTTTCCACTGTTATAAACCTCATAATATTATTTTTAGGTTGTTTGCAAAAAAATATTATAGATAAAAAAAATAAATAAGTCTAGCTAAGAATAAAAAATATTAATACATATTTTTTATTCTTATTTAAGTATTAAAAGAATATTATTGATTCATAATTTATTAAAATAAATTAATAAATTTAAATTTTTAATTCCATAAAGGAGTAAAGATGAGAACTTTATTGTTTACAGCAATCTTTGTTGCTTCAAGTCTAAGTGCAATGAATCTAATCGATGAAGCCAAAAATTCCGGTTTAAAACCTTTGCCAAAGGATCAAAAAGGCGTTGAGGAAATTTTAAAATCAAATGGGGTAAAAGCAAGTCAATTTGATCTTAGAAAAGTTGAACTCGGCAAAAAACTTTATTTTGAACCTAGACTTTCAAAAAGTGGTATTATTTCATGTAATACTTGTCATAATTTAGGTTTAGGAGGTGCAGATGGGGTTTCAACTGCTATAGGAAATAGATGGAAAGAGAATCCTCATCATTTAAATTCCCCAACTGTTTATAATGCATTTTTAAATAATGTGCAGTTTTGGGACGGTCGTGCAAAAAATTTAGCAGATCAAGCTAAAGGTCCTATACAATCAGAACCGGAAATGGCTACTCCTGCAAAATTAGCTGTTGAAAAAATTTCATCTTTACCTGAATATGTGAAAGAATTTAAAGAAATTTATGGCAAAAGTGGTGTTAGTTTTGATAATATAGCTGATGCGATAGCAAATTTTGAAAGAACTTTGATCACTCCATCACGTTTTGACGCTTTCTTAAACGGCGATGAAAAAGCTTTGAGTAGTGATGAGAAAAAAGGTTTAAGACTTTTTATAGATAAAGGATGTGTAGCTTGTCATAATGGAGTGAATTTGGGTGGAAATATGCAACCTTTTCAAGTGGCTGGAAAATATAAATTTTCTAATTTAGGCGATTTTAAAGGGGATGCAAATGGAATGGTTAAAACTCCAACTTTAAGAAATGTAGCCGAAACAGCGCCTTATTTTCATAATGGTGCGATTTGGAAGCTAACTGATGCTATTAAAGAAATGGGAAGTGTGCAACTTGGAATTAATATTTCTAATAAAGATGCAAAAAGTATTGAAACATTTTTAAAATCTTTAACAGGCGTTAAACCTAAAATAGTTTATCCTCAGCTTCCAGCTTCTACTGAAAAAACACCATTACCTCAATTCTAATTCTAAACTAATAGACTTTTTTAAGTCTATTAGTTTTTCAGACTTTATTTTTTGTTATAATTTAAAGCAATACTATCAAAAAAGGATATAAATGAAACTTTTTGG
The DNA here is from genome assembly GCA_020135845.1 of Campylobacter sp. W0018. Taxonomy (GTDB): domain Bacteria; phylum Campylobacterota; class Campylobacteria; order Campylobacterales; family Campylobacteraceae; genus Campylobacter_D. The sequence continues at coordinate 32,105 of JACHTQ010000002.1, read as the reverse complement.
AACAGATGGCGTAAGAGCAAAAGCTGGAGAATTTTTAGATAGTTTTTTAGCGATGCGTTTAGCTATGGCTGCTGGAATTTATTTTAAAGATAAAAGTATTACAAATAATATTTTAGTAGGTAAAGATACTAGACGAAGTGGCTATATGATAGAAAATGCTATTGTATCAGGTTTGACTTCCATAGGATATAATGTCATTGAAATAGGACCTATGCCAACCCCTGCTATTGCTTTTTTGACAGAAGATATGCGTTGTGATGCGGGTATAATGATCTCAGCTTCTCATAATCCTTATTATGATAATGGTATTAAATTTTTTGACGCGCATGGAAATAAGCTTAATGAAGATGTTGAAAGAAAAATCGAAGAAATTTATTTTAATGACAAGCTTATACAAGATTCTAAAGTGAGTATGGATCAAATAGGACAAGCTAAAAGAATCGATGATGTTATAGGACGTTATATTGTTTCAATTAAAAATTCTTTCCCTAAAGATTTAACTTTAAAATCATTACGTGTTGTTTTAGATGTGGCGCATGGAGCTTCTTATAAGGTAGCACCAACTGTATTTAGAGAGCTTGGGGCAGAAGTTATTGTGATCAATGATCAACCAAATGGACTTAATATCAATGAAAATTGCGGAGCTTTACACCCTTCAAATTTAGCATCTGAAGTGATAAAATTTCGTGCAGATGTTGGTTTTGCTTTTGATGGAGATGCTGATCGTTTAGTGGTGGTGAATGAAAAAGGTGAAGTGGCACATGGTGATAGTTTATTGGGTGTTTTAGCTCTTTATTTAAAAGAGCAAGGCAAGTTAAAATCAAGCGTTGTTGCAACTATTATGAGTAATGGGGCATTGAAAGAATTTTTAAATAAGCATGAAATTTCACTTGAAACTTGCAATGTTGGGGATAAATATGTACTTGAAAAACTAAAAGCCATCAGTGGAAATTTTGGTGGAGAACAAAGTGGGCATATTATTTTTGGTGATTATGCTAAAACAGGAGATGGACTTATAGCCGCCTTGCAATTTAGTGCATTAATGCTTTCAAAGAAAAAAAGTGCGAGTGCTATTTTAAGTCAAATTAAGCCTTATCCACAACTTTTAACGAATTTGAAAATTTCTGAAAAAAAAGATTTAGAAAAAATTAAAGGTTTAAAAGAATTAAAAAAAGATTTGAAAAATAAAAATATCAATTATTTATTTCGTTATTCTGGAACTGAAAATTTAATCAGACTTTTGCTAGAAAATAAAGACAATAAAGTTTTAGAAAAAGAAATGAATAATGTTGTTAATTTTTTCAAGAAAGCTTTAAATGAATAAAAATTTAAAATTTATCTCTTGTTTTATAGCAGCATTTGTCCTAGATCAATGGATTAAGCAATTGACTTTAGGGGGGATGAGGTGGCAAAGTGAATATTTTGATTTAACTTTTACTTTAAATACCGGTATTGCATTTTCAATGCTTAGTTTTTTAGATCATTATTTAAAATATTTTCATTTGGCATTTATATTGATACTTGTAATTTATCTTTTTTGGCAAAAAAAATTTTTAAAAGAACATGTTATAGCTTTTGGGATAATGTTAGGTTCTGGATGTTCAAATCTTTTAGATCGTTTCGTGCATGGTGGAGTTGTGGATATGTTTTTTTGGCATAAATGGTTTAATTTTGCTATTTTTAATGTAGCAGATATTATGATAAATATTAGTGTTGCATTGATTTTTATACAAGAAATTTTTATAAAAAGAAGGAGTAAAAATGACAGAATGGATTAATGAGTATTATTTTTGGATCAAATGGGTGCATTATCTAGCTTTTGTTTCTTGGATGGCTGGACTTTTTTATTTGCCAAGGCTTTTTGTATATCATGTGGAACATAAAGAAAATAAAGGTTTTACTGATGTGGTAAAAATTCAAGAGAGAAAACTCTATTTTGCCATACAAAATCCTGCAATGATTGTGACTTTAATTACTGGAAGTTTAATGCTGCATGCTCATAAAGAAATTTTAATGGAGGGAGCGGCTTATATGCATGTAAAACTTACCTGTGTAACGCTTTTAATCCTTTTTCATATACATAATTATTTTTGTTTAAAAGCCTTATCTAAAGATATTTATACAAAAAGTGGAAAATACTTTAGAGTTTATAATGAATTTCCTACAATTATGTTTATTATCATTGCTTTAATGATAGTCGTTCGCCCATTTTAATTTTTTTAATTCGCTTTGATCTCCATACTAGCAGGCTCAAGCGGATTAACATCTTCTTTCATAATATCAATAAAGTTTCTATTTTTAATGCGTTTATTGTCTCTAAAGACCGCACGAACAAGATCCATTCCAGTGTAAAAATCTTTCATCAAAACAACAAAAAGATATTGACCAAATTTACTTGTAGTTAAAAAATCACCTTCTTTTTTGATAGCCCCACTCATTTTAAGACCTAAAAGTTCAACAAAAAGCTCTTTTTCAAGATCACAATTAAGAGTTTTATTGAAGCGTTTAATATCAATCTTTCCTGCGAAAATTTCAGTTAAAAAGACATATTTTATGATCTCTTTTTTACTAAAATTAGCCTTTGCGATATTTGCATTTTGTTTTTCTTTTATAAGTTTAGAATAATCATTTAAGTCAAAAGCATTGATTAAAAGCTCTCCGTCTAAAAAGCTAAAAGCACCGCTGCCAACTCCTAAATATTCATGATGTGAGCTTACATATTCATCATTGAATGTATTTTTTTCTAAAGAAAAACTCCAGCCGTTATTTTGCTGATAATCTTTAAAAAAGTCTCGTATGATTTGATAAAATTTAAATTCATTATCTTGAGCGCTTACACCTAAGCTTCTAGCTATATTATCTTTGGTTAATCCTGATTTCATTAAAGGATAGGTTGTAATTTGCTGAGGAGTTAAACTTTTGGCTATTGTTAAATCATTTAAGAGTTGTTCTGTTGTTTGTCCTGGGAGATTAAAGATTAAATCTATACTAAAAATAGGTAAAATATTCATAGCTTTTGAAATTTTTTCTTGAAGCATTTGAGAAGAGCCAAATTTGTTATATCTTGCTACTTTTTTCAAAATATCATCATTAAAGCTTTGAACTCCACAGCTTAATCTATCGATTACACCTTTAAACATGGAAAGTTTTTCGGGCTTTATATGATTTGGATCTGTTTCGCAAGAAATTTCTTTAATATCAAAAATTTTTTTACAAAGTTCTAAGGTTTTTAATAATTCTTCTTCATGGATAAGGGTTGTACCGCCACCAACATACATAGAGGTAAAATTAAACCCTTTTTCTTTAATTAAGAGTATTTCTTTTTTCAGATTTTCAAAATAAATTTTAGCCAATTCTTCATCATAATAATATTTATGAAAACTGCAATAAGGACAAAAAGTATGACAAAAAGGTATATGAGCGTAAAGCATATAAGTTTTATCATTTTTCGGGATCTTTTCTTTTGGTTCTTTTAAAAGCTCAACATTAAAACCTTTTTCTAAAGACTTTTCCATCATCATATGAGAATATTTTAAAGCTAAATTTTGAAACAAATTCATCGAATAAACCTAAATATTAAAGTAAGAGGAAAAAGTTTATCAAATTTTTACTAAATTAATGGTAAATTCTTTATATTTTAATAAAATAATTTTAAAAGGATATTATATTATGGAAAAATCAGAAATTATCGAGAATTTAAATGCTTTATTTAAAAAAAGATCGGAATTTTATTCTTTTTTTGATGAAAATATTGACAAATTGAAAAATACTGAAGTTTTTGACTTTAAAAACGCAAAAGATTTAAATGCCCAAGAGATGTATAAACGATTTTATCATTATGATTACGCAATAAGGAAAATATTGCCAGCTATTTACAAGGCTTATAAAATTACAAGTGCTGATTTAGAAAAAGATTTCTAAATCATGCATTTTTATTTTAAAGAATTTTCTAAATTTTGAAACTCTTCTTTTTGGGCATTTTCCCAAGAATTTTCATCTTGTTGATCAAATCCACCACCAAAGGCTTTGATAACATCTACGATAGAGTTAGCATAAGAGTATTTTGTATTGTTAAAATTGATTTGAGAGTTGAGCCAATTTTTTCGAGCTTCCAAATAATCTTGTAAAGACATTTCTCCTATATCATAACGCTCTTTAGCAATTTCATAAATTCTTTTATAGGCTTGTTCACTTGATAAAGCATTATCGTATTGCAAGCGTATATTTTTTCTAGAAATTAAAGCGTATCGAATTTCTCCAAATGCTGTTTTTAGAGTATTTTCATAGTTTATAAAGGCTTCATCTTTGTTTAATTTGGCTAAATTAACATTTTCATTTATTTCACCCCAGTGAAAAATAGGCATAAGGAAACTTCCTCCTATATTCCAAGTTTTAGAGCCATTTTTTACCAAAGTATCTAAATCGTTACTTTCAAAACCTAAAAGTCCAGTTAAAGAAAGGCTGGGTAAAAAAGCTGAACGAGCAACTCCTATAAGATAATTTTTTTGCATGAGTTTTTCCAAAGAAGAACTAATATCAGGACGTTGCAATAAAATTTCACTAGTGATTCCAGTTGGAATATCGAACTCTTTAAGATTAAAAGTTTGATATTCTTGATCTTGATAAAGTATATTGTTTAAATCATTAGAGGTTAATATTTTTAAAGCTTTAAGATAGTTTTCTTTGTTAAGCTTTGCTTGATTGTATTGTAAAGAAATACTTTCAAGATTAGCTTTAGCCTGAGATAATTCATATTCTCCAGTAGTTCCTGCTAAAAATTTTTCATTATTGATGCGATAAATTTCTTGTGCTGCTTCATAAGCTTGTTTTAAAGCATTTTCATTTTCATAAGCATTTACGAGATTAAAGTAAGTTTGAACTGTATTTGAAATAATAGAAAGTCTTGCTGCTTCATAATCATATTTACTTGCTCGAAAAGAAGCTTTACTTGCTCTATAAGAATCTCGGTACTTACCCCAAAGATCAATTTCATAGCTTAAATTTAACCCCATTTTAAAGTCATTGCCATAATTAAATTGACCGCTTTTATTTGTTGGTGCATTTATTGGAGTTTTACTTCTTGAGGCATTTGCGCTTGCATCAAATTTTGGTAACAAATCACTAAAATCGATCCCTAATTGTGCGCTAGCTTGTTTTAAATGTATATAAGCAATTTTTAAATCGGAATTGTTTTTAAGGGCTAAATCAACAAGCTTATTTAAATATTCATCTTGAAATTCTTCCCACCATTTTTGATCAATGCTGTTATTATTTTCTTGTTTGTTATCAATAAAGGTATAATTTGCTTCGGGAGTATTTAAATTTGGGCTTAAAGAGCAGGCTGAAATCAATAATCCAAGACTTGTAATAATACTTATTGAAATAATCTTATTCATGGATCTTACCTCTTTTTTTATTAATCCAAATACTTAGATTTTCTAAAAGATAGAAAAATAATGGAACAAAGAAAATCGCTAAAGTTGAAGCAGCGATCATTCCACCTATAAGACCTGTTCCTAAAGCATGACGAGCAGCGCTTCCTGCTCCATGGGCAAAAATCATTGGTAAAACACCAAAGGTAAAGGCTAATGAAGTCATAACAATAGGTCTAAATCTTAATTTTGCAGCACTAATAGCAGCATCAAAAACACTTTTTCCTTTTTTAAGATGTTCTTCCATGGCAAATTCAATAATTAAAATTGCATTTTTTGCAGAAAGTCCAATTAAAAGCAAAAGTCCAGTTTGAAAATATATATCGTTTTCAAATCCTGAAAGAGCTATCAAAAGAAAAGAGCCAAATGCTGCAAAAGGAACAGCAGTAACAACAGCAAGTGGAATAAGCCATCTTTCATATTGAGCTGCTAGGATTAAAAATACAAAAACCATTCCTAAAATAAAAGCATATAATCCAGTTCCTTTAGAATTAACTTCTTGATAAGCTGATCCCGACCAAGCAATTGAATAATCACTCCCTAAAGTTTCTTTAGCAACAGCTGAGATCGCTTCAATGGCTTGCCCAGAAGAATAGCCCGATGCAGGATCTCCTTGTATAAGAGCAGCTGGAAAAAGATTAAATCTTTTAACATCATCAGGTCCAGCACTTCTAGAAAGAGTTAAAAATGAGTTAAGAGGTATCATTTTTCCATCACTTGATCTTACAAAGATATTTCTTAATGCATCTTGGGTATTTCTAAAATCTCCTAAAGCTCGGATATTAACTTGAAAATTTTTTCCCAACATAGGAAAATCATTAACGTAATAGGTCCCTATTGTTGCATTAATCGTATTAAAAACATCTTGCATATTGAGATTGAAATATTTCATTTTATCTCGATCAATAATAAGTTTATATTGTGGAAAATTAGTATCAAGTGTTGTTCTTACATTAGATAATTCTTTTCTTTTTCTTGCTACTTCTAATAATTTATTAACATCTTGTTGAATTTGATCATAAGTTTTTCCGCTTTTATTTTGAACATACATCTCAAAGCCACCTGTTAAGCTAAGTCCAGGAATTGCAGGAAGATTAAGGAAGTAACTTTGAGCATTTCTATCATTTGCATATTTTCCAAATAACATACCAATGATTTGATCAGAATTTAATTTTCTTTCACTCCAATCTTTTAATTTTAAAAATGTTGCTGCAGCATTTTCTTTTAGAGAACTTGTGAAAAGATCAAAACCTACAAGAGAAACAGCTGATTCTACATCATCTATTTTATAGATGTCTTTATTCATATTTTCTACTTCTTGTATAGTTTTATGTATAGGAGATCCAGCAGGTAAATTGATAATACTCATAATAACACCTTGATCTTCACTTGGAACAAGAGAACTTGGTACAATTTTATATAAATAAAAAATCGCTCCTAACATAATACAAAAAATAAGAACAAAACGAATAGTGCGTTTTAGCATATAGGCTACACCAGCACTAAATACAGAAGTGCTCCAGTCAAAAAAATCATTAAATTTTTGAACAAAATAGAAAGGTTTTGATTCATTTCTTGTTAAAAAAATTGCAGATAATGAAGGAGTTAGTGTGAGTGCAACAAATCCTGAAATAGCAACAGAAGCGGCCAAGGTTAGGGCAAATTGTTTTTGAATTTCTCCTACGAATCCTGAAATAAATGATACAGGAATAAAAACAGCACATAAAACAAGAACGATAGAAATAACTGGAGAACTTACTTCACGCATGGCTTGAATGGCTGCATCTTTGATCGAAATATCAGGATTAGAATGTATAATTCTATCAATATTTTCAACCACTATAATCGCATCATCAACGACAATACCTATAGCCAAAACAAGGGCAAAAAGAGTTAAAAGATTGATACTAAAACCAAGTAAATAAAGCACAGCAAAAGTTCCCAATAGTGAAACAGGAACAGCAATCATTGGAATAAGGGTTGATTTGAAATTTTTCAAGAAAAGATACATAACAATAAGAACTAAAATTAAAGCTTCGGCAAAAGTTTTTATTACTTCTTTAATAGAAGCTTTGACGAAAATTGTTGTATCAAAAGGAACTTTATATTTTAAACCTTGAGGAAAATTTTTGGAAAGTTCTTCAAGTCTTTGATTAATTAATTTTGCAGTGTTAACCGCATTAGCACCTGATTGTAAATTAATCATAATTGGAACGGCTGGTTTGACACCTAAACGTCCGGTTGAGCTATATTCTTGAGACCCTATTTCCACATTTGCTACATCTTTAATTCTTAAGAAAGATCCATCTTTATTGGTTCTTAAAATGATATTTTCAAATTCTTTAGGAGTAGAAAGTCTTCCTTGCATCGTTATAGAAAGAACTTGAGCAGATTTATTAACAACAGGCTCTTCGCCAATTTTTCCTGTTGCGTATTGAGCATTTTGCTCATTAATAGCATTAATAACATCATTGGCAGTTATGTTAAATTTGTTTAATAAATCAGGCTTTAGCCAAATTCTCATAGAATAATTTTTACCACCTATAGCGCTAGCGTCTCCAACTCCAGGAATTCTTTTTAATTCATCTAAAATGTTTAAAGTGGTATAGTTAAAAATATCCACATCGCTCATTGAATTATCATCTGAATAAATAGAAATAACTTCAAGGATTGAAGAAGAAGATTTTCTAACGGTTACCCCAAGTTTTTTAACTGCTTCTGGGAGTTTCGCAGTTGCTGCTGAAATTCTATTATTTACATTTACAGTTGCTTGATCAGGGTCGGTTCCTATATCAAAATAAACGGTGAGTTTCATTTGACCCGTAGAACTCGTAGAATCCATATAAATCATATTATCAACACCGTTGATTGCATCTTCAATAGGGGTTGCAACGGTTGAGGCTATTGTTTGAGCGTCTGCACCGGTATAGCTTGCCGTTACTTGAACTGTAGGAGGAGTTAATGCTGGGTATTGTTCTACGGGTAAATTAATTAAACCTATGACTCCAGAAATTGAAATGATAATAGCAACAACAGAGGCAAATATTGGTCTTTCTATAAAAAATTTAGAAAACATTATTTACTCCCAATTTCTTGAACTTCAGAACCAAGGTGAATTTTTTTGAAATTATCTAAAATAATTTTATCATCATTTTTAAGCCCAGAGTCGATAATAGCGTATTCATTGTTTTGATAGCTGATGTGAATTGGATTTTTTGTAACCTTGTTATTGACTATGGTATAAACATACACTTCATTTTGGTCTTGCTTAATCGCACTTTGTGGCACTTTAAAGCCATTTTTTTGAATAAATCCTTCAGAAGTGATTGTAGCAAAGGCTCCTGGTAAAAGGCTAGAATTGTTGTTATCAAAAATAGCTTTAGCTTTAACAGTCCCGCTATCTGCATTTATCACTGAATCAATAAAATAAAGCCTTCCTTTGACTTGATCTCCGTTTAAATTTAAAGTAGCGTAGATATTTTCAAGATCCCATTTTCCGCTTTGAGTATTTCGCATAATATTTAGTTTATCTGTATCAGAAATATAAAATTCTGCATAAATTGGATTAAGGTTTGTAATGCGGACTAATTCTGTACTTGCAGAATTAACATAATCTCCCACATTGACTAAAGCATCGCCAACAATTCCGTCAAATGGTGCAAGAATTTCGGTATGGTTAAAATCAATTTTAGCGTTTTGTAAATCAGCTTTTGAGCTTTCAAGTTCTGCTTTTGCACTATTAAAATTTGCTAAAGAAGTATCGTATTCTTTTTTTGAAATAGCTTTTTTTGAAAACAAAATTTTATTTCTTTCATAATCTTTCGAAGCATTGTCAAAATTAGCTTTTGCCATTAAGAATTTTCCTTGTGCAGAATTAACATTTGCTTCAAATTTATCAGGTTCAATAAGAAATAATTTCTGACCTTCTTTAACTCTGTCGCCTGCTTGAAAATATTTTTTTAATATTACTCCACTTACTTGAGGCTTTAACACTACATCATAGTCACTTACAAGTTTTGCTGGATAAGTGAAACTAAGAGGTAAATTTTCAGATTTTGCTTTCATGATGCTCACAGGTATTGGTCCTTGTTGCATTTTAGGTACTTCTTTTTTTTCACAAGCACAAATTAAAAATGCAATACTTGCTAGAAAAATATTTTTTATAATTAGTTTCATCATCTTTTACCTTATTTTTGTATTTTTAATTATTAAAATATTTGAACATGATATTCTAATTAAATTTTATTAATTAAAATTAAATTTAATATTTTTCAGGTTTTAACTGTAATGCCATTTAAAAAAAGATCAACCACAAATTCTATATGTTTTTTTTGTTCTTTTTTATTCATAAGAGGAGATTCTACTAGAACATTTAAAGTATAATAAGGCTCTTTTAACATATTGCAAAAAGTAATAGCTAATTTTGAAGCGTTATCGCATATAAATTTATTTTTTTGTTTGGAAAAAAGATTTGCTAAAATATTATAGGCAAAAAATTTTTCATTATCTTGTAACCAATTTTGAAGATAGTCTGTATTGTAGACTTGAGAAAAAATAATTTTTCCTAAAGAGATTATTGAAGGTGTATTATACATATTAACAAAAGCTTTGGCAAAAGAAATTAAATTATCTTGTAAATCTTTGCTTTCTGAAATATGAATTTGAGAGGCGATTAACTTAAAATGTTTTTTACAAATATCATCTAAAATTTCAAAAAATAAACCTTCCTTGCTTTGAAAACAATCATAAATATTAGAGTAGGAGCCCCCAGAAATTTTAATAATATCACTTAAACTGGTTTCTTGAAATCCTCGCTCTAAAAATAACTCACGAGCAACTTTTTTTATTTTATTTTTTCGAGCTAAATTTTTCTTAGAAAGCATTTTATTTGAATTCATTTAACCTCCTTAAAAATTGAAATTTTGGGATAAACAAAAATTGTTTCTCTAAAAATAACGATTTTATCATCATCTTTAGCGTAAGCTTTAATATAAAGTGGGAAAATAATATCTTGTTGATTGTCGTTAGCAAGTTTTTTTATAGCTTTAATAATAACAATTTTTTTGCTTTGTTCTCCAGCTTCAAGTTTAAAAGGTTTAATTGGACGAGTAATTTCAATGCCATTATCAATATCTTTTAATTTGGCTTCAAAATAATACTCATGATCTTTGGTGTCTGTATTTTGAAATAAAAATGTATATGCGTTTGAAACTTCTATGTTATCGCCCACATGTGAAATTTGATATAGTTCGCTACTTCGGTTGATATTTAAAAGCATATGTTCTTTTTTGCTACCCATAACGAATAAGGCAGTTAAGACAATTGTAATAACAACCAAATAGCCAATAGTTCGAAAGCGGAAATATTTAATTTTTTTATTTGTTTCTATTGATTTGATGCTTGTCCAATTGATTAAACTTGGACGATTAAATTTATTTTGAATTTTAGAACAAGCATCGGCACATTCTAAACAATTGATACATTCAAGTTGCATTCCGGCTCTAATATCAATATGTGTTGGACATACACTTACGCAAGCTTCGCATCCTATACATTCTCCTTGAGGAGGTTTTTTATGAAGTTTAAATTTACCATCAAAAATCACCCCACCACGCTTTTCATTGTAAATAACTTGCATGGTATCACGATCAAACATAACTGATTGTATTCTAGCGTATGGGCAAACATAAACACAGAATTTTTCTGCTAGATAAGTAACATCAAGAGTAAAAAGCAAGCTTGCAAAAAATAAAATTCCTATTAAAAGCAAATGTTCATTAGGATTTTGTATATATTCAAAATACTCTTCAGGTGGAACAAAATACCAAAGTAAATTGCTTATAGCAATCAAAGAGACAAGATAAAATAAAACAACGGCGATTGTTTTTTTAAAATATTGACCAGGATATTCTTTTTGTTTATTATTGATATTTTTTCTAATTTTTAAAATTTTAGTTTGGATTAAATCTCTGTAAATAACCCTAAAAATAGTTTGTGGACAACTCCAAGCACACCAAATTCTACCCCCTAATGTCGTTATAAAAAATATAAATAGAAAAAGAAGTATAAGGACAAAAGGCATGAGATAAAATTCTTGAGTAGAAAAAGAGACAAAGATCAAATCTAATTTACTATGGATAAAACTTAGAAGAAAAAAATGATTTCCATTAATTTTTATAAATGGTAAGCTCAATGCAATAATACTAATAATACCATAAAGAACATAACGCTTTTTCGTATAATTAGTAATAAAATTTTGCATTTAATCCCTTTTTTTGTTATAGTTTTACACATATTATAATTTATAAAAACTAAAATAATTTTTAAATGTTTTCTAAGTTACCTTTAATAAGAAATATTTAATGATAAATATTTTATAATCTTTATCTTGACAAGATTTTGTTAAGATAAATTAAATTACGAAAGGTGGTGAGGATAGTGCCAGGAATTAAGGTGCATCCTAACGAGTCTTTTGATGAAGCATATCGTAAATTCAAAAAACAAGTTGATAGAAATCTTGTTGTAACTGAAGTTAGAGCAAGAAGATTTTTTGAGCCTATGACTGAAATTCGCAAAAAGCAAAAAATTTCAGCTCGCAAAAAAATGCTTAAAAGACTTTATATGCTTAGACGATACGAATCAAGACTGTAATATCAAAAGCCTTTTAGGGCTTTTGATAAATTTTATTAATCTTCTTAGATCTAAAAAACTTTTTAAACTTTACATATAAAGAATGAATTTATTATTTTTTGTTAGAATTAATCATTAATTTTTGATTATAAATAGGAATGTCAATTTATGAAAAGGGTTAAAAAAATTATTCAAATTGGGATGATAAGTGGTTTAGCAGCTGTAGCAGGAGGTGCTTTGGTTGCTTGTAGCAGCGATAACTCAGATACTTCGAGTCAAATTTCAAATATGAAAGGTGCCTTTGTTATCATAGAAGAAGTTGCGCCGGGTCAATATAAAATAAAAGATCAATTTCCTAGCGATGAAACTAGAGTGGTTTTAAAAGATTTAAATGGTACAGAGCGAGTTTTAAGCAAGGAGGAAATGGATGCACTCATAAAACAAGAGGCAGAAAAAATAGATAATGGAACCTCTAATCTAACTCAAAGCAATCATCAAATGAGTAGTGGTGGATTGAGTTTAGGTGAAACTTTGCTTGCAAGTGCTGCTGGAGCTATTATAGGAAGTTGGATCGGTTCAAAGCTTTTTGGCAATCAAAATTTTATCAATCAGCAACGTGGAGCTTTTACAAATCAAAGTGCTTATCAAAGAAGTGTGAATAGTTTTAATAAAGCAAGCACAAGCAAAACTTCTAGTTCCTCAAGATCAGGCTTTTTTAAAGGCGGATCTAAAACAAGTTCTGGATTTGGTTTTGGTTCTTAAGGAAGATATATGAGATTATTAAAAGTTAATAAGCTTAAAAAGGATTATTTAGAAAGCATAGGTTTTTCTTGGCATACTGATGAAGATGGTAGTGATTATATCAGTGATACTTTAGTTTGTGTTAAAGAAAATGAGGCAAATGCTTATTATGAAGCGGCTAATGAGCTTTACGATATGTTTATAGCAGCCGCACAAAATGTGATCGATAATAATCGTTTTGATGAACTAGGCATTCCTTTTAATCTTGTAGATGCTATTAAAATGAGTTGGGAAAATGATGTTCATTGGCATTTATATGGAAGATTTGATTTTGCTGGAGGATTGGATGGAAAACCTATTAAGCTCTTAGAGTTTAATGCAGATACTCCAACATCTCTTTTTGAGAGTGCAATTTTACAATGGGCGATTTTAAAACAAAATAATATGGATGAAAGCCATCAATTTAATAATATCTATGAATCTTTAATGGAAAATTTTAAAAGATTAATTACTCTTAATGATGATACTAGTTTGTTTGAAAATTACTATCAAGGTTGGAAAATTCTTTTTTCGAGTATTGCTGGAAACAAAGAAGAGGAAATCACAACGAAATTATTAGCTCATATCGCTAATGAAGTGGGTTTTGAAACTAATTTTTCTTATGTGGATGAGGTGGAATTTAGTGATGAGGGTATTTTTAAAGATGGAATTAACTATGAATATTGGTTTAAATTGATACCTTGGGAAGACATAGCGATTGAAGAAGGAGATCTTGCCATGCTTTTAACGCAGATCATGCGTAATCAAAAGGCCATCATTTTAAATCCTGCTTATACTTTGATATTTCAATCAAAAGGCATTATGAAAATTTTGTGTGAACTTTATCCTAATCATCCATTACTTTTAGAAACAAAAGATCAACCCTTAATTGGAAAAACTTATGTCAAAAAGCCAGTTTTTGGTAGGGAAGGGGCTAATGTAAGTATTATTAAAGATGAGCAAATTTTAAAGGAAAATAAAGGACCTTATGAAAATAATAAATTCATGTATCAAGAGTATGTAGAATTAAATTCGTATGAGAATGAGTTTTATCAAGCAGGAGTATTTTTTGCTTATGAAGGATGTGGTTTGGGTTTTAGAAAAGGTGGAATGATACTTGATAATTCTTCAAAATTTGTTGGGCATATTATTAAGGAGTGAAAGATGAAAATAGTATGTTTAGATGTGGCAACTTTAGGAAATTATAATTTTAGTATTTTTGAAAAATTCGGTGAAATCAAACTTTATGATACAACTAAGGATAAAGAACAAACAATTGAGCGTTTAAAAGATGCTGATATTGCAATGACCAATAAAGTCGTGATTGATAAAGAGATTATCGATACTTGTTCTAATCTTAAGCTTATATTAGAAACTGCTACGGGATTAAATAATATTGATGTTGATTATGCCAAGGAAAGAAATATTGTGGTAAAAAATGTTGCAGGATATTCTACAATGAGTGTTGTGCAACATACTTTTGCTTTGATTTTTGCTTTTTTAAATCATATTCCTTATTATGATCGATGGGTTAAAAATGAAAAATGGTGTAAAAGTCCTATTTTTACTGATTTTAGTAGAATTTTAACCAGTATGGAAGGCAAAAAACATGGTATTATAGGACTTGGTTCTATAGGAAAAGAAGTTGCTAAAATTTCAAAGGCCTTTGGGACTAAAATTTATTATTACTCTACAAGTGGAGCAAATGCAAATCTAGAATTTGAACGTTTAGAATTAGATGAACTTTTAAAGATTTGTGATATTGTAAGTATTCATGCTCCATTAAATAACAAAACGATGAATTTATTAAATTTAGAAAAATTGGAATTATTAAAAAATGATGCGGTTTTGATTAATGTTGGTAGAGGCGGCATTATAAATGAGTTAGATTTGGCAAAGGTGATGGATAAAAAAAATATCAAGGTTGGGCTTGATGTATTGGAAAAAGAACCTATGTTGGAAAATCATCCACTTTTAAACATTAAAAATAAAGATCACCTTATCATCACTCCTCATGTTGCATGGGCATCCAAAGAGGCTATTGAAACTTTAATGAGTAGAGTTTATGAAAATCTTGAAGAATGGATAAAAAATGGCAAGTGAACACAGTTTTGATATTTCTGCAGCAATAGACAAACAAGAGCTTAAAAATGCTTTTGAGCAAGCAAAAAAAGAATTAGATTCAAGATATGATTTAAAGGGTATTAAAACTGAAATTCAGTTTAACGAAAAAGATAGTATTTTTAAACTTAGCTCCTCAAGTGAGTCAAAACTTGATGTTTTAAAAGACATTGTTATCTCTAAGCTTATCAAAAGAGGAATTAATTCTAGTGCTATTAAGGAGCTTTCTCGTGAAAATGGAGCTATGTTTCATTTAAATTTAAAAGCAAATGATTCCATAGATAGTGAAAATGCTAAAAAAATTAACAAGGCTATAAAAGAGAGTAAATTAAAGGTGAATTCTTCAATCAGAGGAGATGAAATTCGTGTTGTAGCAAAACAAATTGATGATTTGCAAGCTGTGATGAAAATTGTTCGCGAGCTTGATCTTGAGCTAAATATCAGTTTTAAAAATTTAAAATAAGGTTTAGAATTTTGAAAAAAATATTTTTTTTCTTTTTAATAATATTCTTTTTTAATGCGTGTGCTGTAAAAAATCAAAATAATCTCACTCAAAGCATAGCGATAACTATAAATTCGCCTTTTCTTAAAATGAGTGATTTTGGATTTTTAATAAAAGAAAATCAAACCTTAAATTTAGAGGTTTATCATTTAGGTCAAGCTTTTTTTAATTTGAAAATTAAAGATAAAATTTGTTTAAATGCTGCATGTTATGATAAAAAAGTTTTTAATAAAAAATTTTTTAAAAATGAATATTATGATGATATCTTAAGTGATATTTTAAATGCAAAACCTTTATGGCAAGGAAAAAATTTGCAAAAAACAGCTAGCGGATTTAAACAAAAATTAAAAGCAAAAAATTATGAAATTTTTTATGAAGTTTCTAAAAATAAAATCGGTTTTTTTGATGCAGCTTCACGTATAAAAATCATTTTAAGTTACCAAGGATAAAATTTTGAAATTTTTTTTATTTTTATTTTTTGCCACCAGCTTACTTTTTTCTAAAAATTATAAAGGCGAAGCGTATTTTTATGATCTAAAAGACAAGCAAATTTTTGCCATAATCTATGAAGATGCGCCTTTTATACCTGTATTTGATAAAGATATAAATCAAACAAGCCCTAGCTTTATAGTCTTAAGCGATCTTAATACAAGTAAAGAAATTCCTATTTTTAAAACCTCAAAGGTTTGGAAAGACCAAGATAATATCTATACAATCAATGAAGCAAAAGAATTAATACTGGATAATAAAAAAATCAAAGCACAAAAATTAGGTCTTGCAAATTTATATCTTTTTGAAGATCAAAATAATATTAAAATTAAGAGTTGTTTGGATTTTTTAAAGAATGATGAATTTAAAAAATTTCATCAACTAAGCAATAAAGATTTTGATTTTGAACAAATTATTCAAAAACCTATATTTTTAAAAGATGGAAAATTAAGCTTTCAAGAGCAATATTATTTTTATAAAGATGAAATGGAACGCCCGATTTTAGAGCTTAACAATTTCGTTTATGATATTAAAAAAAATACTTTTATTCATTTAGATCAATTATATGATATAAAAAATCATCAGTTTTTAAATCTTTTGCATGAAAAACTTAAAAAAATCTGTGCAGAATGTTTTGAAGATGTTGAAAAAATGAATTTTAATGATAATTTTTTATTGACTCCTTATGGGGTTAAAATGTGTTATTTGCCTTTTGAAAATCATTTTTTAGATGAAAATATTTGTATTGATTTTTTTAATAATGAAATAGAGGAATTTAAGAAATAATGCTAAAACTCAAAGAATTTTTAAATTTAAAAACTATAGAAAAAACTCAAATTTATAAAGAACTAAAATGTTCTAAAAATGAAGCTTTGATTTTAAGAGAACTTTGTAAGCATTATGTTATTTCAGTTCCTTCTGTAAATGCATTTACTTTGTTATCTAGTATTTTTGGCATAGAAAAATATGCATACTTGGATGTTTTAGGGGATTTAAAAAAACTAATAGAAAGAGGTTTTGTTAATCAAAATTCTAGTTTTTTTAAAAATATTGAAAGCAATAAAAATCAGACTTTAAGTTTGAATTTATTACAGTGTGAACTAAGCTTAAGCGAATATTTTTTAGAATTTCTAGAATCAAAATCTAATAATTTAGATTTTAGTAAAAAAGAAGCTTATACCGATTATTTAGAATATCTTAAAGATGAATTTGTGCGCGTTGAACTTTATGAAAGATTGAGTTTTATTAGAAAAAGCGCTTACAATAGTGAATTAAAAGAGCAAATTAAACTTTGCGAAAATTACATTAAAGAGCGTTTGAAAAAAAGTAAATTTTATAATGTTTTATCTGATATTTTTAAGGAATTTAATCTCAATCAAAAAGAGCAAATTATTTTTTTAACGCTTTTAAGAGAAGAATATTTATTAAGCAATGAAAATTCGACTTTTAGAGAAATGAATTTTTTATTGTCTCTTATTAGTGAAGATGAGCTTGACAAGCATAAAAATAAAAGATTATTACAAGAAAATTCTCCGCTTTTAAATTTAATAGAATATGATGAGTATTTAAATTCTTTTGGAGATATTTCAAAAAGCTTTTTTATCACAGATGAAATTTTACAAAGGGTGATTAATTTTGAGCCAAAACAAAGTAAAAAAATTAAAATTGAAAATGTTTTAAAAGAGCAAGATATTTTTGAACTTATAGAACCAAGGGTTAATATTAATGATATTATTATACCTGAAAATACCAAAGAGCTTTTAGAAAGTATTCTTAAGCAACAAGATAAAAAAGTACTTGAAAGATTAAATTTATGGGGTGTAAAAAATAATAAAAACATAGAAGCTAAAATTATTTTTTATGGGCCAGCTGGAACTGGAAAAACTATGTCGGCTTTAGCTATGGCTAAGTCGATGAAAAAATCAGTTCTTAGTTTCGATTGTTCTAAAATTCTTAGCAAGTGGGTAGGTGAAAGTGAGCAAAATGTTAGGAAAATTTTTGATACTTATAAAAATATAGTACAAACTTGCAAACAAAGTCCTATTTTATTGTTAAATGAGGCGGATCAATTTTTAAGCACAAGGGTTGAAAGCAGTGCAGGAAGTGATAAGATGCATAATCAAATGCAAAATATCTTTTTAGAGCAGATTGAGCGGTTTAGTGGAGTGATGATTGCAACTACGAATTTTTTAGAGAGCTTAGATATGGCATTTTCAAGAAGATTCGATTATAAAATAGAATTTAAAAAGCCTGATTTTAAAGATAGGTTAAAAATGTGGGAAAAATTTTTACCTAAAAAAGCTGAATTTGATAAAAAATTTGATATCAATATCTTAGCTAATTATGAATTAAGCGGGGCACAAATTTTAATGATCATAAAAAATACAGCCTTAAAAGTTGCAATTTCCAAAGAAGGAATTTTTCACATGCAAGATTTCCTAGAAAGCATACAAAAAGAACTTAATTCTAGTTTTGATAAAAGTAAAATCGTAGGTTTTTAATATAGCGTAAAATAAAATAAATCATTGCTATAATTAAAGCACTCCATTCCCAAAACATAGGAATTTTAGGACTTAAAAAATAATGATAGCTTGCAATAACTAAGCATAAATATCCTAATTTTCTTATTTTGTGTATTTTCTTAAAGTAATTAAAAGAACTTAAAAACATCAAGCAAATGATAACAAAAGCTATAAATCCAGTTGTTTCTAGAAAATGGAATAAAATATCATTTAAAAGTCTTGAAATCTGAGCATTTCTATCAAAAATAAAATAGTTTAAAAAATGAATAACACTCCAAAAGGTTGCAAAAAATCCTAAAATTTTAGGATAATTTTTAGTTGATTTGAATTTAAATAAAGAAAAAAATAAACTTAAATTTAAAAATATTAAAGCAAAAATTCCTGTATTAAAATAAATTTCTTTTACAAAATCAAAGGATTTTATAATATTATAGAAAGAATAAATCAAACTTACTAAGAAAAATACGAAAGCAAAAAAATTAAAATATTTACTCATTAAAAATTAACCTTTAAATCCATACCTTCATAAAGTTTTGCAACCTCTTTCTCATAGCCATTAAACATTAAAGTAGGTTTTGTGAAAAAATCACCCAAGGCTCTTTCATTTGCTTGAGACCATCTTGGATGAGATACATTTGGATTAACATTGGCATAAAAACCATATTCATTTGGAGCATAATTTTGCCAAGTTGTAAGGGGCTGTTTTTCTACAAATTCAATTTTTACAATTGATTTTATACTTTTAAAACCATATTTCCAAGGAACAACTAAGCGTATAGGAGCTCCATTTTGTGATTTTAAAGGTTTTTTATACATTCCCACAGCAAGCAAAGTGAGCGGGTGCATTGCCTCATCCATTCTAAGCCCTTCAACATAAGGATAGTCTATAGATGGAAAAAGTGCATCTTGATCAGGAAATTGATTTTTGTCAAAAAGTGTTGTAAATTTAATAAATTTAGCCTTTTGAGTAGGTTTTACCTTTGCTATTAGATGACGCAATTCAAAGCCAATCCAAGGAACTACCATAGACCAAGTTTCAACGCAACGAAATCGATAAATTCTTTCCTCTAAAGGAAACTTTAAAATATCTTCCATGTTAAGAGTTATGGGCTTTTCAATTTCTCCGCTGATTTCAATTTTCCAATTTTGAGTGTTAAAATTTTGAGCTAAGACTACAGCTCTTTTTTTATCGGTGGAAAATTCATAAAAATTGACATAATTTGTAGCTAATTCTTCATCGCTTATTTTTAAATTATTAGAGTTTTTATCTTTGATGAAGTTAAAAGCGGAAAGTTTAGAACTAATTAAAGTAGAACTTACGAGTGCTCTAACACCTAATTTTAAAAATTTTCTTCTTTTTTGATATAAGTATTCAGGCGTAATATGCATATTTTTCCTTGTTAAAATTCTTATTATTAAAGCATATTAGAGCTAATATAAGATTATTTTTGGGTTATTTTTTCAAGTTCTAAATTGTAAAGAATTTCCCCGCATAGTTCTTTGTAATTGTTTGATAGCTTTAATTTTGAAATTTCTTGCATAAGAATTTGGACTTCTAATTCTTTAAGTTTGGCAAGTTCTTGTTTAAAATTTTGATCTTTTGGATACAATAAAGAATATTCTTTTAAGATGATCTCATAAATATTAAAAGAGCCATCAATAAGATAATTAATCGCCTTATCAAGATGTTGATTATAATCTTTTAGATTAAGGGGATTAAGGATCATAATGCAAAGATGAATCATTGCTAGGTGAAAATTATTAAGGCATCTTTCTGGAAGGGTTAAAATATCACTTTTTTTAAAATGATCTAAATTTTGAAAATTTTCTATTGAAAATTTATATCCAAAGCTTTCATCAATGCTAGATATAATGATTTGGAGTTTTTGATCTTCATTGAGTTTTTGTCTAAAAGCGACAAAATATCCCAAAGCTTTATAAAACATTTCAAAAAAATCAATATGTTTATTTTCTCTTAAACAAGAAAGATTAAGACTTTTTGGTATTATAGAATATTGCTGCATATATTTTTGAACTTTTAGGGCGATTTTATTTCTTATACCTGTTAAGTAATTAAAATCTTTTTGTTTTAAAATTTGATGATAAAAAAATACAAAATCCTTGATTAAAATTCGATTATTTTTTTCAAAAGAAATAGTAGAATCGACGCTAATAAATTGATTATAAAGATTAAAATAATCACATTCTAATTGCTGATAGTTCAATACTTTATCCCACACTTTTGATAAAATTCTTTTAAAGCTTTTTCTTTATCAGGTTGAGTTTTAATCCATTCTTCAAAATTTTTGCAAATATCCCATTCTTTTTTTTGATTGTTTTCATAAATTTGATCTATATTTTCTTCATTTATTTTTTCTTTATTCATATAAGCTCCAAAATTTTCTCACAGATTGATTTAGGATCTTTATTTTTATATATAGGGCGTCCTACGACTATAAAATCACTTTTATTTTCTTTAGCCGTTTCTAAATTAGCAACTCGTTTTTGATCGTCATTATTCTCTCCAAAAGGACGAATACCTGGTGTTAATGTTAAAAAATTTTGGTGAGTATTGTTTTTGATATTTTTGCTTTCAAAAACAGAGCATACCATACCATCAAGCCCATTTTGATAAGACATTTTGGCAAAATTAATCACAGCTTCATCAATGCTTTGTTTATAAATATTGAAAAAATGCTCTTCATCAAAACTAGTTAGAGCAGAAACGGCCAAAACTAAGGGGCGCTTAGAAAGTTTATTAAGCCTATTCATCACTTCTTGCATCGCTATATTTCCAACACTTGCATGGATATTGATCATATCAACTCCAAGTTTGGAAATTTCTTCACACGCATCCGCAGTTGTATTGGGAATGTCATGAATTTTTAAATCTAAAAAGATTTTAAAATGATCTATTTTTTTTAATTCTTCTATAAATTTAAAACCATCTCTTAGATAAGCCCTTAGGCCTATTTTAAGCCAAAGATCCAAGCCTTTTAATTCTTTGGCTATATTAAGACATTCTTCTTTGGTGGCAAGATCTAATGCAACGCATAATTTCATTTTTTAGCCTTAATTAGTGAGTCTAAGACTCCATTGATAAATTTAGGAGAACTATCATTAGCTAATTCTTTAGCTAATTCTATCGCTTCATTGATAATAATTGCACTCGGTGTGTCTGTAAAAAGCAACTCATAAGCTCCAAGTCTTAATATAGCTCTTTCAATATATCCTAATTTTTCAATTTTGTTTTCATTCAGATGAGTATTTAATTTTTCATCAATATTACAAAGATTATGAATAATACCTTGATATAAATTTAAAGTAAAATTCTTTTGCTCATTGCGAATTTTTTTTTCATTTAAATAATCATCAATAAAATTTTCATTTTTTTCATTCATTTCTAAAGCATAAAGCAAAGAAACAACACTTTGTCTGACTTGATGACGTGTTGCCATTAAATTTCCTTGCTTAAATTAAGCATTTCTATAACCGTAACCATAGCTTCAAAACCTTTATTTCCAGCTTTGCTTCCTGCTCTTTCTATGGCTTGTTCTATAGTATCAGTGGTGAGTACGCCAAAACTTACAGGAATATTATGATTTAAACTTATATTAGCAATGCCTTTTGTGGTTTCTGCTGCAACATAATCAAAATGCGGAGTTGAACCTCTAATAACAGCACCTATACAACAAATAGCGTCAAATTTTTGACTTTCTATAGCTTTTTTTAAAATAAAAGGAAGTTCAAAAGCCCCTGGAACAAGAATAAGGCTTAAATTTTCTTCTTTACCTCCATGTCTTAAAAAGGCATCTTTCGCACCTTCAACAAGACGATCAGTGATGATGTGATTAAATCTTGCATTGATAATTGCAATTTTTTCATTAGAATTAAGATTTAGTTTTCCTTCGATAATTTTCATTAAATATCCTTTATAATATTTTGTATTTTTAAAAGTGTTTCAACGCAATTTTTAAGACGTGAAATATCTAGCATATTTGGTCCATCGCATAGAGCTTCACAAGGATTGATATGGGTTTCAAAGAAAAATCCATCCACGCCAACCGCTGCTGCTGCTCTTGCTAAAGGTTCTACAAATTCACTTTTCCCTCCACTTTTCCCTCCTGCAGCTCCTGGCATTTGAACACTATGAGTCGCATCAAATACAACGGGTGCAAATTCACGCATAATAACTAAAGATCTCATATCTACAACTAAATTTCCATATCCAAAGCTAGCACCTCTTTCAGCAACAAAAATTCCATTTTGTTTCGCTACTTCATAGCCTTCTTCATTGATACCTCTAGTTTGAAGAATTTTTTTAACGCTATATTTAATATCGCTTGGGTTTAGAAATTGGCCTTTTTTGATATTGACTTTTGATTTGGTTTTAGCAGCCTCAATAAGCAAATCAGTTTGACGACACAAAAATGCTGGAATTTGAAGCACATCAACGACTTCACTCGCAATTGATGCTTGAGTGCTTTCATGAATATCGGTTAAAATTTTCATGTTAAATTCATTTTTAACACTTTGTAAAATTTTAAGTCCTTCTTCGATTCCAGGTCCACGAAAAGAATCAATACTTGTGCGATTAGCTTTATCAAAACTGGATTTAAAATAAAATTCTATATTTTCATTTTCATTAAAAAATTTAAGTTGTTCAGCGATTTTAAATACTAAATCTTTGCTTTCTATGACGCAAGGACCAGCAATTAATATCATTTTTTTCATTTTTTTCCTTTTACGACTAAGATTAATCCTCCACAAATTATCCCTATTATACCTAAAAAAACCATAGCGCTTGGTAAATTATCGCCCAAAATTAATCCAACAATTAAACTAAAAATCACATCAAAATAACTTACACCCGCGACAATGCCAGCTTGTTTGGCTATCCCATAGGCTTTGGTGACATGAATTTGATAAATGGTGCCTAAAATTCCCATGATTAAAATAATGATCCATGATTGTAAACTAGGCATTACAAATGGAGCCAAAATAAAATCCATATGCAAAGAATGAAAATCTTTAGATTGAAAAAATTCAGCTCCTATCATTGAAAGTAAAGGCATAAGCGTGCCAAGAAAAATAAATGAAAATGCGATTTGTTCTGTGGTGTAAGATTTTCTAAGTTTTCTCACGCTTGTAAGAGCTAATGCAGCTAGAAAGCCACTTGAAATTCCTATGATGGAATTTTTTAAATCAAAACCCGAGTGATAGGCTTTATCGGCCCAAGGTTGAGTGATTAAAAGCATGCCTAAAAAAGCGATAAAAATTCCTATCCAAGCCTTTTTTTCTAGTTTTTCTTTAAAAATAAAAAAAGCAATAAGGGTGATAAAAATAGGTGCTGTTTTTTGAAAAGCAAAGGCTCCACCTAAGGTGATGTTTGAGATATTATAAAAAAACATATAAAGTGAAAGTGTGCCCGCAACGCCTCTAAAAACTAAAAGCCAAAAATGTCCACCTTCTTTGTGAACTTTTGATTTTTTCAACAACCAAAGTAAAAATACAACTCCTATAATATTTCTAAAAAACATAATTTCAATAGAGCTTATTTCTTTGCTTAAAATTTTAGCACAAGCTCCCATAAGTGTAAAATCCAAACACGCTAAAAGCATAAAATAAATTCCAAGGTTGTGTCTGATAAGTTTTCGCATTTTTATTCCTTGAGGATTAACTTGAAAAATGGATTAATTCTAGTCTTTTTTTGCTTAATATTAAGGCAAATTTTATATAATTTTTCTTAAAAAAATTTTATTTTAAAAAATAGGAAAAAAATGCAAAGCATTATATTGATAGGAAAGCCTAATGTTGGAAAATCAAGCCTCTTTAATAGGATGGCAAAAAGAAGAATAGCAATCACAAGTGAAATTTCTGGCACAACAAGAGATACCAATAAAACTGAGGCTTGCATTGGTTCTAAGAGCGCTTTTATTATTGATAGTGGCGGACTTGATGAGAGTGATGAGCTTTTTAAAAATGTTAAAAAAAATACTTTAAAAGTTGCCAAAGAAAGCGATATTATTCTTTATTTGGTTGATGGAAAATTAGCTCCAGATGAAGAAGATAGACGTTTTTTTTATTCTTTAAAAAAATTAAATAAACCACTAGCCTTGGTTATTAATAAAGTAGACAATAAAAAAGATGAAGAAAGAGCGTGGGAATTTGCAAATTTTGGTGTAAAAGAAATTTTTAATATTTCAGTGACTCATAATGTGGGGCTTGATGAGCTTTATGCTTGGCTAGAACAATTTTTAAATGAAGCTAGCTTGGTTCCTGATGAAGAACAAGATTTAGAGGATTTTTTAGAGCATTATGACGAAAATAAACAAGAATTGCAATTTAAAGAGATAGATCAAAATCATATTAGAGTAGGGATTGTAGGTCGTGTTAATGTTGGAAAATCAAGCCTTTTAAATGCTTTAGTCAAACAAGAACGTAGCGTGGTTAGTAGTATAGCTGGAACCACAATCGATCCTGTAAATGAAGCTATAACTTATCAAGATAAAACGATAGAATTTGTGGATACTGCTGGTATTAGAAAACGTGGAAAAATTCAAGGGTTAGAAAGGTTTGCCTTAAATCGTACTGAAAAAATTTTGCAAAATTCTCAAATCGCACTTTTGGTTTTAGATGCAGATGAAGGTTTTAATGAGCTTGATGAAAGAATAGCAGGACTTATCGCAAAATATTATTTAGGTGTTATCATAGTTTTAAATAAATGGGATAAAAGTGAGCTTGATTTTGATAAAACGGTTAAAGAATTAAAACTTGATCGTTTTAAATTTTTAGCCCATGCACCTATTGTCAGTGTTTCAGCTTTAAGTGGTAAGAGAGTGCATGTAATACTTGATAAAATTTTAAAAGTTTTTGAAAATTTCATACAAAAAATCCCAACTTCAAAACTTAATAATTTAATCGAAAGCGCAACCAAAGCACATCCATTGCCACATGATTATGGAAAATTGGTTAAAATTTATTATGCTGTGCAATATGATGTTGCTCCTCCAAAAATCGCTTTAATTATGAATCGTCCCAAAGCCTTGCATTTTAGCTATAAGCGTTATTTGCAAAATAAAATAAGAAAAGAATTTGATTTTGAGGGAGTTCCTTTAATCATTGCTTCACGCAAAAAAGGAAGCAAGGAAAATGATGAGAATGGATAATATTATTTTCATCGGTTTCATGGGATGTGGAAAAAGCACTATGGCTAGAGCATTGGCTGTAGAGTTAGACCGAATTTTTTTAGACAGTGATTTATTGATTGAGACGAAACTTAAGCAAAGCATTAATGAAATTTTTGAAAATAAAGGAGAGTATTTTTTTAGAGAGCAAGAGCAAAAATTAGCCGATTTTTTTATTTTTTGTCAAAATGCTTGTATTGCAAGTGGTGGCGGTTTTGTTAATGTGAAAAATTTAGAAAAAATCGGATTGAGTGTTTATTTAAGGGCTGACTTTGAGTATTTAAAAAAGCGTTTAAATAAAGATGAAATTGCTAAAAGACCTTTATTTTTTGATGAAATTAAAGCAAAAAAGTTATATAATGAAAGAATAAAAATTTATGAGGATAAGGCTAATGTGATATTAGATATTGAAAATAAAAGTATTGATGAGCTTATAAGTGAATTAAAAAAGGCAGTTAAATGAGAGTATTAACCGGAATTCAACCTAGTGGAGATTTGCATATCGGAAATTATTTTGGCGCGATTAAACAAATGATAGATACGCAAAATATAAGTGAAATGTTTATATTTATTGCTAATTATCATGCTATGACTTCTTTGCAGAACGGGGAAAAATTGAAAGAAAATTCAATAAAAGCAGCCGCAGCTTTTTTGAGTTTTGGTATAGATCCGCAAAAAAGTGTTTTTTGGTTACAAAGCGATGTGAAAGAAGTGATGGAGCTTTATTGGATTTTATCACAATTTACCCCTATGGGTTTATTAGAACGTGCGCATAGCTATAAAGATAAAATTGCTAAAGGACTAAGTGCTTCTCATGGACTTTTTTCTTATCCTGTTTTAATGGCAGCAGATATTTTACTTTTTGATACTCAGCTTGTTCCTGTAGGTAAAGATCAAATTCAACACGTAGAAATCGCACGTGATATCGCTTTAAAAGTAAATAACGAATGGGGAGAAATTTTTATCTTACCTGAAGCTAAAATCAACGAAGATCTTGCTGTTATTGTAGGAACAGATGGGGTTAAAATGAGTAAATCTTATAAAAATACTATAGATATTTTTAATGATGATAAAACTTTAAAAAAGCAAATTTCATCGATAGTAACAGATAGTACTGCTTTAGAAGATCCTAAAAATCCTGAAGAATGTAATGTTTTTAAAATAGCAAAATTATTTTTAGATAATGAAGGACAAGAAAATTTGAGAAATCGTTATTTAAAGGGAGGCGAGGGATATGGACATTTTAAAATGTATTTAAATGAGTTAATGATTGATTATTTCAAAGAAATAAGAGAGAAATATAATGAGCTTTTAAATAAACCTTCTTATTTGAAAGAGGTTTTGGATTTTGGTGCGAGTAAAGCAAGAAAAATTGCTCAAGAAAAGATGCAAAAAATTTATACTAAAATAGGCTTATAAGGGGTATAAGATGCTTGATTTAAAAAAATTACAAAATCAATTTGATGAGGTGAGTCAAAAATTAAAACATAAAAAAGTTGATGAGGAAACATTAAAAAAATTAGCTGATTTATTTGCATTATTGAAAAAAGAAAGGACAATTTTAGAAGAGCTTCAAGCCTTTCAAAATAAATTCAGTAAAGAACTTGCAAGTGCGCAAGATAAAGAAGAATTGAAAGTAAAATTGAGTGAAAATAAAATTAAAATTAACGAGCAAAGCCAAAAGGTAAGTGCTTTAGAAAGTGAACTTGAAAATATTGCCCATGCTATTCCAAATATTCCAGATGATATTGTTCCTGTTGGTGAGGATGAAGGTGAAAATGTGGAAATAAAAAAAGTCCTTACTCCACCAAGTTTTGATTTTGAGCCAAAAGAACATCATGATTTGGGTGAAAGTTTAGATTGGCTTGATTTTGTAAGAGGGGTTAAAATTTCTGGAAGTCGTTTTTGTGTGCTTAAAAACGAAGGTGCTTTATTGAGCCGAGCTTTGGTTAATTATATGATTGATTTTAATAGAAGTCGAGGTTTTAATTTTGTCAATGTGCCTTATTTGGTTAATAGTGCTACAATGTTTGGAACTGGACAATTGCCGAAATTTAAAGATGATATGTATAAAGTTGATGATGAAGATTTATATCTTATTTCAACTTCTGAAATTCCAGTAACTAATCTTTATAGTGGGGAAATTTTAACCAGTGAAAGTTTGCCGATAAAAATGACTTGTTATAGCGCTTGTTTTAGAAAAGAAGCTGGTAGTGCAGGGCGTGATACAAGAGGAATCATTCGTCAGCATCAGTTTGAAAAAGTGGAACTTGTAAGTATTACTAAACCTGAACAAAGTGATAGTGTATTTAATGAAATGGTGGAGTGTGCGAGTGATTTATTAAGCTCTTTAGGTTTGGCTCATAGGCATTTGATGCTTTGTACAGGAGATTTGGGTTTTAGTGCTGCAAAGACTATTGATCTTGAAGTTTGGATTCCTTCTCAAAATAAGTACCGAGAAATTAGCTCCGTATCTAATTGCCGTGATTTTCAAGCAAGACGTGCCAAAATTCGCTATAAAAATGAGCAAGGTAAAAATGAATTAGTCCATACTCTAAATGGTTCTTCATTAGCTGTAGGTAGAACTTTGGTTGCTATTATGGAAAATTATCAAGATAAAGAAGGAAAAATCGCTATTCCTGATGTCTTAAGAAAATATTTTTAAAGAAAATAAATGGCAGAAAAAGAAGATATAGTACTAGAAGAAGATAATTTAAACGACAATAAAGAAAGACTTGATGAGAGTTTAGGGGAATTTAAAGGACAAGAAGGTCAAGTTCCTGATGATGAAGAATTTGTATCTTTATCTGAAAATTTCAGTGAAGATGATGTAGGTTTTAGTTTTACAAGAGAGAGTGCGCCTGAAGAATTTTCTTCTTTTGAGAAAACTCAAAATCAAGAACCGCTCCCTTGGTATAAAGATAGAAAATTTATGTCTCTTGCCGGTGCTTCTTTAGTTATTATTTGTATTTTGGTTTTTACTTTAACTTATTTGATTTTCAGTGAAGGAAATATTAAAGCAGATATTATCGCTTCAAAGCCAGTTGAAAAATCTGAAATTGTTCCGGATGAATCTTATAAATATGAAGATATGGCTAAAGTGGATGCTATGATACAAAAAGCTAATGCGCTATATCTTAAAGGAGAAATTCGACAATCTTTAAAATTATATAAACAAATTGCAATTTATAATGAATCTTTGTCTAATTATAATTTAGGCGTTTCTCAAATGAATGAAGGAAAATTTCAAGAAGCTTTTGAAAGTTTTAAAAAAGCTATAGCTAGCGGTGAAAATCAAACTGTATCCGCTATTAATGCTGCTGTATGTGCTTTAAAGCTTAATGATGAGGAAAAATTTAAATATTACATTGATTTAGCGCAAGTTTATCTTCCTAAAGAAGGAAAATCAAAGCTATATAATTATTATTTAGCTTTGATAGATTATTATAAAGGGTATTATCCAGAAGCTTTACAAATGTTTCAGCAAGTAAATATCGATCCTTATAATGATATTTCTAAATATTTATCAGCTAAAATTTATGCTAAGATGGATTTTGACGTTAAGGCAGTGCAGCAGCTAAATTCTCAAGGAAATTTTGAACCCAGTCTTTCTTTGGGTCTTTTGTATGCTAGATTAGGAGAATATGATAAAGCTAAAACGTCTTTAAGTACTGCCATGAAAATCGATAGAGATTTTAATCAAAGTTTAGCAGCTTTAAGTTTAGTTGATATTAAAACGGGTGATTATCAAGATATGCTTATGCGTTTGCAAAATGCTTATAAAAAAGAAGAAGATCAATATAAAATTTTAGATCGTTATAAAATCAAAGTGCGACTAAATAATGATTTGTTCAATATCGCCATTGCGCAGAGTCATTTTTCTAAGGATTTATTGAAAAATTTAAAAAATCAATTTGACTTGCTTTTTTATTATGCTCCTTATCAAGTTTTTGACTCTAGGCAAGCATCGTTATATATAGAAAAGGCTAATGTTACAAATTTTGTGGATGATAGTACGGATTCAGGGGAGTATTTAACAACAAGTAATGTTTTATCTTCTACAAATGTAAAAATTGCCAGTATTATCAATCACGCTTTAAATCAGCAATTAAGACTTGCTAATGAAGAATTTCAGCAATTGCTGAAAAATTATCCAGAGCATAGTATTTTACAGTATAATTTAGCTTTATCTTATGCCCAGATGCAAGATTATGAATTAGCTTACAAATACTTTTTTAGTTCTTATCATTTAAATCCTAAAAATTATTTAGCAGGAGTTTTTGCTTTATTCTGTGCTAAAATAAATGATTTGGATACAACTAAACTTTATAACGAAATTGTTGAAAATATGAGTGCCGATGCGAATTTTAAAGCAAATATGCAAAAAAGTATGCTGTTTTTGACTAAAAATGATTATGTCTCAATGCTTCCATATTTAGATGAAAAAAATTCTGATACGCCTTTAAGTTCAATGCTTAAAGCAATTATTGCCAAAAATAATAATCTTAGCAATCGTATGGATGTTGAATTAGCTAAATTAAGATCACAATTACCAGAAGATATTATTGCAAATATTTTATATTTTAATTCTTTAAATTCTAATTTTAATATTAAAGAATATGCTCAAAATGCGCAAATTCATTTTAAAAATTTAAAACTTGATTATCGCAGTGTTTTTGGTGGACCTAGCATAGCTAGAGAATTTTATGTTGATTTGATGCATGTATCTGGACTTTTAAATTTGGAAAGAAATAAATTTAAAGAATTGATGAATACTTCTAAATTTGAAAGTGAAAGCATTATACAGACTTTAGCGTATTTGGATATTTTCGCTAAACAATTTGAAGAGGCTTATGCACTTTATAATATTTTGATTGATGATTATAAAATTAAAGATACTAGAACTTTATTTTTAGCCGCAGTTGCAGCTATAGGGGCAAATAATCCAAACTCAGCTATAGCCTTATTACAACTTTCAAAATTAACCGATAAAAACAATAAAGAAAGCAAAGCGGCTTTAGGTTTGCTTTATCAAGAAGTAAAAAATTACGAAGCGGCTATTAACCAATACAAAACACTACCGAATGATTTTAAGAGTAAATTTTTTACTTTTGATATTAAAAATTAAAGATGTTTAAAATTATTTAAACATCTTTATGGATTAAGCTTGGAGATCTAGAGTTTTTCCTCCAAGTTCATCAATGCGATCAGTAACTTTTTTAATTGCCGCATCCATTGTATCTTGGCTGATTTGAGGAAGCTTTCCACCCCACATTTTTTCTGCTTGCTCAAATCCTTTTTTTATCCCATCAAGCCCCTCTTTAAGTTTATCGACATCGTTTCCAGCTCCGTTGATTACGAAATCAGCGATACGATTTGCTGTATTGTCAACGCCAAAAAATCCATCTTCGCTTACAAGCTGTTTTAATTCATCAGCGTCCATTGAAAGTGGATTTTTACCACTATAACCTAAAGATGCGAAATCAATGCTAGAAAGAATAGATTTTGCGGTATCTAAATTTCCTCCATTTAAAAGACCTTCAATTCCAGCTTGAGCATTGCTTGTACCAAAAACTGTATTCATGGTTTGTTGCTGAAATTGAACCATGTAGAGTTGAGTAATACCTTTTCCTCCAAGTGAGCTTAGTTTTTCAAGAGCATCTTTGTTGATATCTTTACTTGAACTAGCACTTTGAAGGTTTGCATCTTTGGTATTTTTTTTAGCATCTTCATCTACCTTCTTATTGCTAACTTGGGTTTGAGTCATGCTAGCGATATTTGAATAAGTATTCACTTGCATTTTTGCTCCTTAATAGTGAGGTTATATTTATATCGGCTTTTTTAATAAAATTTTTTATATTATTAAAAAACTATTTTAAATAATAAGATATTTGATCTTTTTCAAGTATTCTAATAAG
The DNA here is from genome assembly GCA_020135845.1 of Campylobacter sp. W0018. GTDB lineage: Bacteria > Campylobacterota > Campylobacteria > Campylobacterales > Campylobacteraceae > Campylobacter_D. The sequence continues at coordinate 524 of JACHTQ010000002.1, read as the reverse complement.
ATTACTCGTTCCTTCTACTCCCGTTGGAAAACCTGCTGTTAATATATAGCATTGATTTTCATTAATAAAATCTTTTTCTACACCTAATTTAACTGTATTTTTTAATAATTCTGTTAAATGTTCGCTTTTATTAACTAAAATAGCCGGATTAACTCCCCATACTATACTTAATAGATTAAGAGTTTTTTCTGAATGAGCTACGGCTATAATGTCTGTGTTAGGTCTATATCTAGAAATTTTCATGGCTGATTTTCCGCTACTTGTAAGAGAAAAAATCGCATCAGCATTTAAATCTTTAGATAAATTCGCACTTGAACGCATGATTTTATCTGTATTGTCTAAATTTTCAAAATCATTAAATTTATTATAGGGGTAGTTTTTTTCTGTTTCTATGATTGTCTGACACATGATATCAACAGCATTGGCAGGATCTATACCCACAGCACTTTCTTCGCTAAGCATTACAGCATCACTACCATCTAATACTGCATTTGCTACATCTGAAATTTCAGCTCTCGTGGCGG
>JACHTQ010000001.1 GCA_020135845.1 Campylobacter sp. W0018 | reverse complement strand
TTTATTTTATTTCTTTTTTATTTTGTTTTGTATAGTTTTGTTTTTTGCTTTACTTGGATTGTTTATCTTTACTTGGTTTTAAATTAGAAAAATTAAAAAGATTTTTCTCCTATAGCAGTGATTTGATAATATAAATTGATCGTTTTATAAAGATTAAATTTTGCTCTTAAAAGTTCTTCTTCGCTAGAATTTAAAGCATTGGCGGCATCTAAATAATCTTTCAACTCACTTTTTCCTAAATTATATTTTTCATAATAAGCTTTTTCAATTAATTTTTGTTTTGTATTAATATCTTCTAAATTTTTTAAAAGCGAAATATTGCTTTGATAATCCTTATAATTAAGCTCATATTCATTAATCGCACTTTGTAAAATTTGTTCATATTCTACTAAAAGTTTATCGTATTCAAATTCTGAAATTTTGATATTTTGACGCACTCTACCATAATCAAGAAAAGGAAGAGAAATTTTGATATTTCCACTTAAAATTTCAAATTTAAAGCTATTATTAAAATTTTCATCACTGCCATTTAAAATTCCGCCTAAAGAAATACTTGGCAATATAGATTTTTGCATGGAAGTATAATCTTTAAAAGCAGATTTTAGATTGTTAATCTTAGCTTGTACATCCGGACGATAAGCAAGTGTTTTTAAAGGAATATTAAATTCAGGCTTCAGCTCTTTAAAATCAGACAAAGACAAGGTTTTAAAATACTCTATATAAGAAAACCCCTCTTTTTTACCTAATAAATCTTGCAAATTTTTAATCAATAAATTTCTATTTTGCTCATTGCTTAAAAGATTTTGCTTTGCTTTTAAAGCGCTTTGCTCTAAATTCAGCAAATCAAGTTCTTCTATCTTTCCAAGATCATATTTATAAGTATAAAGTTCTTTCATTTGAGTTAAATTTTGAAAATATTGTTCAAGTAAATTTTGCATATCGTTAAAATAAGCAAGTTCAAAAACATCATTTAAAGCTGTATTAACCATGCTAATTTTCAAATTTTGCAAATCATATTGACTTGCTTTTGCACTAAATTCACTTGCTTTTGCACTATCTCTTATCTTTCCATAAATGTCTAATTCATAACTTAAATTTAAAGCATTATTAAAATTTTTACTCTCTAATCCTGAATTTAAATTTTTACTCTTTGCAAATCCAAAATTAGCATTTAAACTCGGATATAAATCATAATCAATCAAATCAGCCCTAGCCAAAGCACTCAATAAATTTAATCTCGCCACTTTAACATCACTATTGTTTTTTAAAACATAATCTATAAATTCATCCAAACGCTTATTATCATAAGCTTTGTACCATTCATAACTTATATTTAAATCCTTTAAATCACTCTGCTTTATCGAAGGCTCTTTAGGCAAAACCAATTTTATCCCACAAGCTGTTATAAAAAAACCAATTAAAAAACTGATCAAGATTTTCATTTTATTCCTTTGATAAAGCATGGATAGGATTTAAATTCGCCGCATTTTTGGCAGGAAAAAATCCAAAAATCACTCCGATTAAAATTGAACTTAAAAGGCCTAAAAGTATAGAATATGTATTTAAAATCATCGGAAAATCAGTGCTTAAATGATTAAAAGCAAAGATCACAAATACAGATAAAATAACTCCCAAAATCGCTCCTATAGTGCATATCATAATCGCTTCAATTAAAAATTGCATCATAATATCTTCTCTTCTAGCTCCTATAGCCATACGAATTCCAATTTCTCTTGTTCTTTCACTCACAGAAACAAGCATGATATTCATCACACCAATTCCCCCAACCACAAGAGCGATGATCGCTACACAAATTGTAAGTATTGTTGTTGTTTTTTTATTTGCTGTATAGGTTTTTCTAAAAGTGTCAGAATTGAAAGTGAAGAAATCTTTTTGCCCTCTTTTAAGGGTTAAAACACGTATAATTGCACTTTCAGCTAAAGTAGAATCCATATCATCTTTAACCTTAACAATAATTTCACGCAATTTTTTATCCCCAGTGATTTTATTCATAAGCGTTGTATAAGGAATGTAAAGACGCACAACATTATCATCAAATATTTTATTTTGATCTTTTTTCAAAATTCCTATAATTTTAAAAGGTTGAGAATCAAAAATCACCACTCGGCCTAAAACATCTTCATTGCTTAATTCTGGAAATAAATTCTTTTTAGCGTTAAAATCAAGAACGACAACATTTGAACTATACTGCACCTCATCTTCGCTTAAAATTCTTCCTACATTAATCTTTAAGCCATCAATAGCAAAATTATTAACCCCTACTCCTTCAGCCTTAGCATTTAAAGAAATATTACTATAAGTTGCCACGCCCGAAGAGCTAGTATAAGCATCCACAGCTTCTAAAAAATTTAAGCTTTTTAAAGTTTTTAGATCACTAAAATTAAGCCTCGTCTTGCCCGAACGCAAATCTCCAAATCCTTTACCTGGAAAGATCTCTATACTACTTGTACCAAGATCAGAGATGGATTGCAAAACTCTAGCTTGTGAGCCAAGCCCTAAAGCCACGACACAAACTACAGAGGCAATCCCTATAATAATACCAAGCATCGTTAAAATAGAACGCAACTTATGTGCAATTATAGAAGAATAAGCAATTTTAAAGCATTCAAAAGCTTGATTTTTAAGCAAAGCTAAAGTTTTTCTTTCTTTCGTCATCACTCTAGGGGTAATTTTTTGATCATTTGTGCTTTTTTTCTCTTTACTATCGCTTAAAATTTCACCATCTTTTATTTCAATAACTCTTTTAGCTTGTTGGGCGATTTTAGGATCATGAGTCACTAAAACAATAGTATGACCTTGCTTATTTAATTTTTGTAAAATTTCAAGCACCATGATCCCACTTTTACTATCTAAAGCTCCAGTTGGTTCATCAGCTAAAATCAATTCTCCGCCATTCATCAAAGCTCTTGCTATAGAAACGCGTTGTTGCTGCCCGCCACTTAATTCATTAGGCTTAGAGTAAAGCTTATGACCTAGATCAAGATCACTTAAAAGCTCTTTAGATCTTTGCTTTCTCTCTTGCACATTTTTACCCGCATAAATAGCAGGTAAAGAAACATTCTCACTAGAATTAAATAAATTTAAAAGATTATAACGCTGAAAAATAAAACCTATTTTTTCACGTCTTAATCTCGCTTTTTCATCATGGTTAAGATGAGTAACCTCATACTCATCTAATAAATAATTTCCACTGCTTGGACTATCCAAAGTTCCTATGATATTAAGCAAAGAGGTTTTTCCGCTTCCACTTTGACCGATAATTGCTACAAATTCACCCTTTTCTATATCAAGATTGATATTTTTTAAAATAGCATTTTCACCTATATTTTTATAGATATTTCTTAAGCAAATCATTAAAATCTCAATTTAATTTTTGATGCAAGTCCATCGGCACTAGAGCTAAGTATTAAATTCTCATCTTCGCTCACACCTTGTAAAATTTCAGTATTAATAGCATCTTTAATCCCAAGTTTAACGTATTTTTTAACGGCTTCATCATTTTCTAAAACCTCAACATAATAACCTTTTTCATCGTTTTTAATCGCATAGTTTGGAACAACAATCACATTTTTAGCACTCGCAACAATGATCTCATTTTCAACACTCATGCCTATACGTAAAAAATTATCTTTATTTGGAACATAAAATTTAGCATAATAATAAATCGCATTAGAAGTTGAACTAGAAGAACTTGAATCTGAATTTGAACTCGAATCACTCACTTCAGTATCAGCTGGGTCGATGCTTTCTATTTTAGCATGATAAGTCTTTTGAGGATCACTTAGTAAAGAAAAATTAAGTTCTGTTCCTACTTTTATCTTACTCACATCCGCTTCGGCAACTTCCATTCTCACTTCCATTTCATCTAAATTAGCTATGCGAACTATAGTAGGTGTGTTTTGATTTGCATTAACAGTTTGTCCTTCATCAACTGCTACATTGATAATCACTCCATTAATCGGAGCGGTTATCGTAGTATAATCTAAATCTTTTTGAGCATTTTTAAGTGTAATTTCAAGCTGAACAACTTGCGCATTAAGATCGGCAACATTGGCTTTAAGAGTGTAATAATTATTTTTTTGACTTTCTAAATTCTCTAAAGAAGTCGCCTTTAAAGCATAAAGCTTTTTTTCTCTTTCGTATTGTTTTAAAGCGATATCTAAAGCAACCTTTTTGCTTTCTAAATTTGCCTTAGCGCTTTGAAGTTCTGCTTTTGTAATATCCAAATCATTTTGCTGCTTATCTTTATCAATTTGAGCGATCAAATCGCCTTGCTTGACATAAGAACCCACATCCACGTAAAGTTTTAAAATTTGTCCACTAACTTGAGCTCCAACATCAACTTGATCTTTAGCATAAACTTTTCCTATAGCTTCTATGGATTGAGATATATTTTCTCTTTGTATTTTTTGGGTGAGATAAGTCACCTTTTCCTTATCATAAAAAAACCAATAATAAACCCCGCTAAGAATAACAATCAAAAACACTACTATAAAAATAATCTTTTTTTTCATTAAAAACCTTATTAATTATTATTAATCAATTTTAAAGCTTGAAAGTGAATTTTTTGTGAATTATTGTAAATTTTTAACGTTTAAATATAAGTTAAAGTATTATAATTTTTATTTTTAACAAAAAAGCTTTTTTAATTTACTACAAAAAAATATAATTTCAATCAAAAACACATTCTAAAAAGGAAAAATAATTGCGTTTTATTATAATACTTTTATTAAATTTTTGCATTTCATTTGCTTCCATTTTATCCTTAAATGACGCTTTTCAAGTTGATTCAAAAAAATACGATAGTTCCATTATCATCGATATAAAATTAGGACAAGATATTTATCTATACGCAAACAAAATCAAACTCCACATTAATGACAAAGATATAACATCTTTTTTAAATTTTCCCCCAAGTGTTGAAGAAAATAACGAAAAAGTATATTTTAAAGAATTAAATTTAGCCTTGCCCAATTTACTTTTAGAACATTATGCTAAAAAAAATCTCAATCAAATCAAATTCGAATTTCAAGGCTGTTCCAAACAAGGTTTATGTTACAACCCTCAAATTTGGTATCTAGATCTAACACACCAAAATAACCAATTTTCAGTTTCAAAACCTTACAAACAAATCAAACCTAAAAAAGATTTTAATTCCCAATCCGAAGAAGGAATGATCGCTAATTTTCTAGCTACAAATAATCTTTTTTGGATTTTGCTTAGTTTTTTTGGCTATGGAATTTTACTTTCTCTCACACCTTGTATTTTACCTATGATCCCTATTTTATCTTCCTTATTAATCGCAAAAAGCGAGGGTAAAAATTCTAAAAAACACAGCTTTTTTCTTTCTTTTATTTATGTATTTTTTATGTCTTTAGCATACGCTATTGCTGGAGTGATTGCGAGTTTTTTAGGTGCAAGTGTTCAAGGAATTTTGCAAAAACCTAGTGTTTTAATTATTTTTGCATTAATTTTTGTTCTTTTTGCACTTGCGATGTTTGATGTTTTACGTTTTGAAATGCCTTTAAAATTTCAAAATTTCATACACAAAAAAAGCGATAATAAAAAAGGCATTATAGGTATAGCCATCATGGGCTTTTTATCCGCTTTGATCGTAGGACCTTGCGTTGCAGCCCCTTTAGCTGGAGCCTTAATATACATAGCAAATACCAAAGATGCATTGCTTGGTGGAAGCGCACTTTTTATAATGAGTTTTGGCATGGGAATTCCTTTGCTTTTTATAGGTTTGGGTTTAGGATTTTTAAAACCTGGCGCTTGGATGGAAAAAATAAAAGTATTTTTTGGCTTTATTATGCTTGCAATGGCCATTTGGATATTCTCTCGTATCGTAGAGACTCATTATATTTTAACGGCTTTTGGAATTTTAGGTGTATTTTTTAGTGTTTTTATGGGAATTTTTGAAAAAACTCTTGATACTTTTACCAAAATTAAAAAAAGCATTTTGATTTTAGTTTTAAGCTATTCTCTTTGTTTGTTTTTAGGTGGACTTTTTGGAGCAAAAGACTTTTTAAACCCTTTAAACTTTAACACAAAACAAGAAAATCAAACTTTAAATTATCATTTTATAAATAATCTTGATCAAATCAATCAAGAAATAAAAAACAATCAAGCTTTAATGCTTGACTTTACAGCATCTTGGTGTGAAAATTGCAAACTCTTAGATGAACTTACTTTTAGTGATCAAAGAGTTATTGATCAAGTTAAAAAATATAAATTAATCAAAGTTGATGTTAGTCAAAACAATAGTGAAGATATAAAAACAATGAAACAATTCAATGTTTTTGGCCCTCCTGTTTTGATTTTTTTTGAAAATGGTAAAGAAAAATTAAAAATTACAGGTTTTATAAATGCCGATGATTTATTAAAAAAATTAAAATCATAAAAACAAAATTTTTATAAAAATCCAAAATAAGGTTTAAAATTTTTATAATTACCTATCATTTACTTTTAATTTCTATACTTACAAATGAATACAAAACATTCATAAGAAAACTCCTTAAAATTACATTCTAGCTAGTTTTTAAATCTAGCTAGTTTTTACTTTTTTACGGCTTCAAAATTAAATCCAAAATAAACTTTAAGTATTATTTAAGATAAACTCTTATTTTTTATGCTACAATTACATCGTTTTAATTTTAATTTTAAGAAGGAGAATTCTCATGAAACTAGTTAAACTTAGTTTAGTTGCAGCTCTTACTGCAGGTGCTTTTTCTGTAGCTAGTGCTACTCCAGTAGAAGAAGCTATTAAAAATATCGATGTATCTGGAGTATTAAGATACAGATATGATTCAGGTTCTTTTAATAAATACCCTGAAAAAGTATTAAATAATAGCAACTTAATTACTAGCAGACAAACACATAATTATAGAGCACAGCTTAATTTCAGTGCTGCTATAGCTGATAATTTTAAAGCTTTCATACAATTTGACTATAATGCTAAAGATGGTGGTTATGGTGTAGATACAGCTCTAAATGATCAAAAAGGCTTTTTTGTTCGTCAATTATACTTAACTTATACAGATGAAAACACTGCTACAAATGTAATTGCTGGTAAGCAACAACTTAACACTATCTGGACAGATAATGGAATCGATGGTTTGGTTGGAACAGGTGTAAAAGTAGTAAATAATAGCATCGATGGTTTAACTTTAGCTGCTTTTGCTGTAGATAGCTTTATGGAGAAAGAACAAGCTACTGATATGTATGGACTTACAAGAATGCATGTTGATTCAATTGGAAATATGTATGGTGGTGCAGCTATCGGTTCTTATGAAGCTCTTGGTGGTCAATTTAACCCACAATTGTGGTTAGCTTACTGGGATCAAGTAGGATTTTACTATGCTGTAGATGCTGCTTATAGCACAACTATTTTCGATGGTATCAACTGGACTCTTGAAGGTGCTTACTTAGGAAACTCTTTAGACAGTGGACTTAAAGATCATATTGATGGAAACGGTAATTTCTTTGCTTTAAAAGGTTCTATTGAAGTAAATGGTTGGGATGCTAGCCTTGGTGGTTTATACTACGGTGATAAAAAGAAAACAACTATGACTACAATTGAAGATCAAGGAAATATCGGATCTGTATTAGCTGGTCAAGAAATTTTCTATACCAAAGGATCAAATCTTAATGGTGATCACGGACAAAATATATTCGGTTATATTACAGCTGGTTACACTTTCAATGAAGCAGTTCGCGTAGGTGGTGACTTCGTATATGGTGGAACTAAAGTAGCACACGCTACTGCTGGGAATTTTGGTGGTAAAAAACTAGAAGCAGTTGCAAGAGTAGATTACAAATATTCTCCAAAACTTGACTTCTCAGCATTCTATTCTTATGTAAATGTAGATGCAGATAAAAATGGTAAAGGCGATCATAACGCTGTAAGACTTCAAGCTCTTTACAAATTCTAAGAATAACTTAGAATGAAAACTTTTAAAGCTAGGTTTTATAAAACCTAGCTTTTTTTATACCTAAAAAATCTTTCATTTTTAATAAAAAAATCTATAAGCTCTTTAATCAAAAAATACTTTTTGATTGGCTTTAAGATTTAAACCAATCAGCTATTTTTTCAAAAAATCCTTTTTGTTCTTGATGCATACCGTCTTTAATCCCAAAACTTTCGCTAAGTTTTTCTAAAAGCTCTTTTTGTTCATCATTTAAAGAACTTGGAAATTTAATAGAAATTTGAACGATTTGATTACCTATATAAGAGCTATGTACATCCTTTACTCCTTCTTTTTCAAGAACAAATCTTTGACCATCTTTAGCGCCTTTAGGTAAATTTAAAACCGCTTCTCCTCGTATAGTAGGAACTTTTACACTCTGTCCTAAAATGGCTTGAGTAAAAAATACTGGATATTCTATATATATATCATTTTCATCTCTTATAAAAGTTTTATCCTCATTAACAATAATCTTAACGTACAAATCACCTCTAGAGCCGTTTTTACTTATATTGCCTTTAGAATTAACTCTTAAATTCATCCCACTATCTACACCTTCTGGGATACTAATTTCAACTTGATCTTTTATCTCTTCATAACCTTTACCCTTACAATCGCTACATTTTTCACGAATACTTTCTCCACTACCTTGGCATTCTGGACAAGTTTGTGCAAAAGTTATAAAGCCTTGAGAAATTCCTACTTGTCCACTTCCTTTACATTTAGGACAAGTTTGAAGTTTTCCATCTTTAGATCCTGTTCCTTGACAAGTTTTACAAGAATTTTTATAAACAAAATCTATATTTTTTTTACATCCAAATATAGCTTCTTTAAAACTCAATCTTAAATTAACAATCAAATCACTTGCAAATTTTTCATCACTTGTTTTCTTACCACGTGATGAACGGCCAAAACCATCGCCAAAAAAACTAGAAAAAATATCTCCTAAATCCTCAAAACCTCCAAAACCAGAAGTACTTCCAAAGCCTCCTCCCTTTAATCCATCTTTACCATATCTATCATAAATAGCGCGTTTTTCATCATTGCTTAAAACTTCATAAGCTTCATTAACTAATTTAAATTTGTCTTCAGCTTCTTTATCTCCTTGATTTCTATCTGGATGATATTTTAAAGCCATTTTTCTGTAGGCTTTTTTTATTGTATCTTTATCAGCACTTTGCGTAATTTCTAAAATCTCATAATAATCCAATTCCATATCAAATCCTTAATTTTTGTAATAAAAAATATCAAAAAAGCTAATTTTAGCAAAAATAAACTCAATAATTTATCAAAATTTAAATAAAATTATGCAAATATTATTAAAACACTAAAATAATTAATGAAGGAAAATATTAAATGATTAACGTATTAATGATAGAAGATGATCCTGATTTTGCACAACTTTTATCCGAATATTTAGCTCAATTTAATATAAAAATCACAAATTTTGAAACCCCTAAAGAAGCCTTAAGCATGGGTATGCATGGTTATGATTGTTTGATTTTAGATTTAACTCTACCTGGAATAGACGGACTTGAAGTCTGTAGGGAAATCAGACAAAAAAACAATATTCCTATTATCGTTTCTTCGGCTAGGGGAGATCTTAGTGACAAAGTAGTAGGACTTCAAATCGGTGCAGACGATTATCTTCCTAAACCTTATGATCCTAAGGAAATGTATGCAAGAATCACTAGTCTGATTCGTCGCGCAAAAAGAATTGAAACTTCTAATAATGAAAATATCAATTCTGCTTTCAAAATTGACGAAAGAAGACATGAAATTAGTTACAATGATAAAGTTTTAACTCTAACTCCAGCCGAATATGAAATTTTAGAATATCTTATCCAGCAGCACAGTTATAGTGTATCTAGAGAGCAACTTGTTAATCGCTGCAAAAATCTTAAAGATAAAGATTCTAAAAGCTTAGATGTTATCATCGGCAGGTTAAGAACTAAAATAAATGACAGCTCTAAATCTCCAAAACACATTTTTTCCGTTAGGGGAATAGGATATAAACTTATAGGATGATTCGAAAAAAATATTCTATCTATACAAAATTAGTTATTTTATTTGTTGTAACCTTTCTTCTAGTTTGCATTCTTTTTATTGTTTTATTAAAAATCGAAGAGAATGCTTATGCTGAAGAAGGGGTTTTAAGACAAAAAAATCTCGTTAATAATATGCTAAGCTCTTACAATCCAAATTTTAACATAGATACTTATTTTGATAACAATGGTTTTTCTATTGTAAAAAATTCAGATTTAATACATACTATTAAAGAAGATGGTGAAATTCTTTTTTATAATAAAAATAATAAAATATGTCATTTTAACTCTTTAAAATATCATAATAATCTTTATATCGATATCCAATGTGGTGATTTTCAAAAGCTCTATAAAGAAAATATTAACGATAGAATTTATAATCTTTTACTAATAGGATTTTTCTTTTTTTCCTTTTTAGTTGTTTTTATGTATTTTTCAGTTTTAAAATCCCTTGAACCTCTTAAGAAACTTAGAAAACAAGTTGCTGAAGCTGCTAATGGGAAAAAACCTGATTTTGTCGATTATCAAGAAGATGAAATAGGGAGAATTGCCCTTGAATTTAAAAAAGCTTTTACCAGAAATCAAGAACTAATACAATCAAGACAACTTTTTTTACGTACTATCATGCATGAGTTAAAAACTCCTATTGGCAAAGGAAGAATTATCGCAGAAATGATTAAAGAAGATAAACAAAAAGAAAGATTGATTGATATATTTTCACGTATGGATTCTTTGATTAATGAATTTGCAAAAATAGAAAATCTTTTTTCAAAAAATTATAATTTACATTTTAAACCTATCCAATTTAGCACGATACTTGAAGAAGCAAAAAATTATTTAATGAGAGACGATTTTAATAAAATTGTCAAAATTCACTTAGAAAGTGATGCTTTAATTAATGTTGATATGGAAATTTTTCCTGTGATTTTAAAAAATTTAATTGATAATGCTTTAAAATATTCAAGCGATGGAACTTGCGAAATATATTCTCATCGTCAATATTTTGTTATTCAAAATCCAGGACGAAAATTAAGTGAACCTATAGAATATTATTTTGAAGCCTTTACTCGAGAAAAAGACGAAAAAGTGAAAGGTATGGGTTTGGGTCTTTATATCGTTTTTGAAGTATGCAAATTGCATAATTTTGACATTATCTATTATTATGAAAATAATAAACACTGTTTTAAAGTTTTTTTTGGAGAAAAAAAACACAATGAAACACAACAATGATTTAGAAAAATTTAATAATTTAATCGAAAGCTTCTCAAATTTACCCACTATAGGTAAAAAAACTGCTATTCGACTTGCTTATTATATATGCATAAATAATCAACTTGAAGGTATGAAACTCGCACACAATATCGAAAATGCTTTGCGTTTTATCAAACCTTGTCAGCAATGTGGATCTTTAAGTGAAAACGAACTTTGTGGAATTTGTACCGATGAGGAAAGAAACAAAGAAACTTTATGTATCGTTGAAACTCCAAAAGATATTCTTATTATAGAAGAAAGTAAAAGTTATCATGGGTTGTATTTTGTACTGGATGAGTTAGATAATGAAAAAATATCCAAACTAGAAGAAATGATATTAAAGCAAAATAGCAAAGAATTAATTTTTGCTTTACCCCATAGCATCAACTCGGATGCAACTATTTTTTTTATTGAAGACAAATTTAAAAATTTAAATCTCAAATTTAGTAAAATTGCTCAAGGTATTCCAAGTGGAGTGAATCTTGAAAATGTCGATACCATTTCTTTAAATAAAGCAATTCAATATCGTACTAAAATTGAAATCTAAATTTTATAAGCATTATTTGCTAATTCTTGCAAAGAATAATTCTTAACTTTTTTATACTCAAAACCCTCTTTTTTTAAAAAATCTAGCAAAGTTTTTTTCATAATTTCGCTTGATTTTAAAATTTCACTTGAAAGCTGAAAACTCATTGGTTTTATACGCTTTGGAATGCAAGCTAAAATTTGAGTTCGAGGTAAATCACCCATTAATTCCATGTATTGAAGGGTTTGAAGCATTTCAACTTCATGTGCACTTCCACTCCAATTAAGATTTTTTGGCATTGCTTCATAAGGAAAGAAAAATACATCTCCTATATTTGCATTATCAGCATCAATGCAATCTATTAGAATCACTCTATCATAACTTGCAATTATATAGCTTAATTGCAAAGCTAAAGTTCCACCATCTATAAATTCTATACTATGAATAGGATGAGTAAATTCATAATTTTTTTTCAAAAAATTACAAACATGAACCCCTATGCCCTCATCCGCAAACATAATATTTCCTATGCCAAGCACAAGGAATTTCAACTTCTCTCCTCTTTGACATATTTATAACCACTAAAAATCGCATCCATAGCACCATTTTTGCCTTTAACAGCATTAAAAATAGCCATATAAACATGAATAGGAACAAAAATCATCACAACCCACATTAAAATCCTATGATAAATTCTAACTTCTGCTAATCCACCCAATTTCGCTTCAAGTGGTTTTAAAAGATCATATAGCATTCCACCTAAACCTTCATGATAAGTATGGGTATAAAGAATAAGTCCTGTTAAAATGATACCAAGCATCACAAGATAAAATAAAAAATAAGTCACAAATTGCAAAGGATTATAAACACCCCTTAGATGTGGATGTTTGCCTAAAAAAACATAAAATTTAATTTGATTGATCCAAAGCTTAATACTAAAAAGATCTAAAATAGAAGTGCGCTCTTTATGACTGATTTTATCACAAAAGAAAAGATAAATTTTAAAAATAATACAAGCAATTAAAATAAATCCTACAACTTGATGAACTAAACGATATTTAGCCTGCATAAAATTTACAGGCTCAAAACTATTCATAGGACTTTGAAATACATAAGAAATATAGTATCCAGTTCCTATTAAAATCACTATAGCAATCGCTCGAATCCAATGCGTTAAACGCAAACCGATGCTAAATTCATATTCAGCTTTTCTTTGTAATTTTTCTTCTTTATTGCTCATAAAAAGCCTCCTATAAATTTACATTGACTTTATATTCGCTTAAATTATTTCCTTTGGTGTCCATAACATGCACAGCACAAGCTATACAAGGATCATAAGAATGAATTTTGCGTATAATCTCAAGTGGTTGTTTAACATCAGCTATTTTAAGGCCTATTAAACATTGCTCATAACTTCCACCCACTCCATTAGCATCTTTTGGACTTGCATTCCAAGTTGAAGGAACTACGGCTTGCCAATTTTCAATCACACCATCTTTTATTCTACACCAATGGCTTAAGGTTCCTCTTGGTACGTGCCCCATATAGCGGCCTCTGTATTCACCATTAACCATTTTACTTGTATCTGGAGTATAAGGTGCGCAGGTAGTTTGATCTACTTTTAAATTTTCCACCAAATTATCAAAAGCTCTTAAAGCATTATTGGCCACAATTTTAGCCTCTAAGCAACGTGTAGCAGTTCTTCCAAGAGTACTAAAGACAGCATTCAATGGAAGTCCTGTTTCTTTTAAGAACTCATCAACTACTGGAACAACATTTTTATTTCCTTTAGCATAATTGATCACTATATTTGCAAGAGGTCCAACTTGCATTGGGTTTCCCTCATAACGTGGTGCTTTGATCCAGCTATATTTTCCTTTAGTATCAAAAACTTTAGAATCAACCTTATTTCCATGATGGTCTATACTATCTCCATCAACAAGCCCTGTATAATTTGGATTTGTTTTACCATCATAAGGATGCAATGGTTCATTGTCTACATACCAAGAATGAGTTGCTTCTTCAGTAATTTTATTTTCATCCACCTCATAAACTTTGCTCAAATCTCCATTTTTAATTATACCGCTTTCAAATAACCATTCATTTTTTCCAAGTTGAAATTCTTGAAAAGTAAATAGGTTATTTACTCCGATATCATTTAAAACACTAGCTTCACTTGCATAAGCTTTTCCAGCCATTACAAGATCTGGATAATAAGCACGATTAACAAAATCTTGCACTTCTTGAAATTTACTCATATATTCTCCCATTCTTGAAGGGTTTAAAAGATCCATAACGCAAGTTACACCTCCAACGGTTAAACTTTGCGGATGTGGATTTTTTGCTCCAAAAATAGCCATACATTGAGCAACAATTCTTTGAATTCTTAAACATTCCAAATAATGAGAAAGAACGATTAAATTTTCCTCCGGAGTCAAACGATAAGTTGGATGTCCATAATAAGCATTTGCAAAAGGTCCTAAATTCCCTTTATCTACAAAAGTTTTAAGTCTTTGTTGCACTTCAAGAAGTTTATCAGCTCCTGTTGCATAAGGATTTGAGATATATTTAAAAGCTTCATCACTTGCCTTCTTAGGATCCGCACTTAAAGCACTTACTACATCGGTCCAATCAAGCCCATGAAGTTGATAAAAATGTACGATATGATCATGCAAAAAAAGAGCTGCATTCATCAAAGTTCTAGTCAATAATGCATTTAAAGGAGGAATAATACCCAAAGCATTTTCAACAGCCATAATACCCGCTTTATAATGAGAAAATGTGCATACTCCGCAAATTCTTTGAGTCATAAAGCCCGCATCCCTTGGATCTCTTCCTTTAACAATAGTTTCAATACCACGCCATAAGGTAGAACCTGCATAAGCTTCTTTCACTATATTGTTATCATCAACAACAACTTCAACCCTTAAATGTCCTTCTATTCTTGTAATTGGATCAACGATTATTTTTTGACTCATTCTTACTCCTCATTTTTTTTCATAGAGGCAACTACAGCATGAGCGGCAATTGCAACTCCTGTAAGTGTTAATACTCCTATACCTATTTTATCTGAAACATTATCAGCGCCCAAACCAAAAACAGTATCAAATTTATGACTCGCCAAAGGTTCCTCAAAAGGTCCCATTTTATCCCAAAAATTTGGTTCAGAACATCCTATACAACCATGTCCTGATTGGATGGGCCAAGAAGTATGCTGGTTAAATCTCTCTCTTGAACAATTGTTAAAAGTATAAGGCCCTTTGCAGCCTACCTTATAAAGACAATAACCATTTTTTGCACCCTCATCACCAAAATTTTGGACAAATTCTCCTGCATCAAAATGTCCACGTCTTTCACAAAGATCGTGAATTCTTAAACCATAAGCCCATTTTGGTCTATTATAAACATCAAGTGCTGGGAGTTCTTTAAAAAGTAAGAGTTGTAAAACATTACCTACTATATTTTTTTCACTTGGAGGACAACCTGGAACATTAATCACTGTTTTATGGGTAATCTTGCTTAAAGGCTGGGCATTACTTGGATTTGGTCTTGCTGCTTGTATTCCCCCAAAAGAAGAACAGGTTCCAATAGCTAAAATCGCATAGGCATTTTCACTCGCTTCTTTACTAAGCTCATATCCAGTTTTTGCATGAGGCCCTATTGTAAGATAATGCTCTCTATCTCCGCATGGAATACCGCCTTCAACCATTAAAATATATTGATCCTTATATTTTTTAATCGCATTTTCTAAATTTTCTTCTGCCTGCCAACCTGCAGCAGCCATTACAGTTTCATGATATTCTAAAGAAATATAATCAAATATCAAACTATCAATTGTAGGCGTATCACTTCTTAATAAACTTTCACTACAACCTGTACATTCTGCCATATGTAGCCAAATAACAGGCAATCTATCTGCTAATTCTGCAGCCTTTGCTACCATAGGTGTAAAAGTCGCTGGAAGCGCCAAAAAAGCTGTCATAGCTCCTGCCCATTTCATAAAATCCCTTCTGCTAAATCCAGCTTTTTCTAAAGCTTTAGGAATCGAAGAATTAGGATTTAAAGAAGGAAGCTTCTCAAGCGCCGTTAAACGAGACTCTATTTGATTATAATCGATCATGAAAATTTCCTTAAAAATAAAATAACTATACTAATGATAGAACAATACGATTTAAAATTAAATAAAATTAAAATAATAAAAAAATATTTTTATATTTATTTTTTTAAACCTTTTTTTAATTTTCTAATCAAAAATCTAGCAGGATGAATACAAGAAATAAAATCCTTATGTATACATAAAGGTTCATTTTCAATCAAAGCACAAAGATAACGTGCGGCTAATACAGCTGTAGAAAAAGCTCGAGATCCATGAGCAAAATTTAAATAAAGATTAGGGATATTTTGAGGTAATTTTTGCTCTTTATTTTTTGTCCATAATAAATCTTTATAACACTCTTTATAAAACTTTTCATCATAAGCCGCACCAATAATCGCAAATCTATCGCTAGAATAAGACCTAAATCCCACTTTAGATCCTTTATAAATCAATCTTTCATCCCCCTTTAAAAATTCTTGAATATTTTTAATATTTTCTTTATCATCTTCGCTTTTGGAATTAAAATCAGAACTCAAACGATCATAGCTCGCTCCTATAACTTGAATTCCTTCATTTTTTGGACAAATATAAGCTTTTGATGAAAATGGATATTGAATATCGCAAAAAGGCTCTAAATGAGTAACTTGACCACGAACTTTGCTTAAACTCATAAAATCATAGGATATAAAATCTTTAGTATCAGCACCCATGGCATAAATTAAAATTTCTGATTGATAAATATCTTTTATTTCATCAAAAAAAAGTTTAAAAGCGCCATTTTCATACTGATAATTTTTAAATTGATGATTAAAATAAATCTTAGCTTTGCTTTTTTCAAACAAGGCTCGAACAAGGCTTTTTGGTTTAATATGGCCACCATCTTGTAAAAATGCTTGATTATCTTTAATATCAAATAAAATATTATTTTCTTGAGATAAAAAACGTTCTTGCATTAAATCATTGTGTGCAATTTCTATAACTCCGTCTAATTTTAAATCTAAAATTTGACGATAAAAACGATTGGCTTCAATTAAAGCCAGTTGGGAAAACTCACCCAAAGCAACACCTGGTTTTAAAATCAAAGAACTTAAAATTCCACTTTCATTCCCACTAGCACCCTCTCCTAAACGAGTATTTTTTTCAAAAATGCTGATTTTAAAACCTCTCAAAGAAAGCTCATATGCTAAAACCGCTGCACAAATACCAGCACCAATAATTGCTACTTCTTTATTTTTTATTTTTTGAGAAACTCTTTGAAAATATGCTTCTTGAAACATTTTTTGTTCTGTTTGATTTTTTTCAAAAATAGCTTGGATCATTTCTCTTTTTCTAAATCCTTTAATTTTTTGAACACAAAAACCATTTTTTTGAAGATTTTTTTGAAGTAAACTGGCCGCAGAAAAAGTATAAACTTGTGTTCTTTTTTTTGATAATCTTGCCACCTCAAACAACACGCTATCATCAAACATAGCAGAATTTTTACTCGGAGAAAAACCATCCAAAAACCACACATTGGCTTTAAAATCAAGTTTTTTTAAAACAGAAATATCATCAAATACAAGATCTAAAAAGCAATTTTTAAAATAAAATCGATAATATCCTTCTTTACAAGGAGGATAAAATTTTAAAAAAGGCTCAAGTATCTCTTTAAAATCTTCATAAAATCCAAGTTTTTGATAAATCTCTCTTAAAGTTTCTTTATCGATGTAAAATTTTTCTATACTGATATAAAATAATCTTTTTTGATGATTTTGCTCTTTCAAAAATCTTTTTAAGGTTAAAAAAAAATTAAGTCCTATGCCAAAACCTGTTTCAGCAATAACAAATTGCTCTTCATCACTCCAGCTAAAAGCTTCAGTGTAAATATACTTGCTCTCTTGTATCCCATCTTGTGAATTAAAATAAAAATCATCAAAATCAAGAGAAAATGGAGTATTGTCTTTAAAAATTATATTTGCTTTTTTCATTTTAGCGATTGTGATAGAAATAACTATCTACCCCATCAGCAATTCCTTTAGCTAAAATATCTTGAAAATTTTTACTTGCAATTCTTTGCCCTTCACTTGGATGGGTGATATATCCTATTTCAATTAAAATTGCTGGCATTTGTGCTCCAACAAGAACCCAAAATGGAGCTTCTCTTACTCCGCCATCAACTATTTTGTATTTTTTTCGCGTTTGAGTTAATATATTTTTTTGCACATCAATAGCGAGCTTGTTGGATGCTACAATTTTTTCACGATTTAAAAAATTTAAAATACTTTGTTTCGAAAAATAATTGATTTCTTCAAAATCCCCTTGATTTTCTTTTTCAGCTGCTTTTTTACTTCTTTCACTTCTAGCAGGACTCAAAAAGAAAGTTTCTACTCCTTCAGCACTTTTGGCTTTTTTTGCATTAGGTGCCGCATTAGCATGAACGGAAATAAATAAATCCGCCCTTTTATCATTAGCAAATTTAGTTCTATCTCTTAAATTAATAAATTGATCAGTGCTCCTAGTATAAAGAATCCTATAACCTCTTTTTTTAAGCTCGCTTCCAAGTTTTAAAGCTGTGCTTAAAACGACATTTTTTTCTTTAAGAGTTCCTTGTTTATTGCCTAAAGCTCCACTATCTTTTCCGCCATGACCGGCATCAATAACAATGATTTTTCTTGATTTAAAATTAGAATTTAAAATATTTTTATTGTTATTATTGTTTTTATTAGATATTTTTTTACTATCTTTTTGAAAACCCAGAGTTAAACTTTTATTCTCTAAATTTTTAGAAATATCAAATTCTTTTAGAGAGCTAAGAACAATTCTAACTGTTTTTGGATTATATTGTGTTATAGTAATATTGTTTTTGCCAAAGGTAAAATTTTTACGATTACCCTCTAAAATTCCTTTAAAACTTACAATTTGTCTGAAAAATTTTTGATCTTTGGAGCTAAAAATCGAAATTTCATCATCGCTTAAAGTATCACTTAGATTAAGTATTACTGCATTTGAAATTTTATCAACATCTAATACATACAAAGGATCTTTTCTACCTTGTTTTGGTTTTTTATCTTGAGAATTTTGTGTTTTAACTGACTTAATTTCTTGTTTTTTTGGCAAATCTTTTTGTATTGTTTCTTTTTTTGCAGTTTTTAAAACAGTGCTAGACTGTTTTGAAATTTTTAATTTTTTATCATTAAAATCAAAAACAATAGGAATTCTTTCTTTAGCATAAATCACAATACGAATCGTCTTTGGATTATATTGGGAGATAACCACTCGGTAATCATCCATCTTATATTCTTTCTTTCCCCCCTCTAAAACCCCATTAAAATCACTGATATGGCGGAAATTGCCTTTTTCATCTAAAACAAAACTTTTAACATCTTTTTCATTTAAATTTGTATTTAGTTTAAGCTCGACACTTTGACTAATCTTGTTTGAGCTTAAAACATAAATTTTATCATTTTCTTTTTTTGTATCTAAGGAACTATTTTGAACCTGTGGTTTTTTTTCTACCTTTTTATTTACATCTTGATCTTTTTTTTCTTTGGAAATATTTTTTTGGCTTTGAGTTTGTGAAAAAGTAGAAATTTCAGTATTGTTTGGAGGATTATTTCTTTTTTTATCTTTTATAACAGCTTTTCTTAAAGCATTAATGCTTGATTGGCTAACTCCGCTTTCTTTTAACTCTTCTGCGTAAGATCGATCATCTAAATTTAAAACATTTGAGCTTATAATCAATCTTTTTAAAAGTTCTATCTTAGTTTTTTCATCTTCATTAATAACACTTTGAATATAAAGGCTTTTTAGCTGCTGATGAAATTTTATCTGTGCATCGGCTTTAGACGTGATAAAATTATTATCAAAATTATCAAGCTCTTTTTCATATGCTCCAAAGCAAAAATTAAAAAAAACAAAAAAGCAAAATAAAAATTTAATCATTCTTCACCATTAACAAGCTTATCGATTAATTCTTTAACACTGATTAATTTATCCAAGCGATATCCATTTGCTCCTGTAAAAAATAATCCTGTTTCTTTTTTTCCAGACCATGCATCAAAAAGTCTATCAGCTATACAATATCCAACTTTTGTAGCCTCTTTTCCTCTACCGCAAGGCGCTACACAATTGCTAATACAATTTATTTTAGGTCCCATTCTTTTATCGACTAAATCAAGTAAATTAGTTCTTACACCTCTTGCAGGATATCCAACTGGAGATTTAATAAGTTCTATATCTTCTTTTTTGCAAGAAAGTAAAACATTTTTAAAATCATCGCTAGCATCACACTCAAAGGTACCGATAAAACGTGTTCCCATTTGCACTCCGCTCGCACCCAATGCGATCGCATTTTCAATATCTTTCTTATCCCAAATTCCTCCTGCTGCAATCACTGGAAATGAACCCCAATTTTTAGCTTCTTCAACCACTGGAGCGATTAATTTTTCTAATTGATAACTTGGATTAAGACATTGTTCATAGGTAAAACCTTGATGCCCTCCACTTTTTGGCCCTTCAAGCACTACAGCATCTGGCAAACGATTGTAACGATTTTGCCATCTTTTACAAATGATTTTTAAAGCCTTGGCTGACGAAACAATAGGAACTAAAGCAACATCTGGAAAATCCATAGTAAATTCTGGTAAATTTGTTGGAAGTCCCGCACCTGAAACGATAACATTAAATCCAACCTCGCAAGCATCTTTAGCAATCCTTGCATAATCATTACTTGCACAAAGTATATTACATCCCAAAGGAGCATCACCACAAACTTTTCTAGCATTATCAATCAAAGCTTGCAAGCCTTTTCTTGAGTAAAAATTCTCACTTCCATAAGGTTTAGCATTAAGCTCCTTGCTCACATAAGAACGATTTTCATAATATCCTGTTCCAACAGATGAAATAATACCGAGTCCACCATTTAAAGACACAGCTGAAGCTAATTTATCCCAACTTATACCTAAACCCATTCCTCCTTGAAAAATAGGATGTTTAATTAAATGTTTTCCTATTTGAAGAGATTTAAAACTCATTCTGTAACCTTTAATTTTGCAAATTTTCTTTTACCCATTTGTAAAATATATTCTCCAGTATTTAATTGCATTTGTTCATCATTAATTTTTTGCGAATTTACACTCACTGCATTAGCACCTATGCTTCTTCTTGCAGCAGAGGTCGAATTTTCCAATCCACACAATACTAAAGCTTTAGCTAGCCAAATACTTTCGCCTTTAAATTCAAATTCTTTAATCTCACTTGGCAAAGCATTAGCACTATGAATTCTATCAAATTCTTCTTTTGCAAATATTGCATCTTCTTTGGTATAAAAACGCTCAACAATCTCCAAAGCTAAATTTTCTTTGACTTTTTTAGGATGCAATTTAGCATTTTTTATATCATTTTTTATATCTTCAAGTTCTTTTAAAGTTTTTTGGCTTAAAAGCTCATAATATCTAAACATCAACTCATCGCTAATGCTTAGAATTTTAGCATACATATCATTAGGTTTTTCTGTAACACCTATATAATTATTTAAACTTTTGCTCATTTTATTAATACCATCTAATCCTTCTAAAAGAGGCATCATTATTACCGCTTGTTCTTTGCTTGTATTGTAAATTCTTTGAAGATGTCTACCCATTAAAAGATTAAATTTTTGATCAGTTCCACCCATTTCTATATCACTTTTTAAGAAAACACTATCATAACCTTGAAGTAAAGGATATAAAAATTCACAAATACTGATAGAATTTTGCTCTTTAAAGCGTTTTGTAAAATCATCACGTTCAAGCATTCTTGCTACACTAAAGGTTGAAGTAAGCTCTACTAAACCACTAGCTCCAAGTTCATTAAGCCAAACAGAGTTAAATTTAATCTGCGTTTTTTCTTTATCTAAAATTTTAAAAACTTGTTTTTCATAAGTTTTTGCATTGATTAAAACCTGCTCTTTATCTAATTTTTTTCTTGTAGCATTTTTACCACTTGGATCTCCAATTTGACCTGTAAAATCACCGATTAAAAATTGTACTATAGCTCCATGTTTTTGCAAAAAAGCCATTTTATTTAAAACCACGCTATGCCCTAAATGCAAATCAGGTGCTGTAGGATCAAAACCGGCTTTAACGAAAAAATTTTCACCCTTTTCATAATAATTTTTTATTAATGATTCTATTTTTTCTTCATCGATGATCTCTGCACACCCTCTTTTAATTTCAGCTAAAATATCTTTAATATTCATTTTTATCCTTTAACTTTCTTTATAAGCATCATTTAAAGATACAAAATCTAAAATTTTGCAATGAATTTTTAATCTCTCGCGAACACTGTCTGGATTTATATTTTCTGGTATTTCTATTGTTATTTCAAAATAATCCACGGTTGAATTTATATCTTTTGCTAAATTGATCGTCAATAAATTAATTTGCATTTTAGCTAAAACTGCTAAAAACTCTGCTAAAATTCCCTTTTTATTTTCTAAAGAAAAAAGAAGTTTGTAAGATTTTGGTATATTCGAATCCCATTTGATAAAAACCATATCTCTTTTTTTCTCTATCATTTTTTCTGCTCTATCACAAAGCTTATGATGCACAATAGCATTTCCACCCTCTACAAAAGCAACTACTGCATCACCTCTTTTAGGATGGCAACAATAGTCAAAATCTACATTGGCTATTTTTCGATTAGAGTAGATTAAAAAATTTCCTATATTGTATTCTTGAATTTCATATTTATCAAACCAATAAGATTTTTTTGCATATTTTTTAAGTCCATTGACAATATCTTTAAAATACGTATTATCATTGGCTACTTCTCGTATGCGTCTTCCCAAATTTTCCTTTTCTATCCAAGCTTCTATTTTATTTTTATCCACACCAAAAACAAAACTAAGCATATTAATAGCACTTGCAAGATTAATTTCTCTTATTTTTTGCTTACAAAATTCTCTAATACTAGCTTTAGCTTTTCCTGTTTTAACACTATCAATCCACGAACAACGATAAAATTTATCTTCACTCGTTACAACTCGGACAATATCTCCATTTTTTAATTCTGTAAGCAAAGGAACTTTAACCCGATTAACATAGGCGCTTTTTGCATGAAGTCCAATTTTAGTATGCACTTCATAAGCAAAATCAAGAACTGTTGCACCTCTAGGCAAAGTAAAAATCTCTCCTTTTGGAGAATATACGGCTACATCTTCTACATAAAGACTATCTTTGGCGTATTCATAAAGTTCAATAGCATTGTAATCTTCCGCATTTTGTGGATTATTAGCACTTTGTATTGAAATATCAGTTAGCCAATCTAGATTTGGCGCAGCAACGCTACCATCTTCTTTATATTTCCAATGAGCAGCAATTCCAAATTCTGCAATTTCATGCATATCAAAAGTTCTAATTTGGGCTTCGATAATATTTTTTATATCAAAAAGTGTTGTATGTATTGTTTGATATCCGTTTTGCTTTGGTAAAGCTATATAGTCTTTAAAACGAGAAATTAAAGGATTGAAATTTGTATGTAAAATTCCTAAAGCCAAATAACAATCACTCACTTTTTCAACTAAAATCCTTACGCCCAACAAATCAAGCACTTCTTCTATACCTATGCCTTTTCTTTGCATTTTAAGATAAATAGAGTAACTATGTTTAATGCGTTTTTGAATTTTAAAACTTTCTTGCCTGAAACCATTGCTCAAAAATAAAATTTCTATTTTTGAAATAAATTCATTAAGTCCTAATTGCATTTGCTGATCATTAGAATTAATATAATTTTCTATTATATTATATTCATCAGGCATCAAATATTTAAAACTTAAGTCTTCTAAGTAATTCTTAATGCTAGAAATTCCAAGCCTGTGAGCTATAGGAGCATAAACAACTAGAGTTTCCTCACTAATTCTTTTTTGCTTATCCTCCCTTAAGGCATCCAAGGTTAGCATATTGTGCAGTCTATCGCAAAGTTTTACAATTAGGACACACACATCTTGGGTGCTAGCTAAAAGCATATTTCTAAATGTTAAAGCAGATTTGGTTAATTTTTTTTTCGACTTTGAGGGGATAAGATTATCTTCTCTAATTTCTATTATTTTGGTTAATCCCAAAACTAATTTTAAAACATCATCTCCAAAGGCTTCGCTTAATTCTTCTTCCGTGCATTTAGTATCTTCGATAATATCATGCAAAAGAGCTGCCAAAATAGCGGCTTTATTGTCACTCAAAAAGCCAACCAAAGTAGCCACTAAAATAGGATGTATAGCATAAGGCTCACCGCTTTTTCTCACTTGTCCTTCATGATAAAATACGCAGTATTCTACTGCTTTTTCTAAAGTAGAATCACTTTCACAAATGCAAAAAAGAAGTTCTTTTGCTCTTGTTAAATCCTTGCAATTTTTAACATCATCAATGAGTTTTTCTAATAACAAATCCTCATCGATCGGTCTCACCTAAACCCTCTAAAGTGATTTTATCTTCTGCTATTTCAAATAAAGCAATATCAGCAAATTTTAATTTACTTTTATCAATATCAACCAAAGGTATAGCTCCATCAGCTAATTGTTCTGCTCTTTTAGCTACCGCTAAAGATAAGCGATAACGATCATCTCCCATTTTCTTTAGAGCTTTTGCTGCTATCTCTTCTATTCTACAATCCATTTATTTTCTCCTTTATTGATTTTTAACTATAGAGCAAAGGCTTGTATCACCTTGTATAATTTTTAATAAATTACCTTCTTCAAACATATTGCAAACCACTATTGGCAAGGAATTATCTTTGGCTAAAGCAATAGCTGTATCATCCATAACTTTAATATTATCTTGCATAGCCTCATCATAAGTTAAAGTTTGCAAAAATACCGCATCATCAAATTTGTTTGGATCTTTATCATAAACACCATTAACTTTTGTTGCTTTTATAACCATATGTGCATTAATTTCTACTGCTCTTAAAATAGCTGTAGTATCGGTTGTAAAATAAGGATTTCCAGTTCCAGCAGCAAAAATCACCACTCGACCTTTTTCTAAATGTCTGTGTGCTCTTCTCATAATATAAGTTTCACAGAATGCTTCCATTTGTATCGCACTTTGGACTCTAACATCTAGTCCAGAACTTTCCAAAGCTTCCTGAATCGCAATAGCATTAATCACAGTAGCAAGCATACCCATATGATCCCCACTTGTACGCTTAATGAGTCCACCTTTAGCCACAGAAACACCTCTAATAATGTTTCCACCACCTATTACTATACCTACTTCTATATTATTTTTTACTAATTCTTTAATTTCATTGGCAATAAATTTTAAAATAGAATTTTCAATTCCAAAACCATTTTCTCCGGCTAAAGCTTCGCCTGAAAATTTGACCAAAACTCTTTTTTTATCTTGCATAATCTCTCCTTAATCTATGAAATTATAGTTTAAAGTGAATTAAAATTAGCTAATTTAAACTGATCAGCTCCAAAGGATTGATATGAAAATTTTTTTGAGTAACTTCAAAGGTTAAATCATTTTTAATTCTACCTACTATAGCACCTTTTTTAATATTTTTTCCTACTTTAATATTTGGAGCTATTTTATCAAGATGTGCGTAAATCGTATGTATTCCATCATCATGCTCCACAATAACAACGCGTGCTAACATACTCGTATCTTTTGCAAAAACCACTTTACCATTTAAGACATTTTTAACCACAGCATCAGATTTTTTACTTTTTAAAACAACACTTTCATTGAAAATTTTAATATTATAAACTGGATCAATATAATTTCCAAATTTTTGCTTAACAGTAAAAGAATCCAAAGGTGCTATTGTTTTCTTTCCCGTATAGCGCTTGATTACACCGCCTTGATAACTTGAACCAAGTTGGCGAATTTTTTGATTATTATTTGCAATTTTTGAATTACTAATTGATGATTTTTCCTGTTCTTTTTCTTCCTGTTTTCTTTGTATTATTCTTAATTGATCAAGAGTTTTTCTTAATTCATCTTGTTGAGCTTGTAAATCCTCAAGTTTTTTAACATAAATTGCACGATCTGTTTTTTGTCTATTGATCTGATCAATTTGTTTTTTTCTTAAATCTTGAAGTTTAACAATCTGCACATTATAATCTTTTAAATTATCATTGATTTTTTGAATCTGCGTCTGTTTATCATCAATCATTTTGCTAACATCTTCATAATCTTTAGAAAGTTTAAAAATCTCACTGCTTAAAACTTTGTCTAAATTTCCCAAAATTTCAAAGGCCATAAAACTTTCTTTACCCTCAACATAACCTTGTGGTATAGGCAAATCATAAGCAAAATCTTTGGCCATCAAAGCGATTAATTTTCCTTCCATATTTGCCCTAGTTTTTAAAAGATCGCCATTTTGAGTTGTCAGCAAATTAAGCTCTTTATATTGGGCTTTTACACTTTCTTCAAGTTTAGCAGTTTGAGAATTAAGCGTTTGGATTTGCGAACTTAAATCTTTTAAAGTTTTTTCTCCACTTAATATATCGCTTGCTAAATCTTCAAGTTTTTTATTTAGTTGTTGCTGTATGCGTTTATTTTCTTCTAAATTTTTTGCTTTCTCATTTATAGCATTTGCATAAATTATTCCAAAGGCTAAAAAAAGAAATAAAAAGATAGAAAAAATCCTTTTTATCATTTTTTAACCCTAAACATCACAGAATTAACAAACAATAAACATACAAATAAAGTAGCTAAAAAAATCAAACTAAGTTGTAAAACAAAATTGATTGGAGGCAATATAATATCCACAGCTTTTAAATGATTTTGTATAATTTCAAGATTATAAATTTGCGTAAAAAATATCAATAAAATAATAAAAGCGATCAAACAATCCATAAATACAATTTTATAAAGCATAAAAGATCTAAACCAAAATGGTGCTCCAAAAAGACACATGATTTCCACGCGCTCTGTGTGCTCAAAAAGCCAAATTCTCATTTGTTTTAAAAATAAAACAAAAGAAAGAACGATAATAATAAATAAAAATAACCAAAATACAAATTTCATCAAAACAAGCAAAGAATAAACCTTATCGTGTGTTTTAGCAAAGGTTTCAATTTTACTAATACCTGAAATGGTTAAAAGTTGATTTTTAATCTTATCAAGCTCATTTTGAGTAGGTAAATGGTTTAATTTTATGCTATAAAATTTGGGTAAAGAATTTTTTAATGCTTTTAAATTTTTATCTGAAATATCATTTTTTAAACGTTCAATTAAATTTTTTGGATCCAAAATTTCCAAACCAGAAAAAGAAGGAATTTTAGTTTTAATAACATTCTTATCAAGCTCATTAGAACTCACAACTATAATATTATAATCCTTATTTGCTAACTCTTCATAATATTTTAAAGTCGAATTAGTAAGCAAAATAAACTCAAATGCAAACATCATAAAAAGTAAAGGCAAAATTAAAGATAAATGTGTTCTAAAAAATTTCATTCATTGTTCCATTCTCTATATTAAAACGACGATAATTCAATCTCAAATTAACCGGTATTCTATGAGTAACCACAACCACACAAGTTCCCAAAAGTTCTCTAGCTGACTTTAAAAGTGTCCAAATGATATCTGAAGAATATTCATCCAAATTTCCCGTAGGCTCATCACACAATAAAAGCTTAGGGTTATGCGCTAAAGCTCTAGCCATAGCTACACGCTGCTGCTCTCCTCCACTTAATTGATTAGGTAATTTATCGGCTTTAAAGGTTAGATTAACATGCTTTAAAAGTTTATTTGCTTGATCTTGACAAACCTTTTTACTATATCCTTTAATCATCAAAGGAAGCATAACATTTTTTTCAACGGTATATTCTTGTATAAGTCTATAATCTTGAAAAATAATGCCTATTCTTTGACGTAGTTTTAAAAGATCTAAATTACCTATTTTTTTCATCGAAGAACCGCAAACTTGGAGCTGCCCTGAAAGAAGTTCTAAGTCTCCATAAAAAGATTTCAAAAGCGTACTTTTTCCACTTCCACTTTTTCCTGTAATAAAAACAAAATCATCATCTTTAAAAGTAAAACTCGCTTCTTTGATAACCAATTCATCATAGCCTAAAGAAAGTTTATTTGCTTGAATTAAATCAGGCATTTTTATTCCTCTTCAATTTTCAAATTTTTTAATTATGCTTTGTTTTTACTTAAATTTCAAGAAAATAACGCGATATCAAAATGAAATTTAAGCACCTTTTTTAATTTTTCCATTGCTTTTAAATTTTCTTTAATTTTAAAAGGTTTTTTAAATAAAAATTCTATTTTTTCACCCAAGTAAATATAACTATGTTCAGGTTTATTAAAAGCACCAAAAGCTATTTTAAAAATCAAACCTTCTTTTGCATGATATAAATTTTCAAAATGTAAAAAATAATCATCTCCTTTCAAAGTTAAATTCTTAAAATTTTTCTCTAAAAGAATTAAATCATTTACATTAAATGTTATATTAGAAAAATCAAAATCATTTAAATTTAGCTCATCGTAAACACCATCTAAATTCCACACCCAAAGATCAAAAATATCTTTATTTTGTCTTTTCCATCTGTCTTCATATTTGCTTGAAATTTCAAGGTCTTCATTTTTCTTAAGGCTAAATTTTGGAGTGCTAAAATGTAAAAATTGCTTAAGCGTAAAATCAAAATATTCATAACTATCCGTTCTAAGCTCAAACCTCCCATTTTTTTCTAAAACTCTAGCACATTCTTGACAAAAATTTTTTGCAATAACACGTCTATGTGGTTTTTTATCCCAAGGAACTGGAAAATGTAAAAAAATTTTTTCTATAGAATTTGACTCAAGTACGCTAAGCAAAAGCCTTGCATCGCTTTGTATTAGTACAATATTGCTTAAATTTTGACTCTTTGCCAATTTAGCCACTTGAGTGATAGCTGGATTATAAATTTCAACTCCTATCATTAAGACATCTGGATTATTTTTAGCTTGATAAAGCAAATGTCTGCCTGATCCAAAACCTATTTCAATATAAATTTTCCCTTTAATTTTCGATAATAATTGATCAAAATCATATGCAATTAAAGAAGTTTTTTCAATCAATGCATTGTGTTTAAATGCAAAAGCTTCATTAATAATATCTTCATGATTGCAAAAATAATCTTTAAAAATCTGTAAAGATTTTTGCAAATAAGCTATTTTTGATGGTTTAGTATGCTTATCACCCTTGATAACAAAACTACTATCTTTTTCTTTTTTAACCTGTAAAAAGAAACTCTCTTCATTCACTTTAGTATATATTAAAATAATATTATTATTTTCAGCCATCCATTCTAATTCTACCTCGTCTTTTTTGAAAGGTAGAATCAGCTCTTTAATTTTTTTAACTTTGAAATTTGGCACTATTGCGCTGCCTTAACTCTTTTTGAAGGCTCTGAACGCAACCCAGCAGAATCAATTGCGATAACCTCATAACTGTATTCTACTCCTGGTAAAGCTTTAATATCTTTTAATTGTTTTTCTTTGATACCTTTAAAAATAGCATTTTGTTCTCCGCCATAGCGTCTAACTTCATATTCTACAGCTCTAGAATCCCCATCAATCCATTCAAGATTAATCCCTTCAGGTGTGCTTTGAGCTAGGATAATACTTGGAGAAGAAGGAATACCTAAGGTTTTTCCCTCAACCCCATTTTTTGGCATAGGACTTTCTAAACCATCTACATCAACCATAGTTACTTTATAGTATTTAGTTTCATCTGAACCCTCAACTAAATCTTCATAAGAATTTTTATCTGTTTTAGCAATGAGGGTATAAGGGAGAAAACTTGAACTCGTAGAATAAACTTTATAATAAGAAAAATCTTTATAAGCAGGTGCATCCCATGTTAAAATTATTTTATTAGAAGCATCTGAACTAGCATTTAAATTTTGCACCTCTGGCGGCAAAGCTTTACTTGTAGAATTCAAAACTTGACTTGGCTCGCTTTTGATTCCATCAAAACTTACAGCAATAATTTGATAATTAAAATTTTCATTGGGTTTTAAATCTTTGTCTATATACTCTGCACTTAAACGATTTTTAACTTCGGCGATTTTTTTAAAATTATCTTCATTGCTTTTTGATCTTTCGATGATATAAGAATTGACTCTTAAATCAGGGTGAGGACGCCAGATTAATTTAATACGATTTGGTAAATTGGTTATAGCTTGAACAAAAGGAATAGCCTCAAGTCTTGGCATGGTGCTTGCTTCAAAAATTTTTCCATCTTCTGAAGGATGTCCTTGATTGTCAAAACTTCTCATTTTATAATAATATTTTGTATTAGGCTTAAGATTTGTATCTACATAATGAGTTTGAAATTTATCTTTGATAGTCGCTACAAGTTTAAATTGAGGATCTTCATCACTAGAGCGGTATAAATAAAAACCTTGTATATTATCATCATACAAAGGCTCCCACTCAAAAGCTATATTACTCATATCGCTAAGAGTTTTAACATCATCCATCTTAGGCAAACTCTCATTAATCAATACTTCTTTACTGGACTTAGTGTTTGAAACTTGCGAAACACTACAAGCACTAAATAAAAGAATCAAAACGCTTAAGCAAAGACTCAAGTGAAATTTTTTCATCAATCTCTCCTAAAATAAATTTATTGTTTAAGATCTCTTTAAAATCCTCCATCAAGGGAGCTTTAACAAAAATTGTTTCCTTTTTTTTAGGGTGAACAAAATATAAAAAATAAGCATGAAGCATCACCCTACCTTCATATTTTCCTCTATAACCATATAATTTATCGCCTAAAATATGACGATTTATACTCGCTAAATGCGCCCTTATTTGATGTGTTCTACCTGTAAAAAGTTTTGCAGCGATTAAATTAACATCCTCACTTGCGATTAAGTTAATAAAAGCACTTTTAGCATACTTACTCCCTTTAGTATTATCATCCACTACTATTTTTTTTATAGCATTTGTTTGAGATCTGGCTAAAGACTTTTCGATTATAATTTTATCGTCTTTTAGTGACAAATCAATTAATGCTAAATAAATTCTTCCCATGGTTTTATTGCTCAATTGTTCGCTAAGCTTTTGATGAGTGAAATTATTTTTAGCTATAAGTATAGCTCCGCTTGTGTCCTTATCAAGTCTATGAACAAGCCCTGCTCGAATTTCTCCGCCTAAATTAGATAGGGTATAATTTTTCGCAAGCAGCCAATCTACCAAAGTCAAATCCTTAACGCTATTTGCCCCATGTACTACTAAATTTGAAGGCTTATTTAAAACAAGCAAATCTTCATCTTCATATAAATTTTCTATATCAAAATTAACATCAAAAGACTTTTTTTCTTTACACTCTAAAGGAGGAAGTTCAATAGAAATTTCATCGCCAATTTTTAATTTAAATGAATTTTTATTTTGAATTTGGCTATTAACTTTTACGCATTTTTTTTCTATAAGCAATGCTACTTGATTACGACTTTGTTTTAATATTTTTGCTAAAAAAATATCTAATCTTAAATTTTCATCCACTAAAAAAGTTTGCATTTTTTCCTAAATTATCTCATTAGATTTAAAATCTTGTTCTATAATTATAATTTTAATATTTATAGTTTAAAAAGGCAAATTTTGTTTATATTGGATAGAAGAATATTAACACATTTTGATTATATGCAACCTATATTATTCACACCCATTATACTTCTTTCCTTTTTTTTAATTTTTGAAGCTCATGCTTTATTAGCAGAAAAACAATTTGTCTATACTTGTGTTGGCATACTTGCTTTTTTTATCTTTTTCTTTATCCCTATTCGGAAACTAATTTGGCTTATTCCTGTAGCCTATTTTATAAATATTTTTCTACTTTTAAGCGTTGATATTTTCGGGGTTGAAAAACTGGGAGCAAAAAGATGGCTAGAAATTCCTTTTACACAATTTACAATACAGCCTTCAGAAATTTTTAAACCAAGTTTTATTTTAATGCTTGCTTATTTAATTTATCAAAATCCTCCGCCACAAAATGGTTACAAACTCAAAGAATTTACAAAAATCAGTTTTTTTATTATTTTGCCTTTTTTATTGATAGCAAAAGAACCTGATTTAGGCAGTGCAACCGTATTATTAATTGTTGGCTTTGGAGTGCTTTTTATCATGGGAGTCCATTATAAAATTTGGTTGAGTATTATTCTTGTTATAAGCATTAGTTCGCCTATAATCTATACACATTTTTTAAAACCTTACCAAAAACAAAGAATTCATGATTTTATAGCAGAAAAACCGAGCTATCAAGTCGCTCAATCTATGATAGCTATAGGCAATGGCGGCCTTACTGGCAAATCAGAAGATGAGGCTACTCAAACACATTTTAATTTTCTACCTATATCTACAAGTGATTTTATTTTCGCTTATTTGGTAGAAAGATTTGGATTTTTAGGCGGATTGGTTTTAATCTTATTATATATCTTACTTATTTTTCACCTTTTAAGTCTTAATAATAAGCTTAAAAATGACTATTTTACCCGAGTGGTGGTTAATTGCGTCGCCTTATTTATTTTTATTTACGTTGCTGTAAATATTTCTATGACCATAGGTTTTGCTCCAGTTGTTGGAATTCCATTGCCTTTCTTTAGCTATGGCGGAAGTTCTTTCACTATTTTTATGATCTTTTTTGGAATACTGCAACATCTTATCACATTCAGATATTTTTGGATAGATAAATAAAATATTTTTAAGCAAAAATAAGTTATAATTCTCCCTTTTAAAATGGATTTATAGCTCAGTTGGTTAGAGCAACCGGCTCATAACCGGTTGGTCGCAGGTTCGAGTCCTGCTAAATCCACCACTTCTAATAAAATTTTTTACTGATTCTTAAAATATCCCCAAAGATTTAAAGCAAACTTGACTAACATTAAGAATGCAAATTTGCCCTATAACACTTTAAAGCCCATTAAATAAAAAGTAAATTAAACTAATCTACTCTATTTATTATAAGCATTTAAAAAAGCAAATTCAATTTCACTTCATAATTTCCATCTACATCCAGAATACTTTCC
The DNA here is from genome assembly GCA_020135845.1 of Campylobacter sp. W0018. GTDB lineage: Bacteria > Campylobacterota > Campylobacteria > Campylobacterales > Campylobacteraceae > Campylobacter_D. The sequence goes on along the minus strand of JACHTQ010000001.1, from coordinate 136,660 downwards.
TTATAAAAAACTGATCTTGATTTAAGGGCAAATAAGTTTTTAAAAGCTTTTCATCTTTTAAAAATACTTTTCTACTAATCTACTCTATTTATTATAAGCATTTAAAAAAGCAAATTCAATTTCACTTCATAATTTCCATCTACATCCAGAATACTTTCCTTATAAAAAACTGATCTTGATTTAAGGGCAAATAAGTTTTTAAAAGCTTTTCATCTTTTAAAAATACTTTTCTAATAGAATTAGGGATAATATTATAAAGAGTGATATTATTGATATATAAACAATCAATATAACTCCTTTGCAGTATCTATGATGTTAAAATTCATCATCTTTATGATTGATATTTTGAGTTTCTAATTGACGAATAGCATTAAGAATATTATAACTTTTATGTTAAAAGTAGAAGTGAAATTTTTTAAAAACTCTTCATGGTCTAAATTAGGATTATTTGTAAGTTTTTTTGTAGAGTTTAATAGCAAGTCACTGTGAAAAAACAAGTTGAATGAAAGGATATTGTTTAACTAGATTAGAAAAATCATCCTTATGTTTTTCTCCAAATTCAAAAACTTCTAAAATAATATTTTTTAGGTAGTTTTGCTCCAAAAGCATTGTATTTATTGTCTTTTAAAGTGTTTAAATCTGCGATAAAATTTTTTTGGTTTATGGACTAAAGGTTCTTATAAAACCAAAATTGATAGAAAGATAATTGTATCAACTAAGATTTCCAAATACTCCAAAAGTCCTTTTACCTAAATAATAAAAAAAATTATCTTTCATGCCATAATCTAAATTAAGATCTTTATCATCTGCATTAAGTGTGCAAAAAATCATCACTAAAAGACATATTATTTTTTTTCATGACCCCCTATGATATTTTTCAATATTAATAAAATCTATTATATTTTTATTTTTTATAATATTAATTTTAAATAATTGCATTTTTGGTAATAGCATGAAATTTATTTTATTGTTATTTTTTTTAGAATTAAAGGCGATAAACTAAATTATCTAAAATGATAATACATTTTTTTTACTTGTGCAATTTGCATATAAATTAAATCTTATTTTTCAATAATAAGATCTATTTAATACACTAAAGCTAAATTCTAATAAATTATTTTCTCTTGCTATTTTTCTAAATTCACTAGATACAAAAAACAGCTATTTCATTATCTTACTCTAAAGATATAGCTTTTATAGGATCAAGTTTGGATTTTTCACTTTTGTACAAAAATTTTAACAATAGCTAAGCCAATTAGAACAATAAAAGGATAATAATAAAATATACAAATAATAAAACAAATTGCTACTTTTTTGTAATTTTTTTAAAAAGAGATAAAATTCCATAAACCATAAATCCAGAAAATACATAACAAAATAAAAAATACAAAGCGCATATTATGCCAAGAGAATCTGTATAACTTGTATATTTTGGCAGTTTTTTAAAATAAAAAATACAAAAATTTATAAAAAGTAAAAAGGCACAAAAGAAAAATGAAAATAAAAAAAATAATTAATTAAAATATTTTTATTTTTAAATATAAAAATTAATATTATACTCGCACAACCTAAAAAATAATACAAAAAATTAAAAAGATACGTGGATTGCTTAATAATTCCACAAAAGTTTTAGAATTATTTATAACCTTTTGAATAAAACCCATCATGCCAACAATCCAAATTTTAAAACTATAAAAATTTTAAATACCAACAACCATTTCATTTATACTTACTAGTTTTAATTCTTATTGCTTATTTGGGTATACAAGGAAGTAGGAATTTAAGCAATTCTTACTTTCCCTGTTGTGCAAGAAATTAAAAGCTATCACAGATAGCTAAATTTGCATTTTCATCTAATTCTTTAATGCCTTAATCACTAAATAAAGACAAAGCTCTTTATATTTTCATTCGAATTTAAAACTTTTCAAATATTCTACAACAGGATCTTCACTTATCCATTCATCTTCACCCATCTCTTCATCAAATTCATCATATCCATAACAATAAGGATCATCGTAAAGTTCCATTTCTCTTGTTTCAGTAAGATCTTCTATATAAGTTTTTGCGCTAATGCAATCTTCTTGATTTTCATTTGGTTTTAAAGCTTTTAAGGTGTTAAAAATTTCAAAAGCATCGCTGTATTGTTTTTCATATTCTTCTTTATTGAAGCCTTTTTTATTATGTTGAACATTTATAATCTCACATAAAGCCATTTCTGCAGCTACAGCTAAAAATGTAAAACCATAACTTGATTCAAAATCGCCATATTCTTCGTATTCTTCACTCACAACACCACTAATATTAGCTCCATTTTTTAAAGCACTTTGAAACTCTTCTATGTTAGATTCTTCAATCGCTATAAGTAAATCATAATCAATTTCTTTTACCATTTTTTCCTCCTAAGGTTCTAAAATAACTTGCAATTCATCATGAAGTGCTTTTCTATCTTGAACATGCAAATTAGCATAAAAATTCACAAAATGTTTATCTAGTTCAAAATCTTCTCCATTGATTTTTCCTAAATTACTTCTAAAATTAAGTCTTTTAATAAAAACCCAACTAGGCAATCCTTGCAAAGCTTCTTGATACATTCTTATAAGTGCAGATCTTAAACCTTTTCCTTCATCTTTTAGAAGTTTGTTAGCTTCTTCCAGTAAAGGATTTTCTGTTCGAACTTTTGACTTATCGAAACGTTTTTTATTAAAATCTAAAGAATATTTAAATTCTTCTTTAGCCTTAGCTCTTGCTTCTGATCTAGCCTTAATTTCTGCTTGGCTGCTTGGTTTTGCAAAAACAGAATTATAATTATTTCCATAATCGGTTATTTCTGTGCTTCTATTACAAGCTATAGCATAATCCATTCCATATAATCTTACACATTTTAATTGATAAGAAATTTGATCGGTTAAATTTAAAGCACTGCTATAAGCATAGTTTTTAACTTCTACTATCATTCTTTTTTTATCTTCAAGTGTGATAAGAAAGTCAGGATCGCTACCCTTTCCACTACGAATTCCATCTTCTTTAAAAACACCATCTGCATTGATTCTTTGATAACAAAGATGAGGAGCATGTCTTAAAAGAGCAAGAGAGGTAACCCATTCAGCATAGTCAGCTCCTACACTTTTATTGATGAAATTTTTAAGTTTTTTAGTGTTGTCTGTTTTACTATTTGGAACTTCATGTTCTTTTACTAGTTTTTTAAACTTTGCTTTTTGTTTATTGTGTCTTTTCCATTTTGCTTTTATATCTTTTATTTTAGCCTTTTCTTTAGCTATGGCATCTTTTTCACTTTGAGTTGTAGCTTCTTTTTCTTTTTGTTCTAGTAGTTTTTCTTGGTCCTTAAATTTTTCCATTTTTTCACCATAAGTTTTTTCTATGATGGCTTCATTTCTTGCTAAAAGTTCCTCTGCTTTGGTTTTTAAACTATCCCAATCCTCGTTTAATTCTCCATCCTCTGTTTGATAATGTTCTCTTTTTTTATCACTCACTTCAAGAGCTCTTTTAAATTCTTTAGGGGTTTGTAATTTTTCAAAAGGAGCATATTTTAATCTTAGTTTAATTCTTCTAAAGTAAATAGGATATTCTTGTTCGCCTAGACTTCTTACAATAACATGCCCTCCTATAGGTTCTTTCTTGAAGTCAGGATGCTCTAATTCTATATAAAAACTTAACACATCATCTTTAATCTCATCATTGGAAAATTCTACCTCTCCTTTATTATTAGCAGTATTTTCATACAGGAGTTTCTTTTTATCTTTATCATATATTTTTACCTTAGCTCCTATGATGGGGATATTTTCAATCTCATCTTCTTCATAGTCTATATAAAAATGCGCCTCCTCGCACAGTATTAATTTTATATTTCCTGTATGAATAGGACTCATTTTTATTCCTCAGTAACTTCTATGCTATGAAAAGTCAAAGGAGTTTTTTCTAGGATAGCAAGATAGTTTTCCTTAAGTTGTTTTTTGCGTTCTTTTCTTATTTTATCTTGTATTTCTCTTTTTTTTCGCATTTCATCTTTAAATTCTCTCAGTTTTTCTTCACTGCCTAAAAGCTCTAAAGAACTTTTAGCTCCTGCTTTAAGAAGGTATTTTTTTATGGTTTCACTTTTTTTGCCTATATTATCAAGAGCTGAATCTCCAAATTGATCAAAAACATTCACATTAGCTCCTGCTTCAATGAGTTTTTTAACTGTATTAGAATAACACCCCTCTACAGCCAATATTAAAGCATTTTCTCCATAACAAATTGATCCTTTGTCATATTCTATGATTTCATTGATATCTTTCATTTTACCACTATCAATTAAGGCATTAGCAAATTTTTGCTCTTCTGAAAGAAGAAAATTGTGCAATAAATTTTCACCCTCTGAATTTTTAAGATTAGGATCTGCTCCTAGTTCTAGTAAAAAATGCAAAAGTTCTAATTTATTAGCCCTTTCTATCTTAGTGGCATCAAGAAGATAATTGGTGTTAAAAATCAAAGGTTCGTATTGTCCATCCATATCATAAAAATAAGCATTGATATTAGCTCCCTTATCTACTAAAAGCTTAATAACTTTTTTTGTTTTTTCTAAAACTATGTGATGATCTTCATCTTCTATTGTAAAACTAATACAAGCCAATAAAAAATTCAACCATTTTTGATCTTTTATGAATTGCAAAATAAATTCAAAAAATTCATGATCATATAATTCGTGACCACCAAATAAGTGAGAAGCCATATTAGGTCTTTGGTATGGATATAAATCATAAACATCTTTACCTTTTGGATCTTCTATAATATACATTGTATTTAAATCTGTTTTTTTAACATATTCTTGCCATTGCTTATAATATTTATCTTTAATACTATGCTTGATTTCTGTATCAAAAAACCATTTAAGCATAGGATTTGCTTGAAATTCTTCATAAGAGATGATTTTTTCTTTAGTCATTTGTTTTCCTTTTTATTCCTCAGTAACTTCTATGTTATAAAAAGTCAAAGGAGTTTTTTCTAGGATAGCAAGATAGTTTTCCTTAAGTTGTTTTTTGTGTTCTTTTTTTATTTTATCTTGTATTTCTCTTTTTTTTCGCATTTCATCTTTAAATTCTCTCAGTTTTTCTTCACTGCCTAAAAGCTCTAAAGAACTTTTAGCTCCTGCTTTAAGAAGGTATTTTTTTATGGTTTCACTTTTATTGCCTATAAGATCAAGAGCAGAATTTCCAAAATGATCAAAAACATTTACATTAGCTCCTGCTTCAATGAGCTTTTTAACTGTGTTAGAATAACACCCCTCTACAGCCAATATTAAAGCATTTTCTCCATAACAAATTGATCCTTTGTCATATTCTATGATTTCATTGATATCTTTCATTTTACCACTATCAATTAAGGCATTAGCAAATTTTTGCTCATCAAAAATAAGAAACTTGTGTAATAAATTTTCACCCTCTGAATTTTTAAGATTAGGATCTGCTCCTAGTTCTAGTAAAAAATGCAAAAGTTCTAATTTATTAGCCCTTTCTATCTTAGTGGCATCAAGAAGATTACTGGTTTCAAAGATCAAAGGTTCGTACCGTCCTTCCTCGCCTTGATAAAAGCAAGCATTGATATTAGCTCCCTTATCCACTAAAAGCTTAATAACTTTTTTTGTTTTTTCTAAAACTATGTGATGATCTTCATCTTCTATTGTAAAACTAATACAAGCCAATAAAAAATTCAACCATTTTTGATCTTTTATGAATTGCAAAATAAATTCAAAAAATTCATGATCATATAATTCAATGCGAGTAAATAGGCGAAAGGCTATATCAGGTCTTTGGTATGGATATAAATCATAAACATCTTTACCTTTTGGATCTTCTATAATATACATTGTATTTAAATCTGTTTTTTTAACATATTCTTGCCATTCTTGATAATATTTATCTTTGACACTACATTCTTCATAAAAAAACCATTTAAGCATGGGATTTGCTTGAACTTCTTCATAAGAGATGATTTTTTCTTCAATCATTTGTTTTCCTTTTTATATTTTTTTTATTTTTGCAATAAAATCTTTAAATTTTTATAAAATACTTTAATCACACTCTTATCTTATTTTGATTATAATTTTTTTAGAGAATAATAAAACATTAAAAATTGATAATATTTCACATCCATTCTAATACTTGACTAAGTTCCTTAGCCACAAAACATTTCAAACCCACATCTTCAATAGGTTTTAAAGGAATAATAGCATTTTTAAATTTTTGCATTTTTGCTTCTTTTAAACGAGTATCAAGACTAAAAACTTCTCTAATTTCACCATTTAAACTAAGCTCTCCGATAAAAACACTATCTTTACTTAAAGGACGATTTTTAAAACTCGAAATTATAGCCGCAACCACAGCCAAATCAGCTGCAGTTTCACTTACTCTAACGCCACCGCTGATATTTACAAACACATCATAATGCCCTAATGGAATTTCAAGTTTTCTTTCAAGTAAAGCCAAAAGCATATCAAGACGATTTTTTTCATAGCCTGTAGCACTGCGTTTTGGATAAGCACTTTCACAAACTAGAGCTTGCACTTCCAAAACTAAAGCGCGAGATCCTTCCATCACTACACCTAATGCACTTCCTGAAATGGCTCTTCCGCGAGTAAAAAAACGATTTGCGAGATCTTTTGCACTCACTAAACCCTTAGAAGTCATTTCAAAAATCCCTACTTCACTTGTCCCACCAAAACGATTTTTAAAGCCCCTTAAAAGTCTGATTTCTTTTGTTGCATCGCCTTCAAAATAAAGCACCACATCCACCATATGTTCTAAAACTCTAGGACCTGCTATAGATCCCTCTTTGGTGATATGCCCTATAATAAAAGTGCTTATATTAAAAGCCTTGCTCACTCTCATAAGTTCAAAAGTGATCTCACGCACCTGAGTAATGCTTCCTGCTGCGGAAGAAATTTTATTAGAATACAAAGTTTGTATGGAATCAATGATTAAAATTTCATAATCTTTTTTGTGCAATTCCTCTAAAATATTTTCAAGGCATAATTCAGTCAATAAAAATAGATCAGACGCATTTGCTTCAAGCCTATCTGCTCTTAATTTGATTTGTGCTTTGCTTTCTTCACCACTTACATAAAGAACTTTTTTACCTTTTTTGGCTAAATTTGAAGCAATTTTTAACAAAAGTGTTGATTTGCCAACACCAGGACTTCCCCCAATAAGAATCAAAGAGCCTTCAACCAATCCTCCGCCCAAAACCAAATCAAGCTCATCATCTCCTGTGCTTGATCTTGAAAAATGTTCAAGTTCTACATCTTCAATACATACAGCTTCACTAGCCTTTGAACTTGCTTTAGCCATTTCTTTTAAGACTTGAATTTGTTCAGTTTTTAACTCTACAAAGCTATCCCAAGCACCACATTCTGGACATTTTCCTAACCATTTACTTTGTTGATTTCCACAAGCTTGGCATTCAAAAAGAATTTTATTTTTGGCCATTTATTCAAAAACACCCTCTAATAAAATATCTAAAAAACTATCCGGATTAAATTCGATTAAATCTTCCATTTTTTCGCCTACTCCTATATATAAAATAGGAAGTTCAAGCTCTCTTGCTATACCCAAAAGTGCTCCGCCTTTAGCTGTGCCATCTAATTTGGTAATGATAACTCCATCAAGTTTAACAATTTCATTAAAAGCTTTAGCTTGTAAAATTCCCGCATTTCCTTGAGTTCCATCAAGAACTAAAATTTTTCTATGAGGGGCCCCTTCTAAGGCTTTGTTTGAAATTCTTACAATTTTTTCAAGCTCATTGGCTAAATTTTTTTGATTTTGTAAACGACCTGCCGTATCTATAATAACTTGATTAAAATTTTTAGCCTTGGCTTTACTGATCGTATCAAATGCAACCGCTGAAGGATCGTGCCCTTGATTAGTAAGCACGATATCTACTCCAATTTTTTCAGACCAAAGGCGTAATTGTTCAATCGCACCCGCTCTAAAGGTATCACAAGCGCCTAATATCACTTTTTGCTGTCTATTTTTATAAAGATAAGCAAGTTTGGCAATAGTCGTTGTTTTTCCTGCCCCATTAACCCCTAAAATTAACTCCACAAAAGGCTTAGAATTTACAATTTCAGGTTTATCATAAAGAAAATAAGAACGCATCACTCGTTTTAAGTCTTCTTTTTTAACCTCATTGCTAGGCGGTAAATAATAAATGATTTCTTCAACGATTTCATAACTTACATCAGATTCTAATAAAATTTCCTCAAGTAAATCTTTAGTTATTTTTTTACTATCACCCTTAATACTAATAATTCCTTCAAGGGTTTTTGAAAGTCCTTTTTTTATAAAATCAAACATTAAAATATAGCCTTTTGAATATCAATTTCTAACATTTCTTGAGGAATAAGACCTAAATATTCATTGATTAATTTAGAATATTTATCATATAAAAACATGGTAGGAATGCCATTAACACCTCCTAATGACTTTGCTAAAAGATAATTGTTTTCTCCATTAGCTATTTCATATACAATCTTATTTTCATCTTTAAATGCCTTGATATCTTCATCGCTTTTATCTTCGAGTAAAACGCCTACTATATTGATTTGGTCTTTGTATTTATTTTGAAGATTATTTAAATAAGGAATTTCTGCAACACAAGGGGTACACCATGTAGTAAAAAACACAAATAAAATTGCCTTATCAGTATCAAAAGTGATTTTTTCATTGCTTTTTTGAACCAAAATCGAATTTCCATCAATCAAATGAATATCAAAATTCACATCTTCGCCTTGTTCTAAATTTGCCTCTATATTTGCGCTTGTATTTTCATCTTTATCTTTTTGTTTATCATTGCTACAGGCTGCAAAAAAACAAATCATCAAAGTCAATAAAAATATTTTTTTCATAATCTTTTATTTCCTTATTCTCATTTAAAAAATGGTAAAATTATAACACAACTAAGATAATAAGTTTTTAAAAAGGCATATGATGCAAAAAATCCATTTTAGAGCTTTGCAAAAAACTAAATTAAAACGCCATCCAAATTTGTATTTTAAACAAGATTTTCAAATATTTCAAGAATGCTTTCATATCATTAAAAAATTAAAGGCAAAAAGAATCCTTATTTTTATTCCTTTAGCTTATGAACCAAATTTGGTTAAATTTCGTCATCTGCTTAGTAAAAAATGCATACTTTTTGCTCCATTTATGCAAGATAAAAGTTTAAAAATTGTAAAATTAAGGCTACCTTTTGTTAAAAAAAGGTTTGGAATATTAGAACCTATGAATTCTTTTTTAGAAGCTAAAATTGATCTAGCTATTGTTCCAGTTATCGGGATAGATAAAAATTTAAAAAGAATAGGACATGGGCAAGGTTTTTATGATAGATTTTTCGCAAATTTACATTATAAACCTAATATAATTTTTACTCAAAGTATCCATGCTTTGAGTGAGAAAGAAATCACTCAAGAACATGATATTATGGGTGAATTTTATATCAATCCTTATAAAAAATATTATAAGAAAGAAAGAAAAAATGATAGAGTCAATAATCGCATTTGTATCCGCTATAATAGGCATCGCAATCGGATACCTAATTGTTAAAAAAATTAATGATGCTAAATATGAAATTTTTGTTGAGCAAGCTAAAGCAAGAGCAAGAGCTATAGAGCACGAAGCTGAGCTTACTCTTAAAGATGCTAAAAATTCTATACTTAATGCAGAACTTGAGGCAAAGAAAAAATATGAAGATAAAATTCATAAAATTCAAAGAGACTATAATCAAAAATTTGACGAGTTATCCAAAAAAGAACAAAAACTTCAAATTCAAGAAGAAAAAATAAAAGAAAATGAAGAAAAACTCACGCACACTAAAAGACAAATTCAAGATTTGCATTTAGATGCTGAAAAAGTAAAAACTCAATATGAGTTAAAACTTCATGAACTACTTAATCTTTTAGAATGTTCTACAGGACTAACCCAAGATGAAGCACGTGAAATTATCCTTAAAAAAGTCGAAGAAGCTTCACGCAGCCAAATCGCACATATAGTAAGAAAATACGAAGAAGAAGCCAAAAATGAAGCCAAAAGAAGAGCTAATTATATCCTAGCTCAAGCGACTTCGCGTTTTGCAGGAGAATTTGCCGCCGAAAGACTTATCAATGTAATCAATATTAAAAGCGATGAGTTAAAAGGACGCATCATAGGCAAAGAAGGACGTAATGTAAAAACTTTAGAAATGGTCCTAGGGGTTGATATTATTATCGATGATACACCTGGAGCCATCATAGTAAGCTGCTTTAATCTTTATCGTCGCGCTATTGCTACAAAGGTAATAGAACTGCTTGTTCAAGATGGAAGAATTCAACCTGCGCGTATAGAAGAAGTTCATGATAAAGTGTGTCAAGAATTTGAAAGCGCTATTTTAGAAGAAGGTCAAACCATCGTTATGGATTTAGGATTAAGTAAAGTTCATCCAGAGATTGTTAAATTGATTGGAAAACTTAAATATCGTGCAAGTTATGGGCAAAATGCTTTGGCTCATTCTTTGGAAGTCGCTCATTTAGCAGGAATTATTGCAGCTGAATGCGGGGGTGATGAAAATTTAGCTAGAAGAGCTGGAATTTTACACGACATTGGAAAAGCTTTAACACATGATTATGAAGGCTCACATGTTGATTTAGGCGGAGAGCTTTGTAAGCGCTATCAAGAACATCCTGTGGTGATCAATGCGATTTATGCCCATCATGGACATGAAGAAGCAACAAGCATCGAAGCGGCTGCTGTATGTGCTGCTGATACCTTAAGCGCAGCAAGACCTGGCGCAAGACGAGAAGTTTTAGAAGCCTTCTTAAAAAGAGTCACAGAGCTAGAAGACATTGCAAAAAGCAAAGAAGGGATTAAAAATGCTTATGCTATCAATGCAGGTAGAGAAATTCGCGTCATTGCTAATGCAAGATTGATCAATGATGATGAAAGTGCTTTACTGGCTAAAGAAATTGCCAATGAAATTCAAGAAAAAATGCAATATCCTGGAGAAATTAAAGTTAATGTCATACGGGAATTAAGATCTATAGAATATGCTAAATAAGGACTTATAATGCAAGATATGGTTGACACTTTAATCCAATATGGTTATATAGTCCTGTTTTTTTATTCTTTAGGTGGTGGCATGGTTGGAATTTTAGCTGCTGGAATACTTTGTTCTCAAGGAAAAATGGAAATTGGCCTATGTATTTTTCTAGCTTTTTTAGGAAATACCTTAGGCTCTACTTTATTATTTATACTTGGAAAATATTACAAAAAAGACATCATGCCCTATTTTAAAAACCATCGACGCAAACTTGCACTAGCAACAATGAAAATTAAACAATACGGTATGATTTTACTTATCGTGCAAAAATTTATTTACGGATTAAAAACTTTCATACCAATAGCGGCTGGAATAGCAAAATATAATTTTACAAAATTTGCATTTATTAACGCTTTTGCGAGCTTAATTTGGTCAATCATCCTAGGTTTAGCAGCCTATATTTTTGGTCATATTATAGAAGAAATCTTTACCCAATTAGGAGAATATCCTTATATCACTCCTCTTTTTTTATTAGCATTAGCTGGAATTATTTGGTTTTATTTGGCTAAATTTTCTAAAAAATAATGCTTTGGCGAAATTCTTTTTTTAATCATTTTAAAGAATTTCGCTATGTATTTTTATTTGGAATCATTATTTTTGCTTTTAATATAGCTTTGCAATACTATAATTTTTCACTGTTTAAAAAAAATAAACACTATCTCATAGAAAATGCTATTCTCTTGCAAAATTATACAAAACACAACAAAAAAAATAAAAAATATTGGATTTTAAAAAATACAAACAAAAGATTTTGCTTTTTACACGACAAGTTTTAAAGATCTAAATTTGAGTAATAATCAATTTTTAAATTTAAAAATCATTACTGAAAATGTCACTTTTAAAGATTATCTTAGTCAAATTTTTTACGCGCCTAGTTATGATCTTGAAAAGCTAAAAATAAAGGAACAAAATGCCATTATTTCTTATTTTTTAAATCAACATACGAATCAAAAAATTCGCGAATTTTACGGGGCTTTATTTTTTGCATTGCCTATATCTAAAGATTTAAGAAATGATGTTAATTATTACGGAATTGCTCATTTAATTGCTATTAGTGGATATCATATCGGTCTTATTTTTAGTTTGATGTTTTTTATCCTAACTCCAATTTATAGCTTTTTTCAAAAAAAATATTTTCCTTATAGAAATCTGCGTTTTGATTTAAGTATTTTAATTTTTATTTTGCTTTTTTCTTATACCTATCTTATAGGCTTTGTTCCTTCTTATGTGCGTTCTTTAACTATGGCTATTTTTGGATTTTATCTTATTTGTAAAAATATCAAAGTGCTTAATTTTTTCACACTTTTTACTAGTGTTTTTATTTGTATTTGTTGCTATCCTAAGCTTTTATTTAGCGTGGGATTTTTATTTTCCATCATGGGAGTTTTTTATATTTTTTTATATTTACATCATTTTTCAAAATCTTTTAACGTTTTTTTTAATGTCCTTTTTTTAAATATATGGACTTTTTTTGCTATGACTTTACCTGTTATTTATTTCTTTCCATTGATTAGTTATCAACAAATTTTATCCATATTTTTAAGCGCTATCTTTGTAATATTTTATCCCTTAAGTTTGATTTTACATTTTATTGGAATTGGAGATCTATTTGATTTTGCATTGAAAGAATTTTTTGATTTTAAATTTTATGCAAACAATGTTCAAATTCCATTTTGGATTTTTATCAGTTATCTTGGAGCTTCGCTTTTGTCAATTCGTTTTAAATTATTAGCTCTTTTTTGTATTTTTTCTAACCTTCTTCCCTTCATTATCATTGTGATTTAGAAAAAAATAAACCTTAAGTCCAAAAAGGTAAATTATCCAAGAAATATAAATCCAAATAAAGAAAAAAAGTATAGTAGAAAAAGATCCATAAACACTTGCATAGGTTTTATTATAAACTATATAATAAACAAATAAATTCTTTCCGATATACCAAATAGCACTTGCGCTAAAGGATATAAGAAATAAACTTTTCAAAGAGCTTTTATACACAGAACTCGAATAAGATATAAAAAATAAGCCCCAAACAATCACAAAGGGTAAAATTTCAAAAAAATTAAATCCTATTTTATAATCATCCAAAGTTTGTTGAATAAAACCAGAAATATAGAAACTAAGCCCGAGTCCCAAAGGAACAAGAGTCAATAAAGTCCAATAAGAACTAATACTCTGCCAAATTCCTTTAGGTTCGCTTTTAGTGATACGATTAATAACAAAATCATAACCAGAAAAAAACGCTAAGGAAGTAAAAGTCATCGCTATAAGACCGACTATACCTAAATTAACACTATTTTTTAAAAAAGTATCTAAATAAGTAGCCACTATATCTTGTTGCGCAGGAATTAAAAAAGCAAAAATAACGCGCTTAGCTTTTTCATAATACATTTTAAAACTTGAAATTTGAGTAAAAACAGAAAAACATATAAATAAAATCGGAATTAAAGATAATATAGTATAAAAACTAAGTGCAGCAGCATAATTTAAAATTTCTTTATCACGAATACTCAATAAAATATTAAAAATTCTTTTCAAATTTTCATTCCTTTAAAGTCCCATTTTGAAAGGGTTAAGTATGTTATTTGGATCAAAAGCTTTTTTTATATTTCTCATTAAATTCATTTCAGTATCAGAAAATGCCAAATTCATAAAAGATGCCTTTGAAATTCCTATGCCATGCTCCCCGCTTAAAGTCCCGCCTAGTTTAATTGTAAGTTTAAAAAGCTCTTCTACGGCTAAATATCCTTTTTTAACCTGCTCTTGATCATTCTTATCTTCAACCATAATATTAGTATGCACATTGCCATCACCTGCATGACCAAAACAAGGAATTTTAAAACCATATTTTTTTGAAATTTCAGCAATACCTTCTAACAAATCAGGAAGTTTTGACCTTGGAACAGTGATATCTTCATTTAATTTTAAATTTCCATACATAGCAATACTTTGAGAGCAATTTTTTCTAGCAAACCATATATCTTTAGCCTCTTTTTCATCTCTAGCGATCTTAAATTCACTTGCTTTTTCTTCTAAAAAATAATGCTTTATTATTTTCAAATCCTCATCAATAGATGCCTCAATATTACCATCCACCTCAACAACCAAAATCGCTCCAGCATTTATAGGCAATCCTATATTAAATTTAGTCTCCACCGCATAAATGCTAAGATTATCTAAAAATTCCATTGAAGCAGGAGTAACTCCACTTGCTAGAGTTTTAAAAACGGCATTCATAGCACTTTTTACATTTGGGAAAACTCCCATGGCTGTTTTTTTAAATTTAGGCAAAGCAACTAATTTCAATGTTAACTCACTAAACACCGCTAAAGAACCCTCGCTAGCGATTAAAATTCCAGCTAAATTATAACCTGCAACATCTTTTACAGTCCGTTTGCCTGCGGAAATTATCTCTCCATTTGGCAAAACCGCTCTTAAAGCTAAAAGATAATCTTTTGTAATTCCATATTTTGTTGCACGCATTCCACCAGCATTTTCACTGACATTGCCCCCTAAGCTTGAATGCTCCATACTAGCAGGATCAGGCGGATAAAAAAGTCCATATTTGGCAATTTCTTTTTGCAAATGTATATTTATAACGCCTGGTTGAACAACGGCAACTAAATTATCTAAATCGATTTCTAAAATTTTATTCATATGCTTTTCAAAAGCTAAAATCAAACCACCATTAACAGCCAAAGAACCTCCACTCATACCAGTTCCTGCACCGCGTGGAACTACAATGATACCTTTATCATTGCAAAATCTTAAAATGTTAGAAATATCTTCTTCGTTTCTTGGAAAAAGCACGCCATCAGGTAGATAATGATTTTTAGTTGCATCATAACTATAAGCAATTTTGTGCATTTGATCAAAATAAGCATTTTCTTTGCCTAAAAGTTTGATAAAATATTGCTTAAATTCTTCTTTCATTAATCCGATAAAACCTTAGAAAAATCAATTAAAGCATTATAATAACGATAATAATCATTCATCT
The DNA here is from genome assembly GCA_020135845.1 of Campylobacter sp. W0018. Classification (GTDB taxonomy): domain Bacteria; phylum Campylobacterota; class Campylobacteria; order Campylobacterales; family Campylobacteraceae; genus Campylobacter_D. The sequence continues at coordinate 121,542 of JACHTQ010000001.1, read as the reverse complement.
CTTGTGCATTAAAATCAAAAAAGTTAGTTTTATATCCACTCACGCGAGAATAAAAAGGAATTTGTACACTAGAGGCTTTTTCAATAGGAAATTCATAAAGTTCATTGAAATTTTGACAATCAATGATTTTAGCTTTATTCTCTAAAGCAAAAATTAAAACGCCCACCGCATTATCTGCACAAAATTTCCTAAAATCACTACGCTTTGGTGCAACAGTAGAACTTCTAATTAATTGTGCTCCAAAAATATCTATATGGGTAAAATAAATTTGAGGAAAATCCGATACCAAATCTTTATAAGTTTTTTCATCTGGAGCGATGATCATTCCTCTATCATAAAGAAAATTTAAAACCACTTCATCACCACTTTGAGGTAAAACATTTGGCAAAGGCAAGGCTTCTTGTTTTAAATCTGAAAAAACACTAAATTCTAATTTTGCAAGACCATTTTCTTTAGCAATCACACTTGCTCTAGCTATAATGCTTTTAGAATTTTTAAATTGTTGTAATACAACACCACTAGAATTGATTTGAATTTCTGAACTATCCTTGATATAACCATAAATATCATCTACTTTTAAAAGTTCTGTTTTAAAAGGCTTTAAATCGAAATTTGCAGCAAATAAAGTAAGATTTAATGTTAGAAAAAGTGCTATAAATCTAAGCAAATTTTGCTCCTTTAAAAAATAATTTTATGTAATTATATTCCTTTTTTGTTAAGCAATTGTAAGAAAAATAAAGTAAAATATAGATTTTAAATTTTCAAAATCTATAAAAATCAAGGTTTTTTATGAGAAAAATTTTACTTTTATTTGTATTTGTTATCCAAAGTTTTGCTGCCTTAAGTGTTGAAGAATTGACTTGGGATAATGGAGATACTTTACTTAAATTTTTACAACGAAATTCTATTCCTATGTCACTTTATTATGGACTTGATAAAGAAGATCAAGAGCTTGCTTCTGACATACTTTATAAAACAAGATATCAAATTTTAAAAGATGATAATAATAATATAGAGCAAGTTTTAATTCCAATAAGCGATGATTTGCAAATTCATATTTATAAAAATAAAAATAATCAATATGCACTAACCTTTACTCCAATCATTTATCAAATTGATAATAGAATTTTACACCTAACCATTAAAAATTCAGCCTATCAAGATGTGTATGAAGAAAGTGGAAGTAGTACTTTAGCTCGTGCAATGGTTCGAGCTTTTAAAGGGATTAATTTTAGAAATATCCAAAAAGGAGACGAAATAACGCTTTATTATGAGCAAAAAAGACGTATGGGGAAACTATGGGGAGATATTGCAATTAAAATGGCTACAGTTGAAATTAATAAAAACACCCAAGAGATCTTTTCCTATAATGATACTTTTTATGATCGAAAAGGTAGAGAATTGGATAATTTTTTACTGACAAAACCTGTTAATTATATAAGAATTTCTTCTCCTTTTAGTACTGCAAGATATCATCCTATACTTAAACGTTACCGCGCACATCTTGGTATAGACTATGCTGCACCTACTGGCACACCTGTTAAAAGTGCTGGTAAAGGAACGATTATTTTTGTTGGAACAAAAGGGGGATATGGAAACGTTGTACAGGTAAAACATGAAGGAGGATACACGACTTTGTATGCGCATTTAAGTCGTTTTGCCAAAATAAAAACAGGCCAAAGGGTCAATCAAGGACAAATTATTGCTTATGTGGGATCAACAGGAATGAGCACAGGCCCTCATTTACATTTTGGAGTGTATCTTAACAATAAAGCTATCAATCCGACCTCAGTTGTAAAAATCGCTAAGTCTGAATTAAAAGGAAAACAAAAAAAGGAATTTGAAAACACTATAGCCCAATATGAAAAAACCGTTCAGGAGGCTTTAAATAATCACCAACCAAATCCTCCAAAAGAAGAAGATTTTGAAAATTATATAGAATTAAATTAATTGCTAAGCAAAGCCTTGTCTTTAGCTTTTATTAAAGAATTTAAAAGAGCGATTAGCTCTTCTTTTTCTTTAGACTCTATTTCATTAAAAACTGAATTAACAAGCTGATGAACTAAAATTTCATTGCATAGATCCAAATCACCAAATTCTCTAGCCTTTTGAATAATCTTTAAAACCCTTAAATCTTTTTTTTCATACATTATTCAATCCTTTAAATAAATCACACTCGCAAAACGTTTTTGTGTTTTATTTCTACGATAAGAAAAAAAATCTTTATTTTCAAAGCTGCAAATTTCAGAGTCTAAAATATGATTTATATTTAAATTTTTAGCTTGAAATTTGACTAAAGATTTCAAATCTAGTCGATTATCTGATAAAAAATCTTTAAAATTTTGCTGTGAAAAATTTAAAATATCTCCACTAATTTCATAATTTTTCCAGCAAATACTTGGCATGATAAAAAGATGAAATTTAGTTTTATCTAAATTTGGATTTTCTAAAATAATCTTATCTACACATTTTTTTAAAATATTTTCAAAACTTCCTTTTCTACCAGAATGCAAAGCCGCTATAATGCCATCTTCATGATACAATAACAAAGGTAAGCAATCAGCACTTAAAACACAAAGTGCGGTATTTGTTTTTTTAGTGATTAAACCATCACAAGTTAGATCTTTTAAATTTGTATCATAATTTTGCACCAAATCAGAATGAATTTGATCCATAAAAACACATTCTAAAATACCCTCAAAACCTAAATGAGAAAATAAATTTTGCTTAAAAGAGTTAGCTCTAAAAATATTATAATCTTGATCATAAGCACAAAAAACACTTACTTTTTCATTGTCTAATAAAGATAAGAAATTTTGTCTATTTCTTTCCATGATATTTCCTTGGTGTCTTTTAGTTGTGCGTGTATATATCTAGCAAGTAAGTCAGTTTCGATATTGATTTTTCTACCTACCTTATATCCTTTAAAAAGAGTTTCTTTAAAAGTAATAGGAATAATAGTCAATCTAATCTGATTTTCAAAAACCTCATTCACAGTCAAACTCACCCCATCAATCCCTATACTACCTTTAGAGGCAACAAATTTCATCGCATCTTTAGGTAAGGAAATAAAAAAATCCACTCCATTTTCATCTTGATGAATTTTTTCTAGTGTTCCTATAAAATCAATATGTCCTTGCATTAAATGTCCATCGATTCTATCTCCAAACCTTAAAGCCGGCTCTATATGGACATTTTCTTTTAAATTTTGCACCGCTATATGCAAACGACTTTCATGAGAAAGTTCAACCTCAAAACCATTGTGATAAATTTTTGTTACACTTAAACAAGCTCCATTAACAGCTATGCTATCCCCTAAATTGGGTTTATGATGCGCTTTTAATCTTAAAATATTATTCTGATAAGACACAACCTGTGCAATTTCTCTTATAAGGCCATTAAACATTGAAATTCCTTAAAATATCTTGTTAATTATCTTATTAATTGCTTTGTCCACTTTTTTATTTTTATCTGTAGTATCATTATTTTTTACACCAAATATATTTTTTACAGAATCAACAACACTGCTTGCATCTAATTTTATTTTAGGATTATCAGTTGTTCCTGTAATATTTCCTTTAAAATCAACCTTATCGATTTTGGCACTAAAAGGAAGATTTAAAGAACCGCTTTTTGAATTAAGCTCTCCTGAATTTATAAGAATACTGGCATTATCAGCTTGCATATTTAAATTTAGTTTTATATTTTCTTTATTGATTAATGCTTTTGCGTTTGCTGTATGAAAAACTTCTTGAGTAAAATCTTTAAAAGTTAAAACTTTTAACGCCGTTGTAATTGCATTTGGCTTAAGTTTTCCTTCTTTGATATCTAAATTGACCTCACCTTTCTCATTTGATATATCATAATTTGCTTTTACATTAGCCTTGCCTTGATAAACATCTATAATACCTATTCCTTGAGCTAAAGTATCTAAATCTACATTGTTTAAATCAGCATTAATAATATTATCTTTTAAAATTGCGTTTAAAGCTCCGTTGAATAAATTTTTACTCATGATATTAAAATTTAAAGTTTTATCATAGCTAACATCACCATTAAAACTTGCAGAACCTTTAAGTTTTCTATCTAGCAAAAATCCTAATTTAGAAAAATCATTGACATCTAAAATAAAATCAGATTTTAAATTCATTTTATTAATATCAAAACTGCCTTTTAAATGTGTAAGATTAACTAAGGTAGAATTTAAAGCATTGTCAAATTGGGCGATATTATTTTTTAAAACTATATTTGAATTTAGATCATAATTTACATTATTTGGAAATTTTTTATCTAAAATTTTACTTAAAATCACAGAATTTAAAATACCTTTGACTTTTAAATTCAAATTACCATTTAAATTTTTAAAATCAACATTATCCAAATGTGCTTTTGCATTAATATCTCCACTTGCATAATTTGGCATACCTACAATCACTAAAAGCTTTGAAAGATCAAGTTTATTAATATCTAAATCTAATTTTTCACCATTAGAATTTGCTTTTATAATTCCATTGGCAATATTTGCATCCGCGCTTAAATTTTTTATCTGAGATCCTATAAGATGAGCTTTTGCGTTTAACTCTGCATTACCTTGTAGTTTTTGTCCTGCAATAGCGCTAAATTGGGATAAATCATCGATAAAAGAATTTAAATCTGTATTAAGTTCTTTATTTTTTAGATTGTAAGTTCCAGATAATTTTTTGATATTTAATAAATTAGAAGCCAAAATCGCATTATAAGCAATATTGCTATTTTTACCAACTGCTTTTGCATTAAAACTAAAGCTTGTATTTGGAAGTTCTATATGGGCGATTTTTTTAAGCTCCTCAGTGTTTATTTTTGCATTATTGATTTTTGCTTCAGCACTAAAATTTGCAAAATCAAGTCCTGTGCTGTTTAAATTAGCATTCAAATTACCGTTGATCAAGCTACCATATCCAGCAATAGCTAAAATTTTTCCTAAATCCGCATTATCAATTTGGGCGAGTAATTGATTATTTTTAAAACCGGCCTTAATTTCACCACCCAATCCTATAACATTGGTATTCAAAGTTTGCAAAACATTGTTTGCCAAACTTAAGTCTCCTATAGTTTGTAAATTGCCATTTAATTTTGTTTTTGTTAGTTTTTCAAGTTTGGCTAAACTAGGAATTTTTAAATCAAAATCAGTAAAAAGAGTATTATCAGACAAATTATATAAAGTTTTTTGGGTTTGTAAATTTAAATAATCATTATAAATCTTACTTATAGCATAAATTTTATCGTCTTTTACATTTGCCAAAATTTGAGCTTTTAAATTTGAATTTTCAGGTAAGTCTAATCCAAATTCTTTTTTAATCATAGCATAGTTTATATAACTATTATCAAGTTTTATTATAATATTCCCATTAGGTTTTAAATCTTTTGCACTGATTTTACTTGCTATATCTAAAGTTCCTTTTGCTAAATTTGCTCGACCAAAAAGTCCTAGCAATTCTGAAATTTGCACATATTGGGCACTTAAATTTAAAGCAATAGGAGAATAATCATAAATGCGTGCATTTAATAAAACATCAGATCCAAACAAATAACCTTTACCATTAGCTGTAAAATCACTTGCTTTTCCTTGAATTTTTCCTCCAAAAGCCAAATTTTCTTTTAAATTTAAACCTAAATTTTGAGCATAATTTTTATTTAATTTAACGATATAATCAAGATCAAAACCTAATTTAAAAAAATTTAATTTTCCATACACATTAAGATTAACCATATTGGCTAAACTAAGCTGAAGATCAACATTAGAAAAACGAAGTTTAAAACGCGTAATATTTACATCAAGTCCAGAACTTTCTTTAATCTTATTTTGAGCTATATTGGCAACGATACTATTGCCAAAGCCTGTAAATAATATCACATAAGAAGCTATTATAAGCACCACAATTAAAGCAAGTATTGTATAGAAAATTTTTTTCATTTTTTATCCTTATAAGTTAATTTATAAAAAAACTTTAGTCCATTTAACTCAAGTTATATAAATATTTTTACTAAAAGTATTGACAAAATTCATTTTTTATAGTATGATTTTATCACTCTAAATTAAAGAGTGCTAGAAATCAATATTATATTAAGGATGGACAAAATGAATTTTCAACCTTTAGGAAAACGTGTTTTAATCAAACGCGTAGAAGAAACTAAAACAACATCTTCAGGTATAATTATACCAGATAATGCTAAAGAAAAACCACTAATGGGAGAGGTAATTGCAGTAAGCAAAGAAATAAGTGATATATCAAGTGGAGATAAAATTATGTTTTCCAAATACGGTGGAACCGAAATTAAACTTGACAATGATGAGTATCTAGTACTAAATATAGATGATATTTTAGGAATTTTAAAATAATTTAAAAAAAGGATCAACGATGGCAAAAGAAATTATTTTTTCAGATGAGGCAAGAAATAAACTTTATGAGGGCGTTAAAAAATTAAATGACGCTGTAAAAGTAACTATGGGACCAAGAGGTCGCAATGTTTTAATCCAAAAAAGTTTTGGTGCTCCAACAATTACAAAAGATGGTGTTAGTGTTGCTAAAGAAGTTGAATTAAAAGATTCTTTAGAGAATATGGGTGCTTCTTTGGTAAGAGAAGTTGCAAGTAAAACAGCTGATCAAGCAGGTGATGGAACAACAACTGCAACTGTTTTAGCTCATGCTATTTTCAAAGAAGGTTTAAGAAATATCACAGCAGGAGCTAACCCTATCGAAGTTAAACGCGGTATGGATAAAGCTTGTGAAGCTATTATAGATGAACTTAAAAAACTTTCTCGCGAAGTTAAAGATAAAAAAGAAATAGCTCAAGTCGCTACTATTTCAGCAAATTCTGATGAAAAAATAGGAAATTTAATTGCTGATGCTATGGAAAAAGTAGGTAAAGACGGCGTGATAACTGTTGAAGAAGCTAAATCAATTAATGATGAATTAAATGTTGTTGAGGGTATGCAATTTGATAGAGGATATTTAAGCCCTTATTTTATTACAAATGCTGATAAAATGTTAGTAGAACTTTCAAATCCTTATATTTTACTTTATGATAAAAAAATATCAAGCTTAAAAGATTTATTGCCAATTTTAGAGCAAATTCAAAAAACAGGCAAACCTCTTTTAATCATCGCTGAAGACATTGAAGGTGAAGCACTTGCAACCTTAGTTGTTAATAAACTCAGAGGTGTTTTAAATATTTCAGCTGTAAAGGCACCTGGTTTTGGAGATAGAAGAAAGGCTATGCTTGAAGATATTGCTATTTTAACAGGCGGAGAAGTGATTTCTGAAGAACTTGGAAGAACCTTAGAAAGCGCAACCTTAGAAGATCTAGGACAAGCTTCAAGTGTAATTATTGACAAAGATAATACAACTATTGTAAATGGCGTAGGTGATAAAGCAAATATTGATGCAAGAATCAATCAAATTAAAGCTCAAATTGCTGAAACAACAAGTGATTACGATAAAGAAAAATTACAAGAAAGACTTGCAAAATTAAGCGGTGGTGTAGCTTTAATCAAAGTTGGAGCTGCAACCGAAACTGAAATGAAAGAGAAAAAAGATCGTGTTGATGATGCTTTAAGCGCAACAAAAGCTGCTGTTGAAGAAGGTATAGTAATTGGTGGTGGCGCTGCACTTATCAAAGCAAAATCAAAAATCAAACTAGATCTTAAAGGTGATGAAGCTATTGGAGCTGCAATAGTAGAAAGAGCTTTAAGAGCGCCTTTGAAACAAATTGCTGAAAATGCTGGTTTTGATGCAGGCGTTGTTGTTAATACTGTAGAAAATACAAAAGACGAAAATACAGGTTTTGATGCCGCTAAAGGCGAATATGTAGATATGTTTGCCTCTGGTATTATCGATCCTGTTAAAGTAGAAAGAGTTGCTTTGCTTAATGCAGTATCTGTAGCAAGCATGCTTTTAACAACTGAAGCAACTATCAGTGAAATTAAAGAAGATAAACCTGCTATGCCTGATATGAGCGGTATGGGTGGAATGGGAGGTATGGGTGGAATGATGTAATTTCCATCTAAGCTAAAATCAAGTCAGTTTTTCTGGCTTGATTTTTACCAACTTAATTTAAAAACACTCCCTTCATTCTCTATAGATTCACAAACAATCTTTATATTATTATCATGACAAATCTTTTTTACTAAAGATAAACCTATACCAAAGCCCCCTTGATCTTTGTTAAATCTTGCATAGCGATCAAAAATAAATTTTAAATTTTCTTTTGAAATGCCACAACCTGTATCAGCAATACTAAAAAAATTTTCTTTTAGTTTTATAAAAATAGTTCCATTTTTCTTATTATATTTAATGGCATTACTTAAAAGATTGTCTAAAAGTTTTGAGATTTGATTTTTAGTGGCAAAAATCATAACTTTATTATCTAACTTAAGATCCAAATTAATCTTTTTTTGCTCAAAAAATAATCTAAAATATTCTATCCTTTCTTCGAATAAATTTTTGAGATCAAATTCTTCTTTTTTATCTTCTAAAGTATTAGGAAAATTATAAAAAACTAAATCAGAATATACTTGAGATAAACTTTTTGCTGCAATTTTTATACGCTTAAATTTATTGTTATCTAAATTTTGCCGTTCGAGTTGTTCTATACTCATTAAAATAACACTTAAAGGCGTATTTAGCTCGTGCGTGGAATCTTTGATAAATCGATTTAAGACAGTAATTTTATCTTCTAAAGGTTTTAAGGCAATTTTAACTAATATATAAGCAATAAGTCCTAAAACAAAAAAAGCCAAAAAAGAAAAACTAAAAACCTTAACCCTGATCCAAAAAAGCTCCTTACTAACATCTTCTCCTTGAATTAGAACTTTTAAGCCATTTTCTTGAGTTAATTCCTCATTTCTTGAGTATTGTAAATAATACAAATCCGTGCTCATAGGAAAAATAAAAAATACCTTTCCATCATAAATTCCCCTACCCTTGAATTCAATTTTTGCTTTTCTAAAATCAAAATTTAGATTATTAAAAATCGTATGATTATTGTCAAAAATTGCAAAATTCAATCCTGAGCTTTCTGCTATATTTTTAGCACTTGTAGCAATTGGAGTGAAGCGAGAATTGATAATATTAATCACGATATTTCTATGAATTTCTCTTAAAGAACTACTCCTTAAAATCACCAGTTCTTCATACAGTTTTTGATACCAAATGACAAAAAAGAAAGCTAGAAAAAAACCTGTGGTTGTAAGATAAATGAGTAAAATTTGCCTGATAACTTTTTTACTCATAACGATAGCCTCTGCCTCTTTGATTGATAATTTTTTCTTTGCCCAATAATTTTCTTAAATTTTTAATATAGGCTCTTAAACTAAGTTCACTTGGTTCTTCATTATAATCCCAAAGTTCTTCAAAAATCTTTTCTGCGCTTAAAAAGATATTTTTATTTTTTAACAATAAAGATAAGAGCTTAACTTCCTTGCTTGGCAAAGGTAAAGGTTTATCAAAATGAAAAAGAATTTGGGATGCAAAATTAAATTTAAAACCATTACCTAAATTTTCAAAATCTTCATTCTTATGAGAAAAAGATCTTTTTAATAAAGCTTTTATACGTATAGCAAGTTCGGCTAATTCAAAAGGCTTTTTTATATAATCATCACAACCTGAACTAAAGCCTTCTTTTAAATCATTTACCGTATTTAAGGAAGTCATAAAAATAGCTGGTGTTTCCTTTCCGTAACTGCGCAAATCTTTAAGCAAAGAAAAACCATCTCCTAATGGAACTTTAACATCTAAAATCCATAAATCAAAATACTTTTCATAGGCTAAATTTAAAGCCTCTTTGGCATCAGTACAAACACTAACTTCATATCCTTCATCACTTAAAAATTCTTCTATAATTTCACTTAAGCTTAAATCGTCTTCTAAAAGCAAAATTTTTGCTGCCATAAATTTAATCCCTTTTTATTGTTTTTGAGAATTATACAAAAAATAATTATTGATTTGAAAGTAAACATGAAATAAAAAGTTATTTTGAAGTAAAAAGTGGCTCCGGATGTAGGATTCGAACCTACGACCAATCGGTTAACAGCCGACTACTCTACCGCTGAGCTAATCCGGAACATCAAAGTTTTAAAAATGTAATTATATTTAAAATTAATGTCTTTGTCAAGATTTTTTGCAAAATTTTTTTAAAAATTATTCTTTTACTAAAATATTATTCAAACCAATAAAATAAAAATGATTCACTCCATCTTTATAATCATAATCAAGTTTCATATCATGAGCTTCTAAAATTGTATTAACTATATAAAGTCCCAATCCAAAACTTGATTTTTGTTTTGTACCTTGAGTAAAAGCTTGGGTATAATATTCCAAAGTATTATTAAGTTCAGGACCACAATTTTTAAAACATATATAATTATCTTTAATGTAAATTTCTACAAAACCATCTTGAGAATGCTTGATACCATTATCAATCATATTTTTAATCGCCGTTGTAAAAAGTTTAAAATCCACATTAACAAAAAAGCTTTTACCCATAAAAATACGTATATTATTATCATCGCGCATCACTATCTCTTTAGCCTCATCTAAAATATCTAAGATATTATATTTTTTTCTATTGATGAAAGCAGCTCCTGAGGTTACTTGCTCTATCGCAGCAAATTCATTGATTAAAATTTCAAGTCGATTAAATATACCATCTAATCTTTCTTTATATTTATTATCCTCTAGCATTTCAAGAGTAATAAGCCCTTTTGTAATTGGAGTTTTTAATTCGTGCATAATATTTCTTAGAAAAAATTGACGAGATTGATTGAGTTTTCGAATTTGCAAAATAGCTTGATAAAAAGCTTCACTTACTTGAGAAATTTCATCTGCCCCAGTGCTAACATCCTCAATATCTCCAAGTCTTCCTTCTGCAAATTTATCAATTTGCTTTTTTAAAGTTTTTAAAGGTTTTAATTTTTTAAAAATAAAAATATAAAGCAAGATAAGTATGCAAATAACAGCCACTGCAATTGCTTTTATAATAAAATATCTATAAGTTTGATAATCTTGATCTTTATAAAGATTAATCTTCCCATCATAAATAATATTTAAATAAACTTGATTGTCATAAGAAATAATCTCTATTAGACCATTATTAACTTCAACGCGAGCAAGAACATCTCCGCTAAAAAGAATTTTACGAATTTGTTTTGGCTCTATAATTTGCTCCATTTTATTGTAATTTTTTGTTTGTTCTTCAAATTCTTTTTCATTAATAACTCCAGCAAAATACAAAAGTCTAGCATTAGCAATTAAAGAATACTTTGTATTCAACTCTCTTGTATAATTTTGCTGATCGTATTCAATTAACCATAAAAATCCTAAAACAACACTTACTCCAGCAAAAATAAAAATAAAAGTAATGGTATAAAAAATCGAAGATTTATTCATTGAGTTAATTTATAGCCTATCCCTCTGATGGAATGTATATATTTTGGCGTTTTTGGATCATCTCCCATTTTTTGACGAATTCGACTAATGATGACATCTATACTTTTATTGCTAGAATCTTCACTAATAGAAGAACAATTATATACAAGCTCTTCTCTGCTTACTACTCCGCCTTCTTTTTTGATTAAATAACTTAAAATATCAAATTCAGCATTAGTTAAAATAAGTTCTTGTCCCTTCATTGAAATTGTATGCTTATATTGATCATAAACAAGATCTTTAACACTTTTAGAAAGAGTGCTTTTTGTATTTGAAATCCTTCTTAAATGACTTTTAATGCGTGCTTGAAGTTCTTTGGGATTATAAGGCTTTGGTAAATAATCATCTGCACCAAGCCCTAAAGCATTTACTTTGTCTGTAATATCATGTCTAGCACTTGAAATAATAATAGGAGTGTCATACTTTTTACGAATTTCCTCACACACTTCAAGTCCATCAAGTCCTGGCAAAGAAAGATCTAAAATAATCAATTGGTATTCTTTTAAAGCAAGCTTTGAAAGTCCTATATAAGGTTCGTGAGCAATATCGACTTTCATATCAAATTTTTCTAAGTATTCAGCAGTAATTTCAGCTAATTCTAAATCATCTTCTATCATAAGAATATTTGTCATTATATTCCTTTTTTAATTAATCTTAAAATCTAATTTTAAACTAAAATTTATAACGAAAGGAAAATCCTTTCGTAAAATTATCTTAGCACCAATAAAGTAGTAAAGCCATTTCTATACACCCAAATTTTCATAAATTCCTTTTTATTGACTTGTTTTAAAGCCTGATCTAAATCTTTTAAATTTTTAATTTCATCTTGCCCTATACCTACAATCACATCTCCTTCTTTAAAACCAACCTCTTCTGCTTTGCTTTTACTCTTAACCTTCTCTACTAAAACTCCATTAATATCTCTTGGAAGTTGCAAACGATCTTTTATTCTAGGATCTAAATTCCTTAAACTCAATCCTTCAATTAAATTATTTTGCACTCCTTTATTTTCTTTTTCTCCTTTAAGAGTAAAGCTTGTTTGTTTATTGTTTCCATCTCTTTCATAATCAATTACTACCTTTTCTCCAATCTCGAGAGTTCCTATGTAATTTTTCAAATCAATTGGACTTTTAATAACCTTATTATTTACCTTAGTCACCAAATCTCCTCGTTTTAATCCAGCTTCATCAGCACTAGATCCTTTTTGAACATCTGTGATTAAAGCACCTTCTTGATTTTTATAAGCTTTTTTAGTTTCTCCTTGTAAAGCTGAAATGGTTACCCCTAAAAATCCTCTTTCAATTTTACCTTTTTCAATAAGCTTTTTCGCTATATCTTCAACCATATTTGAAGGAATAGCAAATCCTATACCATTATTGCCACCTCCACGAGAAAGTATAGCAGAGTTAATGCCTACTAAAAATCCACGACTATCAACTAAAGCACCGCCTGAATTTCCTGGATTAATAGAAGCATCAGTCTGTATGAAATTTTCATACTGATTAAGGCCGATATTATCTTTATTTAATGCTGAAATAATTCCACTTGTAACACTAAAGCCAACCCCAAAAGGATTTCCCAAAGCAAAAACAACATCACCCTCCATTAAATTATCTGAATTAGCAAAAGTAATAGCTGAAAGATTTTTAGCTTCTATCTTAATCACCGCTAAATCTGTTTTTGGATCTTTTCCTATTAATTTAGCCTTATATTCTGTATCGCTTCCTGGCAAATTTACAGTGATTGTATCTGCATCTTCTACAACGTGATTATTAGTTACTATATAACCATCTTTTGAAATGATTACCCCAGAACCTAAAGAGCTAATTACCTCCTTATCGCTTTTGTTTTTTCTTTGAGGAATATCGAAAAATTGTTTAAAATAAGGATCATCAAAAAAATCATCCAAAGGACTGAAACTATTTGCTCTTGTTATGGTTTTTGAGGTTGAAATATTAACAACTGATTTTTTAGCATCCTTAATAGAATCATGATAACTCAATATAACTCCGCCATCTGCTGGATTAACGCGATTGGCTAATGAAGTTGATTCATTAAAATTAATACTTGTTGCAAATAATGCACTTGCTAAACCTATTGACAAAAAAATCTTTTTCATAATTTTTCCTTTCTATTAGAAAATTTGTATTCTAAATTATGATTTTATTTGTAAAAATATTTTACATGAGTTATAGTATAAAATCAAAAATTTACAAAATTGTAAATAAAAAACTTGAGTGATAAAAATTGATAAAACTTGATTGACTTAGACTAAAGTTTTTGATATAATTTTGAATCCTAAAAATAAATTATTTTATTAACTAAACAACCAAAGGAAGATAAAAATGAATAGTTTATACGAAACTCTTGGAATATCCAAAAATGCGAGCTCTGATGAAATAAAAAAAGCTTATCGTCGCTTAGCAAGACAATATCATCCAGACATCAATAAAGAAAAAGGAGCTGAAGAAAAATTTAAAGAAATTAATGCCGCTTATGAAATTTTAAGCGATGAAAAAAAACGTGCTCAATATGATCAATACGGAGATTCTATTTTTGGTGGGCAAAGTTTTCATGATTTTTCAAGAAATACGGGTGGTATCAATTTAGATGATATTTTAAAAGATTTATTTGGTGGAGGATTTGGAGGATCTTCTCGCGGAAGTCGTTTTGGTGGATTTTCTTCCAAAGGCTTTGGAGGATTTGGAAATTTTGAAGAAGAAAATTTGGATACAACTATAGAATTAACCATTCCTTTTGAAAAAGCCATTACAGGAGGTGAGCATCATTTTACCTTTCAAGGAGAAAATATCAAATTTAAAATTCCTTATGGAATCAAAGAAGGCGAAAAACTTAGAATTCGTGGTAAAGGAAAAAGTGCTTACAATAAAACACGCGGAGATCTTATCATCATCGTTAAACTTGAGGAAAGCAAGATGTATCAAAGAGAAGATGATGATTTATATCAAAAAATAGATATTCCACTTAAAACCGCTTTATTTGGTGGAAAAATTACAATTAAAACTTTTAAAGAGGATAAAAAAGAAGCAAAAATCACCATAGCTCCCAATTCAAAAAATGGACAAAAAATACGCCTAAAAGGATATGGGGTGCAAAATAGAAAAAATAATATTTATGGGGATTTGTATTTAATTTTGAATGTTATCTTACCTAATACAGAAACATTGGATGAAAATTTTATCGAACTCTTAAAAGAAAAACTTCCAGAATAAGGAGAAAATAATGGATCATCATTATGACGAACCCGTATATTTAATAAGCGTTGTTGCTAAAGTTTTAAGCATACATCCACAAACCTTAAGACAATACGAAAGAGAAGGATTGGTAGAGCCAAGTCGAACTGATGGTAAAATAAGACTTTATTCTCAAAGAGATATTGATCGTATTAAATTGATTTTGCGTTTAACTCGCGATATGGGAGTTAATTTAGCAGGAGTTGATGTTATATTAAAATTAAAAAATCAACTTCGTGAATTTGAAAATTTAATTGATGAATTACGTTTAGAACTTAGCAAACAAAAAAATCCAGGTGCAGCTACAAAAGCTGTTGTTAAACACAAAAATAGTTTTGATTTAATTTTTTATAAAAAAAAATAAAAAAAGATGGATAATTTTTTAGAAATTTTTCTTATTGCAGCAGCAATAGCTATCGTATTAAATGTCATTTTAAAAAAATTTGAAATTCCTACTATCATTGGTTATATAGCAGCAGGAGAAATTATTTCTGAAATTTATCATTTAAGTGGAAAAGGGGAAATAACCCATATTGCCGAATTTGGTATTGTTTTTTTGATGTTTACTATTGGACTTGAATTTTCTTTTAAGTATTTAATAGCCATGAAGCAAGAAGTTTTTCTAAATGGATCTTTACAAATGCTTACTTGTGGATTTATATTTACTTTAATCATCATAGGAATTTTTTCTCTTGAAGATAAAAGTGCAACTGTAGTGGGTTTTGCCTTAGCACTCTCTTCCACAGCTGTAGTTTTAAAAATCTTAAATGATAATGGAGATATCAATGAACAATACGGTAGAAAGGCTTTAGGAATTTTGCTTTTTCAAGATATAGCTGTTATTCCTTTGCTTTTATTTATTGATATACTCTCATCCAATAACCAAAATATAGAACAAGTTTTAATTACCTCACTTGCTTCTGCCATCCTTTTAATCGTTTTACTTTTTCTCATAGGAAAATATTTAGTCGATCGAATTTTTAGACTTATTATTAGAACTTCTTCTCAAGAAATTTTCATAGGTACTATTTTATTTATGGTTATTGGAGCAAGTTTTTTAGCCAATTATTTTGGATTTTCTTACTCTTTGGGTGCTTTTATAGCTGGAGCATTAATCGCAGAAACAAAATATAAGCATAAAATTGAAGCAGATTTGATTCCTTTTAGAGATTTGCTTTTAGGGCTTTTTTTTATGACAATAGGTATGCAAATTCAACTTAACGTCATAGCGGAAAATTGGTTTTTAATTTGCATCTTAACCCTAATTGTTATGCTTATGAAATTTGGCATAATTTTTGGATTTTTATTTCTTTATACCAAAAAAAGAGTTGCCTTAAAAACTGCTTTTTCCATTGCACAAGTTGGAGAATTTGCCTTAGCGATTTTTTCTCTTTTACAAGCTAAAAATATGCTCGATGTTAAAACTTCGCAAATTTTAATTGTCGTTTCCATAATAACGATGATTATTACACCTTTTATACTTAATAATATACGAAAAATTACCAATGTAGTTGAAGATATCACTTTAAATACAAATGCGATCCAAAGCACTTCTCAAAGCAATCTAAAAAATCATCTTGTCATTTTTGGATACGGTCGCTTAGGTCAAGAAATGGTGCAAAGAATCAAAAATACTGGGGTGCCTTATTTGGTTTTAGAAAGTGATTTAAATCTAGTTGAATTAGGAAATAGCCGCGGAGAAAATGTAATTTTTGCAAATGCAGCTCAAGAAGAAACTCTAAAAATTGCCAATATTGAAGAATGCGCAGTTGCAATTATCACCATCACTAACGAAGCAAAACTTGAAATGCTCTGCCAACTTTTATCATCTTATCCAAAACCTATAGATACTATTATCCATGTTAATGGAAATCTTAAAAAAATGCTTTTTTCAAGCATTGATGATAATATTCGCATTGTAAGATCAGAAAAAATTCTAGCTCGAAATTTAGTTCAAGAAGCATTAGAATGCAGAATTCATAAAAACACCTAAGGATTATTTTGACAAAAATTAATGAAAAAACATTAAGGGTAAAATATCTAAGATTGTTAGAAAAATTTGCTAACACAGCAAAATCTTGCCTAAAAAGAGAGGATTTTGATTTAGAAAAATTTCAAGAAAGAATGCAAAAAAACAAAAAAAACTTAGAAAAATGTCAAGCGGTAGTTTTAAATTCAACCTATAGTAAAGCTTTAGAAAATTTTGTTAATGCTTGTCTTGATTTTTCCTTAAAAAAAGAAGAACTCTTAAACCTTGTAAATGCTTTAGATAAGCTAAAAAATCAAAATCATAAAGAAAAACACAAAAACTATTTAAAGGATTATAATGATTAATGTATTTTTTGATATGGATGGAACCTTAATTGATAGTGCAAATGCAATTTCTTGCGCCGTTAATGAAATTCGCGCAAATCTCAATCTAAGCGCCCTTAAAAAAGAAGAAATAATTAAGATCATCAATACTCCAAATATAGATTGGAGTAAAGAACTTTACAATATAGATAATTTTCATCATTCTAGCTTTAAAGATGGTTTTGAAAAATATTTTATAAAGCACTATGAACAAAGCGTGATACTCTTTGAAGGGGTTATGGATCTTTTAAAATTTTTAAAAAGTAAAAATTGCTTTTTAGCCATCGCAACAAATGCACCCCAAAGCTCGCTTACAAGCATTCTTAAAAAGCATGAAATCATTCCATATTTTGATAAAATTTTAGGTGTAAGCGTAGGCATAGAACCTAAACCAAGCCCACAAATGCTTCAACTTCTTATGGATGAAGCCCCTTATCAAACTAGCATTTTTATAGGCGATAGTCAAAAAGACAAAGAATGTGCTAAAAATGCAAAAATTCCGTATTATCACGCTAGATGGTATCAAAAAAATTTACAAGAAAATGAATTTGGTGATGCGCAAACTTTAAAAGAATACTTATTAAAATATTTATGAGTTTTTTAAAAAAATATAGCTAAAATAACGCAAATTCAACAATAATAAAGAAAGTAAAATATGAGTGAATTATTAATCGAAATTGGCACAGAAGAATTACCGGCTATACCTTTATTAAAAGAACTTCCAAATATAGAAAAAAAATGGCAAAATATTTTAGATGAATATCATTTAATGAGCGAATTTGAATTTTATTACACTCCGCGTCGTTTAGTATTTTTTCATAAAAATTTTCATCAAAAGCAAGAAGATACCACAGCTGAATTTATAGGGGCACCTAAAAGTATAGCTTTTAAAGAAGGTAAATTAACCCCTGCGGGTGAAGCATTTTTAGAAAAAGCGGGTATTAAAGAAAATAAACTTGAATTCAAAGAAATCAAAGGAAAAGAAGTTTTATACTATCAAAAAACCTTGACAGGAAAAAATAGTTTTGAAATTTTAGGAGAAATGATCAATAAATTCCTCAAAAGCTTAAATTTTGGAAAAAGTATGCGTTGGGGGGATCATTCTTTTGAATTTATACGTGCTATTAGAAATATTGCATGTGTTTTAGGCGATCAATTGGTTGAATTTGAAATTTTTGGAGTTAAAAGCTCTAAAAAAACCTTTGTTCATAGAAGTGTAAGTTATGATTTCTGTCCTTTTCAAAACATTAAAGAATATTTTCAAATTTTAGAAAATAACTTTATCATTCTTGATCCAAAAAAACGCGAAGAAAAAATTTTAAATGAATTTAAAGAACTCGAAATAAAACACAATATCACTATTAGCGAAGATAAAGAACTTTTAGCTGAAGTTGTAGCTATTACAGAATATCCAAAAGCTCTTTTTGGAAGTTTTGATAAAGCCTTTTTAGAAATTCCTAATGAAGTTATCATCACTTCAATGAGAGAAAATCAACGCTATTTCGCTGTTTTTAACAACAATAAATTAAGCAATCATTTTATAGTTGTTAGCAATGCGGTTTGTGAGGATTATTCTAAAATCATACATGGTAATGAAAGAGTTTTAAGAGCAAGATTAAGCGATGCAATGTTTTTTTATCAAAATGATTTACAAAAAGGCTTAGAACCTGAAAAGCTTAAAAAAATCGTTTATCTTGAAAATCTAGGAACAATGAGTGATAAAAGCTCAAGAGAAATTGAGCTGGCAAAAATTTTATGTGAATTTTTAAAAAATAATGATTTTGAAAAAATTTCTAAAGCTATTTACTATGCCAAAGCTGATTTAACCACTCAAATGGTTTATGAATTCACAGATTTACAAGGAATTATCGGAGGCTATTATGCTGCCAAAATGGGACTTGAACAAGAAATTTGCTTAGCTATAAAAGAGCAATACTTGCCAAATTCTGAAAAATCAGATCTTCCTAGCACAGAATTTTCAAGCATAGTTGCTTTAGCTAATAAATTTGATACTCTTTTAGGACTTTTTAGTATAGGTAAAATTCCAAGCGGAACAAAAGATCCTTATGCATTAAGACGTGCTGCTAATGGGATTTTAAAAATACTTTTAAAATTAAATAAAAATTTCGATATCAATGCGTTTTTAGAAAAAGCTTTAAAAAATTATCAAAATTTTAATTTGCAAATTTTAAAAGATTTTATTTTTGAAAGAATTTATACATTTTATGATTTAAATCCTAGCTTTATCAAAGCTGTTCTTGTTTCAAAAAATTCCGATATTGTTTCCATTGATGAAAGCATTAAAGCTTTAGCAAAAATCAGTCAAAAAAGCAATTTTAGTGATTATTTTAGCACCTTTAAACGCCTTGCTAATATCGCTCAAAAAACTACAAATACCATTGATGAAAGTTTATTTGTAGAAGCAGAAAAAAAACTTTATACAGCATTTAAAGAAAGTTTAAAAGCTCTTACGATTGAAGAAAAACTTAACAAATTATTTGCTTTGAAACCTGAAATTGATGCCTTTTTTGAAGCTGTTATGATTAACGATAAAGATGAAAAACTTAAGAACAATCGTCAAGCTTTAGTATTTAGCATCTATCAAGAATTTCTTAAAATTGCAGACATTAAGGAACTTAGCTTATGAAAAAAATATTGACTTTACTTTTTTGTTTCTTTACTTGTACCTTTGGAGCTCAAGAAATAAAACTTATCAAAGGGCAAGCCATATTTTTAGAGCTTGATAAAAATAATTTTATAGAATTAAAAAACCAAAATAAAATAATTCCAACCTTTAATCATCCAAAAAATAAAAATAAAATCCTTGCCATTTTTGCTCTACCCTATAAAAATCCTCCAAAAAGCACAAAATTAACCGCTATTTATAAAAATAAACAGCAAGAATTCATCATCAATGCATTAGAAGGAAATTATAAAAGCGAACAAATACAAGTAGCAAAAAATAAAGTTTTTCCACCTAAAAACGTTCAAGATCGCATTAAAAAAGAATTTCAAGAAGCGAATGAAATCTATGCTTCTTACACTCCAAAACCTTTATACAATGGAACTTTTGCAATACCTCTTGCAAGTTTTATTACAAGTGATTTTGGTAAAGCTAGAATTTTTAATCAAAAAGTCGCAAGTTACCATAGTGGAACAGATTTTAGAGCCCTAAGTGGAACTCCGATTTATGCTGCAAATTCGGGCATAGTAAAAATTGCTAAAAATAGATATTATGCTGGAAATTCTGTGGTTATTGATCATGGTTTGGGAATTTATTCTCAATATTATCATCTTTCAAAGATCAATGTAAAAAAGGGACAAAAGGTTAAAAAAGGAGAGCTTATTGGACTAAGTGGGGCTACTGGAAGGGTGAGTGGACCGCATTTGCATTTTGGAATACTTGTCGCACAAAAACAGGTAGATCCTTTAGATTTTATAAAAAAATTTAATGCACTGTTTGATGAAATTTAGTCAATTTTTTGATATCTGGCTTCATGAAAATTACTATAAAAATGTTAGTAAAATAGGTAAAAATGGAGATTTTTTCACCGCAGTAAGCGTGGGAAATCTCTTTGGAACTTTACTAGCAAAACATTTTTTAAAACTCATTGATGAAGGCGTATTAAAACTTCCTTTAGAAATCGTTGAAATCGGAGCTAATGAAGGCTATTTGAGTCGTGATTTTTTATCCACTTTAGTTGAATTTAGACCTGAAATTTTTTCTCAAATTTCTTTTTTTATTATAGAGCCTCATGAAAAATTACAAATTTTACAAAAGAAAACCTTAGATGGCATAGATTTTATCCATAAAAATAATTTAGAAGAATGCCGTTTTAAAAATGCTTTCTTTTTTTGTAATGAACTTTTTGATAGCTTTACTTGTGAGCTTATAGAAAATGATATGATGGCTTATGTAAAAGATTATCAAATCGTTTTTAAACCTATAGATGAAAACTTACAGCAAAGATGTCAAAAACTTGGATTAAAAAAAGGAGAATTAAGCCTAGAGCTTGAAAATTTTCTTAAAAAACTCGATCAAATCAGTGAAAAATTTATCTTTGCGGGTTTTGATTATGGAACTTTTGATAATGATCGTTTCAGTATAAGAATTTATCAAAAACACGAAGTTTTTAATCCTTTTGAAATTGCTTTAAAAGATTTTTTTGGCAAAAGCGATATAACTTATAATGTGAATTTTAATCATCTAAAAACTACTATTGAAAATTTAAATTTTAAACTTTTACATTTAAAAAAACAAAGTCAAGCTTTAATCGATTTTGGCTTTGAAGAATTACTAGAATATACTAAAAATAAAAATATAAAAAGTTATGAAAATTTACTCTCTCAAAGCAAAATTTTATTTTTTAATTTTGATGAAAAATTCCATTTTTTTGAATTTGCAAAATTATAAATTTGCTATGCAAAGCCCTTCTCTTAAACCCTCATCGATAACTATAAATTCTTCTTTACCAAAAATAGCAAAAAACAAAAAACAACCTGCGGCTAAATATTTTCTACGCGTTTTTCCAAGATAAAAATTAGCCTCTTTTTCACTCATATTCCAAATTTTTAATGCATATTTGAAAAAATCTTGAGTGTGTAAAATTTGGCCATTAATTTTTTTAGCGTCATATCTTTCATAATCTAAACCACATTTTAAAGCAGCCAAAGCTGTGGGGACACCTGAATTTAAAACCACTTTTTTTATTTTATTTTTTTTAAAAACTTTTTTAAGCTCTTTAACCTCATCAAAAGCTTTAAGTGCTATATTTTTTAAATTTCTATCTTGAATTAATAGATGAATTTTTAATTTTTTATCTTTGATTTTATGAAAGAAATTGGGATGTTTTTTCAATATTTTTTTAAAAGAAAAAGTAGAAAAATCATCTTTAAAATTACATTTTTCATAAAAACTTATAATGCCAAAATCAAAACTTTGAAAATGTTCATCAAAAGATAACTCGCAAGAAGCACCCCCTAAATCACAATAAGCAAAACGCCCTTTCATGCCCAAATTAGCAAGAGCATTTTTCATCCCTAAAACGCTGATTTTAGCTTCTGTTTTAGCATCAATAACTTTAAAATTGATCCCAAATTGCTCTTTTAAATTTTTAAAAATTTCATCCGTATTGCTTGCCTTTCTAAAAGCTGCCGTTGCAACAGCTTTTGCTTTGCATAAATTTTGCTCCTTAGATAAAACATTTAAAGCTTCTTTGATTTTTTCTATAGCCTCAGTTGAAATTTGCCCACTTTTAGATAAATTTTTTGCTGCACCTATAATAAATTCATACTCTTTTATTTTTTTAAAATTGTCATCCATCTCAACCGCTCTTAAAGTATTTGATCCCAAATCTATACCTAGCATTACTTTTCCTTGCAAATTTTAAAGTATAATAACAAAAACTTATTAAAGGAATCATTATGCTTTTGGGTGTAAATATCGATCATATTGCTGTTTTAAGACAAGCAAGAATGGTTAATGATCCTGATCTTTTAGAGGCGGCATTTATCGTAGCAAAATTTGGAGATCAAATCACTTTACATGTAAGAGAAGATCGTCGCCATACTCAAGATTTTGATTTGAAAAATCTTATCCATTTTTGCAAAAGCCCTATTAATCTAGAATGCGCCATTAATGAAGAAATTTTAAATTTAGCCCTTACTCTAAAACCCTCACGCGTTACTTTAGTACCAGAAAAAAGAGAAGAGCTGACCACAGAAGGAGGCTTAAATTTGAACCATCCTGATCTAAAAAAAAGCATCCAAAGACTCAAAAATGAAAATATAGAAGTTTCTCTTTTTATCAATCCAAAATTAAATGATATTGAAAAATCTTATGAGTTAAACGCTGATTTTATAGAACTTCATACCGGACTTTATGCAAATTTACATAATGCTCTTTTTACCAATATCTCACATACAGCTTTTGCACTTAAAGAATTGCAAATGGATAGAAAAAAACTTCAAAATCATTTAGAAGAAGAATTAAAAGCATTAAAACTTTGCGCTAAAAAAGGAGCAGAACTTGGCTTAAAAGTTGCTGCTGGGCATGGACTTAACTATAAAAATGTAAAAGAAATCGTAAAGATTAATGAAATTTGTGAATTAAATATAGGTCAAAGTATTATAGCAAGATCTGTATTTGTGGGACTTAAAAAAGCTATTTTAGAAATGAAAGCTCTTATTGATGAAAACAAAAATTGCAATTAGCATTGGCGATCTTAATGGAATAGGTCCTGAAATTTTAATACGCTCTCATGAAAGCTTATGTGAAATTTGCGAACCTTATTATTTTATCCATGAAAAATTATTATATCAAGCTTTAGAATTACTCAATTTAAATATTTCAAATGCCAATATTGTTTATTTTAAAGAGAGTCAAGAATTTAGTTTTGAGTTAATCAAAAATCAAAATGGGTTAAAAATTTATTGCTTTTCTTTACCTCTAAATTTTCAAGTCAATGAAAATTTTACTATAAACCCTGGAAAGATTGATGATAAAAGCGGACTTTATTCTTTCTTAAGTTTTAAAGCTGCAAGTTATTTCACTTTTAAAAAATATGCACATGCCCTATTAACTCTACCTATACATAAAAAAGCTTGGGAATTAGCAAATATAAATTATAAAGGACATACAGACGCTTTAAGATCTTTTTTTAAAAAAGATGCTATCATGATGCTAGGTTGCAATAAGCTCTTTGTAGGATTATTTACCGAGCATATTCCGCTGGCAAAAGTGAGTCAAAAAATCACTTTTGAAAAATTAAGTATCTTTTTAAAGAATTTTTATGAACAAACTCATTTTAAAAAAATAGGGATTTTAGGCTTTAACCCTCACGCTGGAGATTATGGAGTCATAGGTGGAAAAGAAGAAGAAATTATGATCAAAGCCATCAGTTTTATCAATGCTTATTTACACTCAAAACGAGATGAATTTTTTTTTCATCAAGCCCTAAAAGATGAAATTTTACAAAAAGAATTGATTCAAAATTTCAAAGGAAAAGAAATCTACCTACCCTATCCTTTAGTTGCAGATACAGCTTTTACTCGATCAAGTTTAAAAAAATGCAATCGTTTAGTTGCCATGTATCACGATCTTGCCTTAGCTCCTTTAAAAGCTTTATATTTTGAAAAGAGTATCAATGTAAGCTTAAATTTACCCATCATTCGAGTTAGCGTTGATCACGGAACCGCATTTGACAAAGCCTATAAAAATATGAAAATTAACACTCAAAGCTACTTTGAAGCTGCTAAATTTAGCATGCAATATCACCAAATTAAACTTGATAAAGAAATTAAAAATGCAAAATTATAAAAAAGCTCTATTTGCTTTAGCTTTAAGTGCTTTTTGTATGGGTGTGACTGAATTTGTTATGGCTGGAGTTTTAATCGATGTACAACATTATTTTAAAATTAATGCAAAAGCTGCTGGTTATCTTACAACTTTATATGCTATAGGAGTTGTTATAGGAGCTCCTATTGTAAGTATTACTTTAAGCCATTTTTATAGACATATACAACTTTTAATTAATCTTGGAATTTTTGCTTTAGCTAATTTAACAATCTTTTTCAGTAATAATTTTTATTTAACAGCTTTTGCTCGTTTTATTGCTGGAACTCAGCATGGTGTATTTTTTGTTATTGCTACACTCGCTATTTCAAGCATTACTCCAAATGAAAAAAAATCTAGTGCCTTGGCCATTATGGTAACAGGACTTACAGTTGCACTTGTTACCGGTGTTCCTTTGGGAACCTTCATAGGATATCATTTTGGTTTTAAACTTATTTTTTTATTAATTTTTATCGTTACAGTTTTTGCCTCTTTGGGTGTTTGGCATATGATGCCCAAAAATTTATATCCCAATCCCACCAATTTAAAAAATCTTACACCAGCTTTTTCACATCGCAATTTACTTAAAACTTACACCATTACTCTTTGTAGTTGCGGTGCGCAATTTATTCTTTATACTTATTTACAAAAATTGCTTATAAATATTAGCGGATTTGAAGAACAAAATACAACTTATATCCTACTTTTATATGGAATATGTGCTATTTTTGGAAATTTATGGGGTGGAAAAATGGTAGATAAGAATGGTGCTATTTTTTCTTTAAGATCAATTTTATGTATGCAAATTATTACATTTTTAAATTTTTTATGGACAATTTATATTCCAATTTTTGTTATTTTAAATATCGCTTTGATGGGATTTTTTTCTTTTTCAACCATCCCTGCTTTAAAAATGTTAAGCATTATCAAAGCCAAACGACATACATATAAAATTATGGATAGTACTATCAGTGTTAATGAAGCAGCTTTTAATGTGGGTATAGCCTTAGCAAGTTTTATAGGAGGTCTTGTTTTAACAAGCATAGGTATAGAATTTAACGCACTTTTTGCATCAATTTTTGTCTTACCTGCTTTGATTTTTGTATTAATATCTCCAAGAGATAAAATTAATTATAAACACTTTAAAAGAAAGGTGGAATAAAAATTGCTTGTTCTATAGTGTATAAAAATTAAAGGAAAACAATGACCATAGATAACACTAAACAAATTTCCAATGCTGTTTTTAGCTCAACTAAAATTAAAGAAAAAACAACTTCAGCAGATCAATTTCAAGCCAATTTAAATGAAGTTAAAAATAAAGAAGATAAAGAAAAAACAACTTCTAATAACTTTAGCAACAAGGACTTAGATCTTGGAGCTATTAGAGAAGATTTTAGATCTTATGCATGGCAAAAAATGAGAGAGGATCAATATAAAAAAAATGAAGAAACCTTACTCAATAAACTTTTTGCAACTATCGATGCTGGAAATGGTATAAAATAAGCTAAATTGATACAAGAAACAAGTAAAATTTTGTTATAATTTTGCAAAAATAAAGGAAAATTATGATTTTCATTGATGCTTGTTTTAAAAAATCAACGCCCTATACTCCTATTTGGATGATGCGTCAAGCTGGGCGCTATTTGCCTGAATATATGCAAGTCCGTGAGCAAGCTGGAGATTTTCTTTCTTTATGCAAAGATTACAAAAAAGCATCTGAAGTGAGTTTGCAACCTGTAGAAATTTTAGGAGTGGATGCAGCGATTATTTTTTCAGATATTTTAGTCGTTCCTCTTGAAATGGGAATGAATTTGCGTTTTGAAAAAGGAGAAGGACCTGTATTTAATGATCCAATTTCTAGCATAGAAGACCTAAAAAAACTAGATACTCAAAAGGCTCATCAAAAATTAAATTATGTTTATGATGCTTTAAAACTTACTCGAGAAAAACTTCCAAAAGATAAA
The DNA here is from genome assembly GCA_020135845.1 of Campylobacter sp. W0018. Classification (GTDB taxonomy): domain Bacteria; phylum Campylobacterota; class Campylobacteria; order Campylobacterales; family Campylobacteraceae; genus Campylobacter_D. The sequence goes on along the minus strand of JACHTQ010000001.1, from coordinate 95,174 downwards.
GCACTTATAGGATTTTGTGGAAGTCCTTGGACTATAGCCACTTATATGATAGAAGGTGGCGGAAGTAAAAACTACGCAAAATGTAAAAAAATGCTTTATCAAAATCCAGAATTTTTGCATTTGATTTTATCAAATCTTACAGAAGTTTTAAAACTATATTTAGAAGAACAAATCAAAGCAGGAGCTAATGCTGTGCAAATTTTTGATAGCTGGGCAAGCGCTTTAGAATATAGTGAATTTTTTAATTTCTCTTTTAAATATATGCTTGAAATTTCTAATTTTATTAAAAATAAATATCCTAACATACCTGTCATTTTATTCCCTAAAGGAATCAGTGGCTATTTAGATAAAATCGATGGAAATTTTGATGTTTTTGGGGTTGATTGGAGCACTCCTTTGGAATTAGCACGAGATAAATTATCACACAAATATACCCTTCAAGGCAATATGGAACCTTGCAGATTATACAATAAAAATTCCATTAAAGAAAGCGTGGAACAAATTCTACAAACTATGAAAAATAAAGCCCATATTTTCAATTTAGGACATGGAATTTTACCGGATATTCCTGTTGAAAATGCTAAATATTTTATCAAGCTCGTTCAAGAAAGCTCAGCTAAATGAAAGTTGTTTTCGGGCCTGTAAGTTCTAGACGCTTTGGGCGATCTTTAGGAATTGATTTAAGCCCGAGTAAAAAACAGTGTAATTTTGATTGCGTCTATTGCGAACTTGAAGCTAAAAAAGCACAAGAAAAACAAGATGAAATTATAGAAGTTGCACAAATCATTTCAGAAGTTCAAATGACTATGGATAAAGGTATCGAATTTGACTTTCTTACTCTAACTGCCAATGGCGAACCAAGTCTTTATCCTCATTTGGACGAATTAATTAATTCTTTGCGTCAAATCGTTGAAAATAAAAAACTTCTTATTTTAAGCAACGGCACAGCCGTACTTGATCAAAATAAATTTCAAAGTTTATTAAAACTTGATGTGGTTAAATTCAGCCTAGATAGTGCCATTTCCAAAACTTTTTATCGTATAGATAGAGCTTTAAAAAATATCAATTTAGAATTAATGATACAAAAAATGGCAGAATTTAAAATAAAATTTCAAGGCGATCTTGTAATGGAAATTTTAGTGGTTAAAGATCTAAATGATAATGAAGAAGAATTTATAGCTCTTAATGAAGCTCTAGCTACAATATCACCGACAAGAATTGATCTAAGCACTATTGATCGGCCTCCATCTTATCCAGTCAAATCAATTGATGAAGAAAAGCTTTATGAGCTTTCAAAATTAATCACCTGTGCGCCGGTTTTTTTAGCAAAAAGAAATTATAAAGAACAAAAACTTGATTTAAATAAAGAAGAATTGCTAAAATTTCTTCATTTAAGAGCACAAAGTCAAATCGATGTAGAACACACTTTCAGTGAAAGTTCTAAGATTCTTTTACAAAAATTAATCCAAAAAAATGAAGTAAAAATCATTGATCTTGCAGGTGTCCGATTTTACAAAACTTGATTTCATTTTATATCTTTTAATTTTTGCGCCGCCTTTTTACCTATAAGAGTGCAAAGTTCATCAAAATTTGCTTTATAGATGGATTCAAAATTCCCATAATAAGCTAAAAGTTTATGTATTGCTCCTGCACTTAAACCCAATTTAACCAATTTAGAACTTTCTAAATCTTGTTTTTTCTTTGTTTTTTGATGAAAACTTATAGCAAAACGATGTGCCTCATCTCTTAATTTTTGCAAAAATTGCAATTTTTTATCATTCACACTCAAAGAAAATTCACCCTTAAAAGAATGGATTTTATCTTTAGCGCCTCCTTTGGCTCTATGGGCTTTTGCATCAATTTTTTCTTTAGAAATGGCTAAAATATCTATATTAGCACCACTACTTAAAACAATATCTTTTGCTAGTTCCAATAAAGCTTTTCCACCATCTATAAGCCACAAATCAGGTGGAGTGTTGTTTTGAAAATCCAAAGCCCTACGCGTTAAAACTTCTCGCATCTGTTCATAATCATTTTTGTATTCAAGATGAAATTTTCTATATGAGTTTTTATCCCATGCTCCAAATTTATAAACCACCATAGCTCCAACATTTGCAATCCCTTGCAAATGGGAATTATCAAAAATTTCAATATGATTTGGAAAATTTTCAAGTTCAAAATACTCTTGAATCTCTTTTTGTATTTTAAAATTGCTATTTTTTTGTTCTTTTTCTATATTTAAAAGTGCATTTTCAAAAGCAAGATCACAAATTTTTCTTTTTTCCCCTATTTTTGGCATTTTGATACTGATTTTTTTCTCAAAGCGTTTGCTTAAAATTTCCTCTAAAAGCTCTCTATCGTCAAATTCTTCATAAATATAAATAGTATTAGCTATTAAAGGTGTATCGGTATTAAAATTCTCTAAAATAAGTTGTTTATAAATTTCATTTTTTTCAAAACTTAAAGCATTTTTTAAAAGGGTTGTTTTAGAATTTATACTGATAATCTTTCCATTTTGCACCACAAAACGAATCGTTGAAAGTATGGAATCTTTAAAAGCAACCGCAAAAATCTCAAAATCCTCTAATTTAGCAATATCAATTTGAATTTTTACCTCCAAATCTTTAATGGTAGTAATTTGATCTCTTATCTTAGCTGCTTCTTCATAATTTTCATTTTGAGCTAGACTAAACATTTGTTTTTCTAAATTTTTAATTAAAATACTAGGATTTAAAAGCGCATTAATAGCACTATCTAGGATTTTTTTATATTCTTCTTGGGTAACCCCGTTATCACAAGGCGCTAAACAACGATGAATTTGATAAAAAATACAAGGATTTTTACAATTTGCTTTTTGTTTCAAAGGATAATACAAATAAAGAGCGTTTAAAAGCTCTTTAGCTCCTTTAAAAAATGGGCCAAAATATCTAATTTTAGTTTTTTTTATAAGCTTTCTTGTGCTTTGAAAACGTGGAAAATCTTCATTAAAATCAACATAGATATAAGGGTAAGTTTTATCATCTCTTAAAAGTATATTGTATTTTGGATGCAATTGCTTGATAAAAGAATTTTCTAAAATTAAAGCATCAGCTTCTGAATTAGTTGTGATAAATTCTAAATGCACCGCCTCTTCTATCATTTTTTGTATTCTTAAAGAATTTTTACTATTTGCACACAATTTAGGACGAAAGGTAAAATAACTCCTAACTCTATTTTTTAAATTCTTCGCCTTGCCCACATACAAAAGTTTTCCATTTTGATCAAAATACTGATAAACACCTGGTTTTTGAGGTAAGGTTTGCAATTCTTTTTCTAAAATATTTTTAGATGATTTTTCAAGCATTTTTTATAATTTGCCTTAATTCTTCAAATTTATTTGCTAACACTTTATTTTCTAAAGTATTTTTAAAACAGCCCAAACTTAATTCTATGTATGGATTTTTTTTGATATTTTCTTCATTTTTAACACTAAAGCTATATTTTTGCGTCATCACTCTAATATCTTTTATGTTTGAAAAACCACTTAAAGGATACACTTGAGCGTATTTTTTTATGAGAATTTTAATATAAATTTTGCTATTATCATGATTTAATTCTTGAAAGCCTGCGGGATGCGAAGTAATGATATTTAAAATATCATTTTTTATATAAATTCTAGCTATTAAACGTTGCTTTGCGGGTGGTAAAGAATTTAAAAAATCTTTACAAAAAAACAAAGTTTTTAAAGGTTTATAATGAGATTTACTCATCAAATCATTAACAATAGCACTAACATTTCTAATCGTTTTTTGATTTTGAATTTTTACCATAAAATAATTTTATCATTTTTTTTCTTAATTTTTTTGTGCTCTTGTGGTTATAAAGGCGATCCGCAATACACAACTTATGAACAAAATGGCTCAATAAAAAACATTAAAAAATATGAACAACTCAATAGGTGGTGATATAATGAAAAAAGCAGATATTTTAGTTTTAGACTTTGGCTCTCAATACACGCAATTAATCGCTAGAAGATTAAGGGAGCAAGGGGTTTATACGGAAATTTTACCCTTTAATGTAAGCTTAGCTGATATTAAAGCAAAAGAACCTAAAGGTATTATATTAAGTGGTGGTCCAGCAAGTGTTTATGCAACTGATGCTTATTTTTGCGACAAAGGTGTGTTTGATTTAGGCTTGCCTATTCTTGGAATTTGTTACGGTATGCAACTGATGGCACATCATTTTAACGCTAACGTTGCTCCAGCAGGGCACAAAGAATATGGAAAGGCAACCATAGAAATCCAAAAAGATAGTGCATTGTTTAAAAACTTACCTAAAAAACAAACCGTATGGATGAGTCATTCTGATAAAGTAGAAAATTTACCTCAAGATTTTGAAGTTTTAGCAACGAGCGAAAATAGCCCTTTTTGTGTCTTTACTAATGAAAAAAAGAAATTCTTTGCTTTACAATTTCACCCAGAAGTTCAACACAGCGAATTTGGTAAAAACATTTTGAAAAATTTTGCCAAATACGCTTGTAATTGCGAAAGTGTTTGGAATATGGGCTCTTTTGCTAAAACTCAAACAGAAAAAATTCGCGAAGAAGTTGGAAATGATAAAGTTTTATGTGCTGTAAGTGGTGGGGTTGATAGTAGTGTTGTGGCAGCACTTTTATCAAGTGCAATTAAAAAACAAGTCATCGTTGTTTTTGTCGATAATGGCTTATTGCGTGCTAACGAACGTGAACAAGTAGAATTTATGTTTAAAAACACACTAAAAACAGATCTTATCAGCATTGATGCGAGCGAAATTTTTCTAAGTCGTTTAGCCGGAGTGATCGATCCTGAACAAAAAAGAAAAATCATAGGAAATACCTTTATAGAAGTTTTTGAACAAGAAGCAAAAAAACATAGCGATGTTAAATATCTCGCTCAAGGCACTCTTTATACCGATATCATTGAAAGTTCAGTCATCGGCGCTAGTAAGACTATTAAAAGTCATCACAACGTCGGGGGCTTACCTGAAAAAATGAATCTAAAACTCATTGAACCTTTGAAAGAAATTTTTAAAGATGAAGTAAGAGCTTTAGGTTTGGAACTAGGTTTAAGTAAAGAAGTTGTCTATCGTCATCCTTTTCCTGGACCTGGCCTTGCCATACGCATTATGGGTGAAGTTAATCGCCCTAGTTTAAATCTACTTAGACAAGCAGATGTTATTTTACTTGAAGAATTAAAAAGTACTGGTTGGTATGATAAAACATGGCAAGCATTTTGTGTGCTCTTAAATGTAAAAAGTGTCGGTGTTATGGGAGATAATCGTACTTATGATAATTCTATTTGCGTGCGTATTGTAGATGCAAGCGATGGAATGACTGCAACTTTTTCACATCTGCCTTATGAAATTTTAGAAAATATCAGTCGTCGTATTATCAATGAAGTAAAAGGAATCAATCGCGTAATGTATGACATATCGAGCAAACCGCCTGCAACAATAGAATGGGAGTGATTATTTCTTACAATAATACACTATAGCCGGTGGAATATTTTGCCAGACTATTTTTGAGATTTTTACTTCACTGAAAAGTTCGAATATTTTTAAACGAAAGGCCCTACTTGAAGGGCTTGGAATTATATAAGCAAAAGTGGTAAAATATCCACCTTTGGATAAATTTTTATAAATTGCACCTAAAAGCTTTTCTTGTTCGTGATTTTTTAACAAAGCCCAAGGAATTCCAGAAACTACAACATCTACATTTTCCATAGCTCTTTGATATAAAAAATGCTCTAAATTTTCAGCATTTCCAATTTGCAAATCTAAATTTTCATATTTTTTAGAAAGTTTTTGTGCCATTTGATCGTTAATTTCTATTGCAAAAAATTTAGCATCCTTGTGTTTTCTTTGAAGTATAGCTTCTGTAAATGCTCCTGTTCCTGGCCCTATTTCAACTATATTTTTAACACTTTCTAAACCTATATTTTGAGTGATTGCTTTTCTTAATTTTTTAGAACTAGGACATAAAGCTCCCACTTGTTTAGGATTTTTTAAATAATAATAAAAAAACACAATTATCCTTGTAAAATAAAATATTCTAAAAAAATAATTATAAAAATATGTGAAATTAATGTGAATTTCAATGATAAAAATCTTAAATCTATTATTAAAATTTTATAAAAATAAAGTTAAAATATTCTTTTAAAACATTTCAAGGATGAAATATGCACGGAAAAATAGCCATTTATATGGATTCTACTGGACGAGGGACTGTTACAAATTCAGCAAATACTTTTTTTGATTTCAATCGCCAAATTTGGAATGATAAAAAGAGTATGCCTACGGTTGGAATGTTTGTAGAGTTTAGAACTCTTTCAGCTGAAAACAAAAATGGAGATGGATCCCCCGCTCAAGTTAATAAAACAATTACAAGCATAAGACCTTCCAAATTTCAAGAATTTAAAGAAGGTGATTTTATCACAGAAAATGATTTTTGGAAAACAAATGATGATGATGAACTAGAAGATTTGCAAAATTCAAGAAGAAGTACCTATATTACAGAACTTTACAGAACCATAGATTTTGATTCTATAGAAAAAATTCCTTTATCTTTTACTATACCTCAAGCCATACAAAAATATTTTGCTCACGAAATTTTATCCGTAGAAGCTTTACAATCAAACTTAGAAGATGAAAAAGATATTCCGTGTATTTTAGATTATGTGATCATTAAAAGATTTTTATTTAAAGCTTATGATACTCTTATTTTTATGGATAATTCTATTGATCAAACTCAATTTAATGCTTTAAAAAGCATTATGATGCACTTAGAAAATTCCTACAAGCAAATGGCTGCGGATCGCAAACCCAATATAACTAAAATTTTTAATGAAACTTTTCTATCTTTACAGTGTCATTATCAAGCCCTTATGGCAACCATAGATACCAGAAAAAATAGGCTCGCATCTATTGAAGCTCAAATGAAAACCTTACAATCTGAAATTACTCTTAAATCCAGAGCCGCTAATCCAGATCAAGAAAAAATCAAAGCACGTCAAGAGAAATTAGAAAACCTTCAAAAAGAATCAGAAAGCTACAAAACCTCCCTTAAAAGATTACAAGCTCTCCAAGAAGACTTTTATAAAAAAAATTATAATATTTTTGAAAACGCCTTTAAACTTTCTCGTGAAAAACTTTTTAAAAAAATTATTACAGGACTTAATTTATGCGCTACGATTATGGATATTAAAATTTGGCATTTATCAGTAAAATCTTCAGGGGTAAAAAATTCTTATTTTTCAATGACTAATATAGAAAATTCTTTTTGTTCTCTTTCTTTCGCGGAACATTATTTAAGTAGGTTAAATAAATCAGCTCTTAATCCATTTGACCAAAAACTTTTAATTTATATTCAAAAAATCACAAAAGAACAAAGAAGAAAATTTTTAGTTGTCACTTCAGATTTGGATTTACTTTGCAAATTAAAAATTGAAAATTTTGCTCAAAATCCTTACTATATCGTAAAATATGCCCCTAAAAAAGTTAATTATCAATCTCTAATGCGTGATAACACTTTTGATATTGTTTATATTGATGAAAAGCATGTTTGGGAAAGTGTAGCAGATATTATACTACAAGGAAAACATTTTGATAAAACAGGAAAAACCAAATTCAAGCTTATTTAAAACGTAATTTTAAGCTAAGTCAAGCTATAATTTTACGCCTAAACGGTACGCGAATTTTTAGTGATCCAACACATTTTTAATTACTGTGAGTGTGCGGTTTACCGTGTCTGTGGCGTCGTTTGAATTTCGAAAGAAATGAGAAGTTGCAGCCTTTAAAAATCGCCTAACGGTTTTCTTTTGACTTTTTGGGGTCAACTTTAATAGCGGCTGTTTGGGTTTTATTAAAGGAGAATAAATGAAAATAATGATTTTAGGCAGTGGTGCTAGAGAATATTCTATCGCTTTAGCTTTAAAAAATATAGATCCAAATTTGGTTTTTTTCTTCTCTCCTGGAAATGGTGCGACCAAAAGTCTGGGCACAAATATCGATCTTAAAAAACCTTTAGAATTAGCAAATTACGCAAAAGAAAATGAAATTGATCTTTGTATAGTAGGAAGCGAAAATTTTTTAGCTCAAGGGATTGTAGATATTTTTAAACAACATAATCTTGCTATATTTGGACCAAGCAAAGCTGCTGCTATGCTTGAAACATCAAAATCCTTTATGAAAAATTTTCTTCAAAAATATCAAATTAAAACGGCTAAATTTTTAAACACTGATAATTTAGAAAAAGCCAAAGAATTTATTTTAACCTTAACACCACCTATAGTTGTAAAAGCAGATGGATTGTGTGCTGGAAAAGGTGTGATTATCGCACAAACCTATGAAGAAGCTATTAACTCAGCTTCTAAAATGCTTAGTGGAGAAAGTTTCGGAGATGCTGGAAAATTTATAGTAATAGAAGAATTTTTAGATGGATTTGAACTTAGTGTTTTTGCAGTCTGCGATGGAGATGATTTTATTTTATTGCCTGCTGCTCAAGATCATAAAAAACTTCTTGATCAAGATAAAGGCCCAAATACCGGAGGAATGGGAGCTTATGCGCCTAGCTCTTTAGCCAGTGAAGATTTGCTTGAAAAAATCAAAAAAGATATCATTATTCCCACTTTAGCTGGAATGAAAAAAGAAGGCAGTGAATTCAGTGGGGTTTTATTTATAGGAATCATGGTTGTCAATCAAGAACCTTATGTTTTAGAATTTAATGTGCGTTTTGGTGATCCAGAATGCGAAATTTTAATGCCTTTAATTGAAAATCCCTTAGAATTAATTTTAGCCACAACCCAAAAACGTTTAAAAAATACAAAAATCAATATAAAAAAAGAATACGCTGTTGGAGTTGTTTGCGCTAGCGAAAATTACCCTTATAAAAGTTCTGAAAAAACAGAAATTTCTATCAAAAATATTCCAGAAAATACCCATATTTCTTATGCTGGAGTTAGCTTAGATAATGGTAAATTAATGGCCGATGGAGGGCGTGTTTTAGTCTGTGTTGGCGTAGGAAAAGATATAAAAGAAGCACAAAAAAAAGCTTATGAACTTTGTGAAAATGTTGAATTTAAAGGAAAACAATTTAGAAAAGATATTGCTTATCAGGTTATCCAATGAAAGAAGATTTAGCCACTCGTTTAGAGCGTGAAAATTTAAGTATTGCTAGTTTTAAAAAAAGAGTTTTAGCTTATTTTATAGATAATTTTATCCTTTCTTTTATTATTTATATAATTTTTTACACTCCTTTATCTCAAGCAAAAGATTTAATGGAAATGATTGAAGTGTCACGTAATTTTAGTTTTAGCTTTATTGTGATTCATTTAATTTATCAAATCATTTTTACCTATTTATACGGCGCAAGCTTAGGAAAAATGATATGTAAAATAATCATTTTAGATGAAGATCTTTTGGATAAACCTAACTTGATTCAAAGTTGCATAAGAGCTAGTGTTAGCGAGCTTAGCAATAGTGCATTTTTTTTAGGATTTGCATGGGCTTTAGGCAATGATTTGCGTAAAACATGGGAAGATTATGCAGCAAAAACAGTAGTGGTCAATGTGGCGTAAATTTTTATTTTTATGTTTTACAAATATTGCTTTAAATGCAGCACAAGTTGATATTTATGCGCTAAATGCAAAGAAAGAAGGCGATATACTTACAGCAAAAAATGATGTGGTTATTTTTTCAGATTTTTATTTCATCACTGCAAATAAAGCAATATATAACGAAAAAAGTGGAGATGTAGAGCTTTTTGGTGATGTTAATATTTTAAGAGGACAAAATGAACGATCTCATTCAAATTATGCAAAAATAAATTTAAACTCCAATGAAGCACATTTTGACAATTTTTTCTTTTCCAATAATAATTTAGAAGTTTGGTTTCAAAGCAAACAAAGTTATTTAAACGATAAAGTTTTTGAAAGTAAAATTTCTTCAGTTTCGAGCTGTAATGTTGAAGATCCAGATTGGGAAATTCGATTTTCTAAAGGTTGGCTAAATAGAAAAAATAATTTTGTTCATCTATACAATGCAAGATTATACGTTAAAGACATACCTATATTTTATTTGCCTTATTTTGGATTTAGTGCTGATACTCATAGACAAAGCGGGCTTTTAATTCCCAAAATCGTTCTAAAAAGAGGTGAAGGTTTATACTATGAACAGCCTATTTACATAGCAACAGATGAAAATTGGGACTTACAAATCGATCCTCAAATTAGAACCAATAGAGGTTTTGGAGTTTATTCTACTTTAAGATTTATAGATTCACCTTATTCTATAGGGGAACTTAATTTCGGGGGTTTTAGAGAAAAATATTCTTATTATCATAAAGAAAATTTAAAAAATAAAACTCATGCTGGTATCGAACTAAAATATTCTAGAGATGATTTGATTAAATCTTTATTGGGGGATAATTTTCAAGAAGGACTATGGATTGATGGAATTTATATTAATGACATAGATTATTTTAATCTTAGCTCAAAGGATACTTACGATCTAAATTCATTAGTCACCTCTAGGATTAATTATTTTTTAGCCGATGAAAACAATTATTATGGGGCTTATGGAAAATATTATATTGACACTTCCAAATTAAACAATAAATCAACCTTACAAGAATATCCAAGTTTTCAATATCACCGATTTTTAAATAATTTATTTGATGAACGTTTACGTTATTCTTTTGACGCAAGTTTTCATAATTTTTATCGCCAAGTAGGTCCTTATGCTAATCAAATTAATTTAGAATTGCCAATTTCATATCATAATGCTTTTTTTAATGACTTACTTCATTTCACTTTTACAGAGCATCTTTTTGCCTCTTTTGTTAATTATACCCATGATCCTAGAAAAGATCATGAACATTATTTTCAAAATACCCATAATTTTAATTTTTATACAGATCTTTCAAAAAATTATGGATATTTTTTTCATACTTTAAATTTTGGCTTAGAATATTCACTGCTTGGAGCAAAATCTGGAAATATTAGCGAAAATTATCTTGAAGAGTCCACTGCTCAAAAAGACGATCAAATCAATTTTTACACGGTTCAATATTTTTACAATGATTTGGGTCAAAAAAAAATAAAACATAAATTTAATCTCGAATACTTAAACAAACAACATCGCTTTGATCAATTAAAAAATTTAATAACTTATTATTATAATGATTATATCAATTTAAGCAATGAAACATTTTATTCTTACAAAGATCAAAGATTTACCAATGTGATCAATCAAATTGAATTTAGCACTAATTTTGATTTTAATTGGAATTTTTCACATGCTTATCAAAATAATGAATACGGTAAATATAATTTCATAGGAACTCATGCAAATTATATCATAACACCAAATTATAATCTATTTGGAGGAATTTGGCTTGATACTCAAAGAGCACATGCAAATATGTGGGAATTTGGATATACTTTCCAAAGAAAATGTTGGAATTATTCTTTGATGTATAGAGAAAGAATTGATCCACAGCTTACAAGTGCTGGGATTACTGCCAAAAATCAAAGCGGGGTTTATTTTGTATTTAATTTTTACCCAATAGGTGGAATTAAATATGATTTTTCACTAGCTGAAACTGAAAATAAAATTTAATAAGGAAGGATACTTGCTTAATATTTTTAAAAATTTAACCCATTTATTATCTGGAAAAAAAGGACAAACAATGCAATACGAAATTCAAGTAAATAAAAATATAGAAATCTTTGATATAGACAAAGTAGCAAAACAAGCCTCTGGTGCTGTTTTAATGAGGCAAGGAAAAAGTGTTATCTTAGCAACAGTTGCAAGAGAAGAAAAACCAGTTGAAGAGGATTTTTTACCCTTAACTGTTCAATACATAGAAAAAGCTTATGCTGCAGGTAAAATTCCAGGAGGTTATGTCAAAAGAGAAACCAAGCCAACCGATGCTGAAACTCTTACAGCTAGGATTATAGACAGATCTTTGCGCCCACTTTTTCCAAAAGGATATGCCTATCCAACTCAAATTGTCGTTATGGTTCTTTCAGTCGATCCTCAAACAGACTTACAAGTCATGAGTTTAAATACTGCTAGCGTGGCACTTTATTTGAGTGATATTCCTATGAAAGCTCCAGTTTGTGGGGTTCGTATAGGACGCATTAATAATAACTTTATCTTAAATCCTAGCAATGAAGAACTTAAAAAAAGCACTTTGGATCTTTATGTTTCTGGAGTAAAAGATGAACTTTTAATGATAGAAATGAGAGCCTTACCAAGTCAAGAATTTAATCAAAATACTCAAGCTATGAATGAGCTAAGTGAAGATGAAACTTTAGAAGCTTTAAATTTAGCTCAAAAAGCTATCTTAGAAGGATCAAGCACCTATGAAAAAACTTTTATGAAACACAAAAAAAATAATCCTATAGAATTAAAAGATGAAATCGAATATCCAGAAATTTTCACCTTTTTAGAAAATAATTTTCACAATGATATCAAACAAGCTATTAATCAAATGGCAAAAAGTGAAAGAGCTAGTGAATTAAATAAAATTGCTAAAGAAATTATAAAATTAGATATCGCCAAAGATTGGGATGAAGAAAGCGTGCTTAGCACTTTAAATAAAGTCAAACGCAATATCATACGCTCTCAAATTCTAAATGAGGGAAAAAGAGCAGATGGCAGAGGCTTAAAAGAAGTAAGACCTATTAGCATAGAAACAAATATACTCCCTAATGCTCATGGATCTTGTCTTTTTACACGGGGACAAACTCAAGCTTTAGTTGTAGCAACTTTAGGCGGAGATAATGACGCTCAAATGATAGATTTACTCAATGAAAAAAATCCTGTAAGTGAACGTTTTATGGTAAATTATAATTTTCCAGGTTTTTCAGTGGGCGAAGCTAGTCCTATTAAGGCACCAAGCAGAAGAGAATTAGGACATGGAAATTTAGGAAAAAGAGCTCTATATCCAAGTGTGCCACAAGATTATCCTTATGTTATCCGTTTAGTTAGTGAAATTTTAGAAAGTAATGGATCAAGCTCTATGGCTACAGTTTGTGGAGGCTCTCTAGCTTTGCGCGCTGCAGGAGTTCCTAGCTTAGATCTCATTGCTGGGGTTGCAATGGGCTTGATTTTTGAGAATAATCAATTTGCAGTTTTAACCGATATCATGGGGCTTGAAGATCACGATGGGGATATGGATTTTAAAGTTGCTGGAAATAAAAATGGTATCACTGCCTTACAAATGGATATTAAGCTTGGCGGAATAGATCAAGAAAAATTAAAAATCGCCCTTTATCAAGCCAAAGAAGGAAGACTCCATATTTTAGATATTATGGAAAAAGCGGCAAAAGAAATTGTTGTTAATGAAGAAATTTTACCAAAAATAGAACTATTTAATATCGAGCCATCTAAAATTGTAGATATTATAGGTCAAGGTGGCAAAACCATTAAAGAAATTATAGAGAAATTTAATGTATCCATTGATCTTGACCGAGATAAAGGTGAGGTGAAAATTTCAGGCTGCGATAATGAACAAATTATGGCTGCTAAAAATTATATTTTAAATATTACAACGTCTAATAAAGCCCATAAAAAATCACTAAAAGAAAAGAAAGTATCAGAATTTGAAATCGGTCAAGAATTTGAAGGAGTGATTAAGAAAATCACTCAATTTGGAGCCTTTGTAGAGCTTAAAGATGATATAGATGGTTTAATTCATCATTCTAAAATAAAACATTTAAACATCAAAGAACAAGATATTTTAAAAGTAAAAGTAAGTGAAATCAAAAATGGCAAAATTTCTGTGGATTTATGCGAATGAGTGATTTTCTCACTCATCCTTTAAAACCCTTTTTCGATAAAAATTCTAAAATTTTAATCCTAGGATCCTTTCCTTCAATCCAATCTAGAAAAGATGGCTTTTACTATCAACATCCAAGAAATAGATTTTGGCCTATTTTTGAAATTTTATTCTCTGTAAAATTATCAAACATTAAAAAGCAAAAAATATTTTTAAAAAATCAAAAAATAGCCCTTTGGGATATACTTCAAAGTTGTAAAATAAAAAACTCCGATGATAAAACCATAAGTTACGCCAAAGCCAATGATTTAAACATTATTTTTAATCATGCCAAAATAGAACACATCTTTACCACAGGAAAAAGTGCTTATCATTTTTTTAAAAAATTCTATCCCAAATTAGATGCTATTGCTTTACCATCCACTTCCCCTGCAAATTTAAATTTTTCCCTTGAACAGCTTATAAGCGAATATGAAAAAATCAAAGAAATTTTAAAAAATTAAATATGCTTTCTAAATAATAAAAAGATTAAAGCATTAAATATAAAAATAAAACACATGAGAATAAAAACCATTTCTATTTTAAAATAAGCTGTTATTACTCCTCCTCCAAAGGCTCCGCAAAAATTGCCTAAAAATTGAAATGTTTGATTAAGACCAAAAATAACACTCAAATTTTTTGCGCTCACGCTTTTTTTAAGCAGAGCATTCACACAAGGCAAAAGACCGCCAAGTGCCATTCCTATTAACAATCTTATAAAAATCAGCATATAGACATTTGTGGCTAGAGATTGCAAATAAAAACAAATTCCACAAAATATCAAAGAATAAAAAACAATCTTAACTGGATTTATTTTATCCGCAAAACTACCAATTCTTGGTGCAAAAAATAAATTACTCACGCCACTTGAAGCCACAACAACTCCAGCCCAAAGAGCTAAATTGCCTCCTTGATGAATTTTTTCTACAAAAATACTTAAAATAGGCATAACTCCAAAAGTTCCAAATTGAATTATAAAAGTTGTGATAAAAAGGATAATAATAAGAGTTTTATTTTCTTTTTTCTTATGGGTATATTGCTGAATTTCTTTATTTTTCTTATCTTCATGGATAAAAAAATAAATCGTCACAAAAGAACAAGCGATTAAAAATGCTATCAGATCAAAAACAATGCTAATACTTAAAAACTCAGCGACAAATCCACCAAATAAAGGTCCTATCAAGCTGCCACTAACCGAAGCAGTAGAAAGAGTACCCAAAGCGTAAGCTACTTTTTCTTTAGGTGCAATCACTGCTATAAAAACAACACATGCAGATGTAAAACCGGAAACAATCCCTGTTAAAGCGCGTATTAAAACTACTTCTGTAGCACTATGAGCAAAGCCAAGCCATAGGGTTAAAAGTGACATTCCTAAACTCGCACGAAGCAACATGTTTTTATAACCATATTTTGCACCTAAAAAAGCCCAAAGAGGTGAAAAAATAGCCATTCCAAGCGGAGTTACGCCAAAAGCAAGCCCTGAATAAAATGCAATATCATTGGGATTAACATGTCCTAATTCTTTTATATATAAAGGCAAAATAGGGGCAATTTGACTTAGCCCCATGCTCGTGGTAAAAACGCCAAACCAACATATCCACAAAGTTTTATTGAATTTTTCCATGGTTTTATTGTATGATACTTTTTATAATTTTTGATTAAAACACAAAGGAAAAATATGAAAAAAATAACCTTTATATGTTTAGGAAATATATGTCGCTCTCCTATGGCTGAATTTGTCATGAAAGATTTAATCAAAAAAAATAAATTAGAAGAACTTTTTTTCATTACCAGTGCAGGTACTTCAGGAGAACACGATGGTGAAGGAATGCATTTTGGTACAAAAACCAAACTTCAAAGTCTTAATATTGAGCATCAAAATTTCAAGAGCAAAAAACTCACACAAAAACTCTGTGACGAAAGTGATTTTTTAATCACTATGGATAATTCTAATTTTGACAATGTTTTAAAAAAATTTAATAATACTCAAAATAAACTTTTAAAAATGACTGATTTTGCTTCTGATTTGGGTTATGATGAAGTTCCTGATCCTTGGTATAGTGGAAATTTTAATGAAACATATAAAATTATTTCTTTAGCTTGCAAAAACCTCTTAATGTATCTAAAAAAATAAAAATTATTTAAAATTCTTAAAAGCGTATCTTTGCAGCATGGAAGCATTACCTAAAATGCCTCCTTGGTGTATATAAAGCAAAGGCTTTTCCCACTTTCTTTTTAACACAACACTTAGACCTATCATATCATAAAGCAAGTCAAATTCTATAGAACATTCTTGTTTTAATTCTTTATAAAGTTGATAAATTTCTTTATAAGGTTTTCCAAAGTGGTATTTTTGATTTTTTTGCAAAATTTGTAAATTTTTAAAATCATAATCTTGTATTAGCTCTAAAATTTGTTTTTTTAAATAATCTTCATCACCAACACACGCACAAGTAAAAACTTTAAATTGAGAATATTTGGCTAAAAAAGCGGCAGAAGTTCCTGTTCCAGATGGCAAAAAAATATCAAATTCCAAATTTAATTCTAGGCTTTGTTCTTTAATTTCATTTGCCAATTCTTTATAACCTTGCTCTGCATTTAAATTAGCCACGCCTTGTTCTATAAAAATATCATCTTTATTGCACAAAGATAAGGCATATTCTTTTAGATTATCATCAATTTCTATGATTTCAGTCTTATTTTTTAAAGCTAAAGCATAGTTGCCGCATGGATTTTCTTTAAGATAGGATGGAATTTTCTTACAGATAAAAATAAATTTTATATTTCTTTTAAAACAAAAAAGACTAAACGCAGCCATTGCATTACTTTGAATGCCACCATAACTGATAAAACGCTGATGTTTAGCATAGGTTTTAGAGGAATAAAAGGCAAGTTTTCTAGCCTTATTGCCATTGATTTCGCCTAGTAAATCATCTCGTTTTACATAAAATTCAAAACCTTTAAAGCAAATTTTATCAATAGTAGATTTTAGCATCTCATAAAATTTTAATGAAATTCAAAAAAATTTTCTACATCTTTTAAGGCATTATCATTTTTAATGCTAAATTTGATTTCTATGCGACGACTTTTATCTTTGTCTTCTACTCCATTACTCATAATAGGATCAGAAAAAGATCGACCGCTTGCCATCAAAAGTTTTTGCAATCTTGGATCCTTATAAAAACTATAAATAAAATTCATCACTTCATAGGCTCGTTTTTGAGATAAATCTAAATTATAAATATAAGATCCATCGCTATCTGTATGTCCTTCAATAATAATATTTTCAATATTAGATAAAATTTTTGGATCATTCATAATCGCATCAAAATATTCACTTAAAATTTTTCTCAATTTTGCCTTTGCTTCATTTTTCAAAACATAAGAATCCTTATCGAATAAAACCTCAGCAGGTAGAGAAATTGCCCCTGTTTTATCATTGATTGTAATATTATTGTCAAGCTTTTTTTGCAATTCTTTGCTTAAATTTTCACGTATAAGTCCTAAATTTTGAATTTTTTCCTTAGCTTGTTTAAATTCTTCTTGCAAATTGGATAACTCTTCATCTTTTTTTTCAAGCTGTCCAAGTAAAATAAGAATTTGTTTGTCTTTATTATCAAGAGTCGAATTTAAATCCTGACTTAATTGTTTGTAGTTAGTTATATTTGCCTCAAGTTCTGCTTTTTGTAAATTGGCAAGATCTAAAGCA
This sequence comes from Campylobacter sp. W0018, assembly GCA_020135845.1. Lineage (GTDB taxonomy): Bacteria > Campylobacterota > Campylobacteria > Campylobacterales > Campylobacteraceae > Campylobacter_D. The sequence goes on along the minus strand of JACHTQ010000001.1, from coordinate 77,628 downwards.
CTTGAAGCATTGTTTAAATCGGAACTCAGTTTAAAAACAATTGCTTCTTTATTTTTTAATTCTTGTTTATTTTCTTCCAAGCGTGCTTCTTGTTTAGTTAGGCTATCTTTAATCTCTCTTAAATCGCTTTGAGTTAAAACATATTTAACCACAATAGCGCCTATTAGTAAGATAAAAACAAAAAGCAAACCTGCCATTAAATCAGCATAGGCTATCCAAAAATTATTATCTTCTTTAAAATCATTTTTCATAATTTTTTTCTTCGTTTACCTTTTCCAAATCCGATTCTTTTTCTTGTTCATCTTCTTTAATAAGATCTGATTGTTCTGTATTTTTATTTTCTTCAGCATCAACTTCTTTTTCTTCTAGCTCTTTACTAAATTTTTTTATCATTTCATTGGTTTCTTCATTAAGATCTTGAATTTCTTTCTTAAATTCTCCCATCATCTTAATTTTTTCATCAATACTTTTTTCTTCTTCATACACTTCTTTAAATTTATGCATTCCCTCGAAAAGACTTGTTTTAAATCCTTCAAAAATTTTCTCCTGACTTTGAAGCATTTCTTGCTCATAAAGTTTAAAATTATAGCTAAAACGCTCTATTTCCTCCGTAAAAACACCCAAAGTTTTATCAAAATGTTGAATTTTTTCATTGCTAATATCCAATAAACGATTGTATTGTTCTGACATACGCATATTAACTTCTTTAAGATTTTGATTAAGCATGCCAATACCATTAAGCATTTCACTATACAATTTACCAAGATCTCTTTGATCTCTTTGCGCTCTACTTAATTCTCCCATGGTCTGTTTAATATGTTCACCACTTAATCTTATAGCTTTTTCTTCAACATTGATCATATCTTGAAAAATTTTAAATTTTCTATCAATAGCATGATCAAGCTCTGCAAAAAAATCCTGATTGCTCACTTGTTTAAAAATAGCACCGATCTTTTCAAAATGTTGCAAACTTTCACTCAAATATCTTTGATCAAGTTCCTCTTTAGTCCAAAAAAATCCACTTGTAGAATTTTTTTGACGATTTAATAAACGCTCAATCTTACTCTTACCAAATTTTTCAAAAAAAATCCACCAAAGAGCTAAAAAAATACCATAAATTGAAACATAAAAAGCAGTCCCTACTCCGCTTAATAAATTTGCAATTTCTTGCTCTAAAGCCGCTGTATTACTGGAACTAAAATCTGGCATGGAAATTGCAATACTGATAAAAGTTCCTAAAATTCCCATCATAGGAAAAATTGCCGAACCTATACTTGCAAAGTTCTCATTTCTAGTTTCTTTAATATAGCTATAAGCAAAATCATCAAAATTAGCATTTGATTTTGTGTCTTTTCCTATAACAAGAAAATGTTTCATAATATGTCTTTTTAAAGCTTGTTTAAATTCATCTTTTTGTTGTTCAAAAATACTATAGGCGTATTCAGAATTATGACGTGCAAAAATAAGAGCGACAAAGAAAATAATGCCCGTCATAACAACTGTGTGTAATTCAACTTCAAAATTTATAACATGAAAATAACCCAGCAAAATCAAAAAATAAAGCAAAGCAGGAATAAAAATAATCTTTAAATAAACAAAATATCCTTTTCTTTCTTTACTTTCAGGCAAAATAAGTTCTGCAATTTCATCCGATTTTACTTCCATATAAACAATCCCTAATCAAAAATAAAATTTTACTTTAAAAATTATTTAAAAATAATCTTTAAACTAAAATAAAAACTAAGCACAAGGCTTAGTTTTTATTAATACAATTTAAATTCTCAAAAGCAATTTCTAAACGCTTAATCATACTTTCCTCGCCTGATCTTAACCATACGCGTGGATCATAATATTTTTTATTTGGTTTATCATCGCCTTCTGGATTTCCAATTTGACCTTGCAAATAAGCATGATTTTTAGCTTCATACTCGCGAACTCCATCCCAAAAAGCCCACTGAGTATCTGTATCAATATTCATTTTAATCACACCATAGCTTACCGCATCTTTAATATCTTTTAATTCGCTTCCACTTCCACCATGGAAAACAAAATTAATTGGCTTATCACTATTTAGCCCAAATTTTTCTTTTATGAATTTTTGAGAATTTTTGAGAATTTCAGGCTGTAAACTTACATTGCCAGGTTTATAAACTCCATGAACATTACCAAAACTTGCTGCGATTGAAAATTTATCACTGATTTTTCCAAGTCTTTCATAGGCAAGAGCTACATCTTCAGGCTGAGTATAAAGTCTAGCATTATCAATACCCGTATTATCAACGCCATCTTCTTCACCACCTGTACAACCAAGTTCTAATTCAAGACAAATTCCTAAAGCATCAAGTTTTTTCAAATACTCTTCACAAGTTTTTAAATTCTCTTCTAAACTTTCTTCACTAAGATCAAGCATATGAGAACTAAATAACGCTTGTCCGTGATTTTTCTTAAATTCTTCGTTTGCTACGATTAAGCCATCTATCCAAGGTAAAAGCTTTCTAGCAGCATGATCAGTGTGTAAAATAACTGGAATTCCATAAGCCTTAGAAAGCAAATGAACATGTTGAGCTCCACTAACAGCACCCAAAACATCCCCATTAGAACAATTTTTACCGGCGTAAAATTTAGCACCTCCATTAGAAAACTGAATAATTACAGGAGAATTCACTTTTTTAGCAACTTCTAAAACCGCATTAATAGAATTTGTTCCAACAACATTCACAGCAGGGATCGCAAATCCCTCTGCTTTGGCATAATCATAGACTTTGTTCAACTCGTTACCGCTTATAACTCCTGGTTTAACTAAATCTAATACACCCATTTTATTTATACTCAACTTTAGCGTTATTTAAAAGCTCTTGACCTTTTTGATTCATTACCTTCTTAAATTCTTCGAATTTAAGTCCGTTTTCAATGCCTTGTTTCACATCTTCAAACTTGATTTGTTCTCTTGGATGTGAATTTTCTTTTAAGATAACATGATATCCAAAATTTGTTTTTACTGGAGTTGTTGTAATGGTACCATTTTTAAGTGCAAAAGCTGCATCTGTAAAAGGCTTTACCATAGTTGATTGATCAAACCAACCAAGCTCTCCACCTTGATTTTTTGAACCTGGATCTATAGATTTTTCTTTAGCAATTTGACTGAATTTATCCTCCAAAGCTTTACCTTTTAATTTTTTAAGCTCGTTGATAATTTCTTTAGCTTCTTTTTCACTAGAAACTAAAATATGTCTTGCTTGAACTGAAGCAGGTTTTACGTATTTATCTTTGTTTTGATCATAAAAAGCTTTAGCTTTAGCTGGATCTACTTTAATGGAATTTAAAATTTTTTCTTGATACACATTAACCAAAATGCTTTCTTTTGCATGATCAAGCTCTTTTATATAAAGTGGATCTTTTTCTAAATTTTGTTTTTTAGCATCTTGCAAAACTAAATCTTGAATGATATATTGTTGCAAAAGAATCTTTTTTTGATTATCAGGTAAAGTTTTGAAATCTTGACCTCTAAGCATAGGAGCAAAAAAATCATTTACCTCAGTATCGCTAATATTTTTACCATTTACAGTAGCTATTGTAGCTGTATTAGCACTTAAAGCTATACCAAAAAACAAAGTTGCCGCGACTAGAGAAAATTTTTTCATCGAGTTTCCTTTTTAATTAAAATATTTAAGATAAATCTATTATATCTCAACTTGGTTTAAAGCAAATTAACTAAAATAAAAAAATGAAAAGAAATTTACAAATCAAAGAACTTTTTTTAAAAAAATTTGACAAACCCGTCACAGAATTAAAATTTAAAAACCTTTATGAACTTATAGTTTGCGTGATGCTTTCAGCTCAATGTACTGACAAAAGAGTGAATTTAATCACTCCAGATCTTTTTAAAGCTTATCCAGATATCAAAAGCTTAGCAAATGCCAATCTAGCAAGCTTAAAAAGCTACATCCAAAGCTGTTCTTTTTTTAACAACAAAGCGCAAAATCTTATTAAAATGGCCAAGGCTGTTTGTGAAAATTTTGGCGGGGAAATTCCTTTAAATGAAAAAGATTTAAAATCCTTAGCAGGAGTAGGACAAAAAACCGCTCATGTTGTTTTAATCGAGTGGTGCGGAGCTAATTTTATGGCCGTAGATACTCACGTTTTTAGAGTTTCTCATCGCTTAAATCTTAGTAAGGCAAAAACTCCAGAGGCTACAGAAGAAGATTTAACGCGTATTTTCAAAGACAATCTTAATTATCTTCATCAAGCCATGGTGCTTTTTGGAAGATACACCTGTAAAGCAAAAAAACCTCTGTGTAAGGAATGCTTTTTAAGTCATCTTTGCACCAGCAAAGATAAGGAAATTTGATGAAAACACTCACTTTGATATTTTTATGCTTTTTTAGCGCATTTGCTCTTGAATCTTACACACCAAATAAAGATTTTTCATCCTATTTTAATTCTTTTAATTGCTCTCAAGTTTTAAATAAATTTTTTTATATCAATTGCTATGATTATTCTTTAAAAGGCACTAAAGCAGTTGCTTACAAAGTTAAAGCTTCCAATTTAAAAATGAAACAAATTAAAAAACGACCGCGTTTTGAAGATGATACCAATATTCCTAAAAAATACCGCACCACTTGGAGTGATTACAAACACAGCGGATATACTCGCGGGCATACGGCATCAAACGCTTCATTTCGCTTTAGTAAAGCCGCTCAAAATTCCGTTTTTTTAATGAGCAATATGACTCCACAAAATGAGCAAATCAATGCTAAAGTTTGGAACGAAATCGAGCAAAGAGAAAGAAAATTATCCTTAAAATTTCAAAGCGTGGAAGTTTTAAATCTTGTTCTTTATGATAAAAATCCAAAACGCATAAAAAACAATATTGCAATACCTAGTTTTTATGTTAAAATCATCCAAACTCCAAAATTCAAAGAATGCTATCAAGTGCCAAATCATGAAGTCGATGATGAAAAAATCAATCATTATAAAATCCCTTGTGAGCAATTTTAAAGGATAAAAATGGATCTGAGTGAATTAACCATAACCGTGCTTTATATTGTAGGAATTTCAGCAGAAGGAATGACGGGAGCCCTAGCAGCAGGAAGACATAAAATGGATCTTTTTGGGGTTATGTTTATAGCCTTAGTCACTGCTATAGGTGGTGGAAGCATACGTGATGTTCTTTTAGGGCATTACCCACTCACTTGGGTAAAACATCCAGAATATATACTCTTAGTTTGCTTTTTTGCCCTTGCTGCAACTAGGATTCCTAGCATAGTAACGAGATTGGAAGCTTTATTTTTAACACTCGATGCCATAGGACTTGTTGTTTTTAGTATTCTTGGAGCACAAATTGCTATGAAATTAAATTATGGCTTTATTATTGCTATTGTAGCGGCTACAATTACAGGTGTTTTTGGTGGAATTTTAAGAGATATTTTTTGCATGAGAATTCCACTTGTATTTCAAAAAGAAATTTATGCCGGCATCGCTATTATAACAGGCGCACTTTATTATCTTTTGACAATGTGGCTACAAATTCACACTCTTCTTTGCACTTTAGTTACTCTTTTTATAGGAGTTGTTTTAAGACTTTTAGCCATTAAATATCGATGGGCTTTGCCTGTATTTTCTTATAATGAAAAATAAAATTGGTTTTTAAAAATAGTTAAAATTTTACTACTATAATTATCAAAAGGATAATACATGAATTTTTTTACTCAAATGCTGTTTTTATTAGCTACAGGTATGATATTTATCGCTTGTGAGCAAACAAAAAGTGTGGAATATTACAAAACTCACCCACAAGAAGCCAAAGAAAGAAGTGATGAATGCAGACTTAAATCCATCATCAGTCAAGATTGTGTTAATGCTTTTAGCGTGGCTATCCCAAAAGAAGATTGGGATGATAATGAAAGCTTAAAAAATTAAATTTTATTTAAAAGCTATAAAGCTTTCAAAATTTACCCATTTAAAAATACTTTCTATTTTTTTAAATCCGGCATTTTCAAGCATAGAAATATTTTCTTTTTCACTATAAGGGATTAAAACATTCTCTAAAGCCTCTCTTTTGGCAGCTATCTCAAATTTAGAATATCCTTGACTTTGCTTGTAATCAGCATAAATTTCAATCACATTTTTAGACAAAAATGCATCCTCAAAAAGTATTTTCTCACTCATGATAAAAATACCATTTTCATTTAGGTTTTTATAAATTTGATTTACAAGCTCTTGTCTCTTTGGAGGTCTTATAAATTGTAAAGTATAATTTGCAATAAAAACATCGCTATTAAAAAAATCAAATTCGCACAAATTACCTTCGATCAATTCTATATTTAAGCCATATGCATTGGCTTTTGATTTTGCTATTTCAAGCATAGGTAAAGAATTATCTACTCCAAAAAAGCTAAAATCCTTTCTTAAACTAGCCAAAAAAATCAAAAAATTAGCACTAGAGCAACCCAAATCGCAAATTTTAGCACCATCATTTGCAATCTTAGCGATCAATTTAGCACAAAGTTCTAAATTTTCTTTATAAAAAGGCACAGAACGATTAATCATATCATCAAAAACACTGGCTACATTTTTATCAAATTCAAACTGTTTTTTTGGGCTTTCTTTAAAAATTTCATCTTTCATTTCAAATCCTTTAAACGATCTTTGGCTAATTGTATATCTTGAGAAATTTGCTGTTTTAATTGTGTCAAATCTTCAAATTTGTGATTTTCTCTTAAAAAAGATATAAATTGAATTTCTATCATATCTTTATAATTTATATCTTGATCAAATTTTTCTAAAATATGACTTTCTATGGCAAATTGTCCATCACTAGAACGCGATCCTAAAAAACTCACACTTTTATAAATTTCATCTTTTATTTGAGTTAAAGTGACATAAACACCCTCTTTGGGTAAAACATAATCATCGCATTGTAAATTTAAAGTTGCATAAAGCTCTTTTGATCCAAGCCCCTGCCCTTTAACATGTTTACCTTTTATAGAATAATTTCTTCCTAAAAGAAGATTTGCTTTTTCAATTTCACCTTTGGCTAAAAATTCTTTAATCAAACTTGTATGCACACTCATTCCATTGATGCAAAACTCGTCCACTATGATCGTTTTTATACCACTTAGATTTTCTATATCTTTGGCTTTATAAGCTTTATTTTTACCAAAACAAAAATCATAACCAACAATAATACATTCTAAAGAAACAAATTCTTTTTTTAAAAAATCTAAAAATTCTTTTCCGTCTAAATTTTTAATACTTTTAAAATCAAGTTCTATGATTTGTTTATTTGATAAAATTTGCTTTTCTTTATGGGTGCAAAGCTTTCTACCTTGAAATTTATCTACGATTAAAATCGCACCAAAACTATCCAATAAATCAATAAGCTTTTGATGTCCTAAGTGCAAGCCATCAAAAGAACCAATAGCTAAAGAATTAATTTTATTTTTTGCTATAGTGGTAAAAATATTCAACATTGCCCTCTTTTCCTTTTATCTTAGACTCTTCGCAAATTTTTAAAATCCACTCCAAACGAATACAAGCTTTTTCAAATTCTTTTCTTGCTTTTTGAATTTCTTTTTCATCTTTAACAACACCTTTTTTATTTCTTTTTGCATTTTTTCCAACCTCAAACTGAGGCTTAAAAAGTAAGATTATATCCTTTAAGGCTAACTGATCAATATAAAATATCAAGTGATGCAAAGAAATAAAACTCACATCACAAGTGATAATTTCAAATTTTTCTTCACTTTTAAATACTCTTAGATCCGTATTTTCAACAATTTTTATTTTAGCATTATCTCGCAAACTTAGATGAAGTTGATTATCTCCCACATCCAAAGCAACGATTTTTAAAGCTTGTTTTTCTAATAAAATTTGCACAAATCCACCCGTGCTAGAACCTACGTCTAAACAAATTTTATTTGATATATTTATATCTTTATCCTCTAAAAAACTCTTTAATTTAAAAGCAGCCCTTGAAACATAAGTTTTATTTAAAAGTTCTAATTTCAATTCTTTGGAAAATAAAATTTCTTCTTGAGTTAATTCTTGATTAAGTAAATTTTTAACATCAAAAGAGGGTTTAAATTTTTTAAAATTGAGCAAAATTTCTTCATTTTCTATAAGCTCTAAAGCTTTATTTCTACTGATATTTAATCGCTTTGCTACAAAAAGATCGTATCTCATTTTAAGCTTTCATTGAGAGATTTTTGCAAATCTTCTTTTTCTTTGGAAAACCACCATATACCAATTTCAAAAGCATTTTTATTTAAAATTTCCCTGACTTGTTTTAAATTTTTATCCCATTTGATTTTATCTTCTTTTAAAGTACTTAAATTTTGTTCCTTTAATAAAGAAAAATTATCCATCATCGTTAAAATTTCTTTATGATAAGGTTTAATGTTTTGGTTTTTACTTTCTTTGAAAAGAAATAAAGCAATTAAAATTATAAAAGAACTGGCAAAAATATAAATTTTGTTTCTTTTAAAAGCAAAATTATAAAGATAAGCAACAAAAAAAGAAAATACAAAAAAATTAAAAAAATCAAAAACAAAGTTAAAAATTCTAAACCAAAAAATTCCAAAATAGGATAAAAAGTATTCTTTCAAAGCATTTATAATTGCTAAAAATTGAGAAATTAAGTCAAAAAATAAAAAACTTGAATTTTTATAATAAACTATATTTTGATGAAAATCATATAAATTAAATATAGTTTTAACATTAAAAAAAAGATCAAAAATGCTATAAAAAAGTGCCGTAAAAAAACTCGATATAAGGATGATAATAAAATCAGTATAAGCATTATTGACGAGTTGAAAATAAAGTTTTTTTTTGAAAAAAACCAATAATAAAGGTAAGATTATAAATAAAAAAATATAATCTTGCCTTTGAGAGGCTAATAAATTTAAAGATAAAGAAAAAATAGCAAATAAAGCTACAAAAAAACTCACAATATAAATGTATAAATTTCTAGAAGTGATTTTATAGGCTAAACTATTTTTAACCAATACTGCCTCTTTTATGATGCTTTTTCTAAAATTTAAAAAACCAAAAAATTCCTTTAAAAAGGCATAAAAAATAAAAATTAAAAAAATAAAAGCATAGCTAAAAAACTGCCATGTTAAAATAAAAGCAAATAAAGCCAATAAAGCGATCATTTTATCAACTCTTGAAAATCACTTTCATTGATACATTTTACACCAAGTTCCTCTGCTTTGCTTAGTTTAGAACCTGCTTCTTCTCCAAAGAGCACAAAATCTGTTTTTTTAGAAACCGAGCCACTGACCTTTCCGCCTAATTTTTCTATTAAGGCCTTAAAATGATCTCTTGGCTTAGAAAGTGTTCCAGTAATTACAAAAGTTTTTCCTAAAATAGAACTATCATTTTTAATCTCTAAGCGCTCTACTTTTAATTTTAAAATGCGATAAAACTCACAAATTCGGCTTTCATTCACACGAGTAAATTCACATAAACTAGCCGCCATTTGCTCACCAAAACCCTCTAAATTCGCATAAGATTCAAAATTTTGCTTATACCAATCTAGACCAAAACTCGAACTTAGTTTTTTAGCTGCTACCTCTCCGATATGCTCAATTCCTAAAGCTGTGATAAAACGAAATAATTCGCACTCTCTTGCATTTTCTATAGCATTTAAAATATTATTGATTTTCTTTTCCTTGAAGCCTTCTAAACCTTCAAAATCTTCATATTTTAAAGAAAAAATACTCTCAATTGTATTAATTTTTTTATTTTTATATAAAAGCTCAACTATATTTTCACCAAGTCCATCTATATTTAAACACTTCTTAGAAACAAAATGTATGATTGAATTTAAAAGCCTATCGGTGCAATCTATATTTTGACATTTTATAAGTGTTCCTTCATCTAAAAGCTCACCTTGACAGGTAGGACAAAACTTAGGACGCAAGATATCAAATTCTAAGCCATCGCGTCTTTCCTTAAACACTTTAGTGATTTTAGGTATCACATCTCCACTTCTTATAATACTAACAAAATCATTGATTTTTACATCCAATCTTTCAATTTCATCAAAATTATGCAAAGTAGCAGATTTTACCACAACCCCATCTAAATTTACAGGTTCTAAAACAGCAACAGGAGTGATCACTCCACTTCTTCCCACTTGTAAATTAACCCCAATTAAACGCGTTGTTTTTTCAAGCGCTGGAAATTTAAAAGCCGCCATAAATTTTGGAAATTTAACCGTATAACCAAGCTCTTTACAAAGTGCTAGATCATCAACTCTAACTACCATACCATCCATCATCATAGGTTTTTGATCTCTTAAAGATAAAAGCTCATTATAGGATAATAAAACCTCATCTAAGTCTTTACAAAGTTTCACAAAATCATCTTTTAAAAAACCAAGCTCTCTGATAAAATTCATCACTTCACTATGTTTTTTAAAATTTAAAGAATTTTCTCCGACTCCCCAAGGATAAAATTTTAAATTCCTTTCTTTAGTAATTCTTGTATCAAGTTGTCTTAGGCTTCCGCTGGCTGCATTTCTTGGATTAGCAAATAAACTTTGATTTAACTGCGCTCTTTTTTCATTGATTTTTTCAAAATCATCTTTTAAAATCACAACTTCGCCACGAATCTCGATTTTTTCTTTATAAGAAATGGTTTTTGGAATATTATTAATCTCAAAAACATTTAATGTAATATCCTCGCCTACCTCGCCATCACCTCTTGTAGCACCACTGATTAATTTACCATTTTCATAAAGCAAATTTAAACTCGCTCCATCAAATTTTGGCTCTATAAAAAAATTATTTTCACACTTTGCACGTTTTGCCCAAGCTCTTAATTCCTCCTCATCAAAAACATCTTCCATAGACCACATGCGACTTAGATGAGTGATTTTTTTAAACTCACTCTGTATAGTAGGAGCTATTTTTTGCGTTGGTGAATTAGGTGAAATGTCATTTTCATTTTGACTTTCAAAAGCTCTTAATTCTCTAATCAAAGCATCGTATTCCTCATCACTTGCTAAAGGCTCATCTTTTTCATAATATGCCCTCATCCACTCATTAGCCAAGATTACTTTTCTTAAATATTCTTCTTTAGTCATCTTAAATTCCTATATTTCTCATAGCATTTGCCAAGGCAAAAAGCTGTTGATGTTCATACAGATCATGCACTCTTATAATACTTGCTCCATTTTCAAAAGCTTTTAAATGTAAATACAAAGTCCCTGCTAAACGATCCTTAATCTCACTTGGAAAATAAGCATTTATCACACTTTTTCGACTTGCCCCTATAAGCAAAGGCTTTTTAAATTGCAAAAAATGCTCCAAATGCTTGATTAAAATCATATTATGCTCTGCACTTTTTCCAAAACCAATACCTACATCCAAAATACTTTCTTTTACTCCGTATTTATCCAAAATTTCAAGTTTTTCCTCAAAAAATAAACTGATTTCATCAAGCACATCTTCATAATAAGGATTATCCTGCATAATACTTGGATCTTTTTGTATATGCATCAAACAATATTTTGCCTTATATTCACTTGCAAGTTTGGCTAAATTTTCATTTTTTAAGCCCGTAATATCATTGATCAATTTAAAACCTCTATCTAAAGCATATTTTAAACAATGCTCATCAAAGCTATCCAAGCTAAAAATACTTTTTTCATAATATTTTTTTGTATAAATTAAATCAAGAATATTTTTAAGCCTTTTAAATTCTTCCTCTTTACCACAATAATAACTCCCCGGTCTTGAACTTACCGCACCAATATCTATATAATCAGGATTTAAAGCTAAAATTTCATTGAGTTTTTTTTCAAACTCATCTTCACTAACGCGGCTATTGACATGAAAGCTATCTTTATTGATATTCATAACCGCCATGAGTTCTACTTTTTTAGGCTTTAAAAAGTCTTTTTCCAAAAAAAGAGCTAATTTTTTAAGTCCAAAATCTTGCAGTTTTTCTTTTGATATTAATTTTTGAATTTGTTCCTTTGTGGCCATTAAAAGAGCATTAGAATGAGTTATATTTGCTGTTATAACCTCTTTATGGGTTATTAATTCAGCTCCTACTCTTAAGGCATCTTGTTTTAAAATATTTGCAGCTGCGGTATTTAAATTTTTAATCAAAACAAAATGAATTTGTGTCTTTTGACTCATGATTTTTTGCCCAAATCGATGAGGGTTAATAAAAGAGCAAATTATCTTAAAATCTGTATTAGGATTGATTTTATAAAATTTCATTTTATTTCTTTGTATAAAAATTAAGCAAAAGAGTGGTTAAAATCAAAGAACTTTTAGCATTAAGCTTTGCTAACTCATAAGCTTCATAAAAAAATTCAAGTTCTTGTGCATTAAAATCTTTTATTTTGACCATTTGTTCTGTTAAAAGAATGATCTTTTCCATAAGTTCATTTTTGTCTAAATTTTCATTTTCTTGTAAAAATTCAAACATTATTTTCAAATCCATTTTATCCAAATCTAAATTTAAATGATTTTTTGTTTTTTTTACATCACGCTTTTCGCATATAAGACGCGATTTTATCGTAGGTAAAAGTAAATTTTTAGAAGGGATAACTATAAGAAATTTAATATTTTTAGGAGGCTCCTCAAGGAGCTTTAATAAAAAATTTTGCGCTTCTATTCTAAAATTATACGCCATTAAAACAATAATTTTTTCATCAATTTCTGCTATATAACTTTCTTTTTCAACCAATCTTGCATCATCAAGCAAAAAATCGTTTGTAGGAGCTTTGGGAATAAATCTTAAACGATTATATCCGTATTTTTCAATCATTTCTTCTTTGATACGCTCAAAATCTTCACTGATTAAAATCTTACTTATAAACACAAAAAATTATCCTAAAGTAACCTTAGAAAACAAAATCGCATCTAAACTTAAATCTAAAAGCTTATAAAGACTGATAAGCTTAACATCAAGATCTTTATCTTTAGAATTAAGAAAAAAGCTATTTTGTAATTGTTCATCAAAAAGCCATAATAAACTATCATTTTTGGATTTAGCAATCAAAGCTTTTTCATCCATAGTAGAACCTATATAAAAATACACATAACCATTAGGAAAAGTGATATCAAGTAAATCATTAAGCAAGGCAATTTCTTCTACTTTTTGTATCCTTTTTTTGCATAAAGAATTTAAAGAAACAAAAGGCAGCATAGGACGATTTGCTTTTGCATTGATATTTTTTAAAAAATATTCCTCATACCAAGATCTTTGCTCATCACACATCAATATAAAAGTACGCCCTTCAAGCAAATATTTAAGCTTAACTTGCATCAGAGGCGCCCACTCTAAACGACGAGACTCCATCCACGCCATAAAGGTTCCGCCATTGCGTATATTTTCAAGCGTGAAACTTAAAAAATCACTCATTTATCAAGCTCATAACATTCATGAAGTGCCCTTACGGCAAGTTCTCCATATTTTTCATGCACTATCATAGAAATTTTTATTTCACTAGTAGAAATCATACCTATATTGATATTTTCATCCGCTAAAGCCTTAAAAGCTCGACTTGCTACACCAGAGTGAGACTTCATCCCAACACCCACTATAGACACTTTCACCACAGCACTATCACTTTCTACTATAGTATCTGCATGTAAAATTTTATTCATAGCATTTTTGGCTAATTCTAATTCATTTTGAGGCACAGTAAAGCCTAAATTAGTCGCTCCATCCACTCCCACATTTTGAATAATCATATCCACATTGATATTTTCATCCGCTAAAACAGAAAAAATTTCAGCCGCAATTCCTGGCTTATCTTCTACATTTCTTAAAGTTACTCTTGCTTGATTTTTATCCAAAGCAATACCACTAACTAAAGCTTTTTCCATTTCATCCTCTTTTGTTATATTTGTTCCTTGATTATTATTAAAACTACTTCTTGTGACTAAATTTACATTTAATTTTTTAGCAAGCTCAACTGAACGATTTTGCAACACTTTAGCTCCTAAACTTGCAAGCTCTAGCATTTCTTCATAAGAAATTTTATCAAGCTTTTTAGCCTTAGGTTCTATACGTGGATCGGTTGTATATACTCCATCAACATCGGTATAAATTTCACACAAATCCGCATTCAAAGCTCCCGCCACGGCAACAGCACTCAAATCGCTTCCACCGCGCCCTAAAGTCGTGACATTGCCTTCTTCATCCACGCCTTGAAATCCAGCAATAACAACAATTTTTCCTTCATTTAAGGCTTCTTTTATAGCCCTAGAATCAATATAAGAAATCCTAGCCTTATTAAAAACACTATCTGTAATAATACCTGCTTTTCTTCCTGAAAAAGAAATAGCGCTAAATCCTTTTTCATTTAAAGCGATAGAAAGCAAAGCACTCGTAACACGCTCTCCGCTACTTAAAAGCATATCCATATCTTTACCATTGGGATTTGGACTAAAATATTGTGCTTGCTCTATGAGAGTATTAGTAACTCCGCTCATGGCAGAAACCACAACGACTAATTGATGTCCTTGTTTTACACTCTCTATAACACGATTTGCAACCGCTTCAATACGTTCTAAGCTACCAACACTCGTTCCGCCATATTTTTGAACTATAAGCATCAGATATAACCTTTCTCTTCAAAATACTTTATCACCTTGACATAAATATTTTTTTTAAAATGATGAATCATTTCAAAAACTTGCCTCACCTCAACAAATTGATAAGCACTAAATTCGGGATGTTTTGTTTGTATATTGATCTTGGAATTATCCTTTAGGCGCACTAAAAAATATTTTTGAATTTGTCCATCATAAGGATACATTTTTTGAGCAACTCTTTCGGGAAAATCATAGCTTAACCATTCTGGATATTCAGCAATGATTTCAACCTCATCAGTGCCAATTTCCTCTTTAAGCTCTCTTAATAAAGCATTTTTTGTTTCTTCGCCCTCATCAATACCACCCTGTGGAAATTGCCAAACATTATCCATATCGCTTCTTTTGGCTATAAAAATTTTACATTCCAAAGGATAGGAACTTGATAAAACAATAGCCGCAACATTTGGTCTATATTTTTTTTCTTTTTCCACTTTTCTTCCTTAACCATCTTAAGGAATTATTTTAACTTAAATCAAATCAAAATTTGATTAAAATTAGCAAATTTGATTAAAAATTATTTGGGTTATTTATGCATTTTTATATTCATATTCCTTTTTGCGAGAGCAAATGTCATTATTGTGCCTTTACAAGCTTAAAAAAAGAAAATTACGAAAAATCTTATTTTAAAGCCCTAAACGATGACATTGATTTTCATCTTAGAAAATTTAAAATCCATCACAATCAAATAAAAACGCTTTTTATAGGTGGCGGAACACCAAGCTGTATCGATGCAAAAAATTATGAATATATCTTTGAAATTTTACATCCTTATTTGACTAAAAATGCTGAAATTTCATGCGAAGCCAATCCCAATTCAGCGACTTTAAATTGGCTTAGAATTATGAAAAAGATTGGGTTTAATCGCATTTCTTTTGGAGCACAGAGTTTTCATTCTGAAAAATTAAAATTTCTTGGAAGAATTCACGATCAAAATATGATTTTTAAAGCTTTAGAAAACTCCCATAAAGCAGGATTTGCTAATATTAATTTAGATTTGATCTATGATACTAAAATGGATAATAAAAAAATGCTTGAATTTGAACTTTTAAATTTAGAAAAAATCAAACCCTTAATCACTCATTTAAGCGCTTATAATCTAACCATAGAACCAAGAACTACTTTTGCTAAAAAAGAAAATTTTAAAAAAAATGCTCCTAATCTAATGAAATTTTTTATCCAAGAAATAACAAAACTTGGCTTTTTTCAATACGAAATCAGCAATTTTTCCAAAAATAAAAACTCAATGTGCAAACATAATCTTGGGTATTGGAAAGGTAAAGATTATATAGGATGTGGCTTAAGTGCGGTAGGATTTCATAAAAATCAACGTTTTTACACAGCTAAAAATTTAAAATCCTATATACAAAATCCTACTTTTAGAAATATAGAAAAACTAAGCTTAAAAGATTTAAATTTAGAACATCTATTTTTAGGACTTAGAAGCACAGTAGGTATCCAAGAAAAAAAATTAAATTTAAAACAAAGAGAAAAAGCTCATTTACTTACAAAAGAAAAAAAACTTGAATTTAAAAAAGGGGTTTATTACAATCCTAATTTTTTAATCAGCGACGAGCTTGCGTTATATCTCTCATCTTAAATTTAAGTTTTTTAAGTAAAATAATTTCTTGAAAATATTTTAAGTGTAAAGTTTTAAATATGAGTTTTGGTGAAATTATAATTATTTTAGTGGTAGCAATTTTAGTTTTAGGACCTGATAAACTTCCTGAAGCTATTGTACAAATAGCTAAAATTTTAAAAGCTTTAAAGAAAAATATAGATGATGCAAAATCAAGCATAGAAAAAGAAATTCGTATCAATGAACTCAAAGAAGAAGCTAAAAAATATAAAGATGAATTTTCTTCAACCAATCAAAATATAAGAAAAAAACTTAGTTTTGAAGAATTTGATGATCTTAAAAAAGATATTTTAGAAAAAACCAAAGTGGATTTAACTTTTGATAGTAGAGAAAATAGCTCCTCAAATAATCTTAGTGGGCAAAATTTAACTCCAAATGAAAAACCTAAACTTACTTCATTGGATGAAAAAATGGAAAAACAAGATGTTTGAAGAATTAAGACCCCATTTAATCGAACTTAGAAAGCGCCTTTTTATCAGTGTTGTTGCTGTTATTGTATTATTTTTGATATGCTTTGGCTTTCGCAATTATATTTTAGAAATTTTAAAAGCTCCTCTTATAGAAGTTTTACCTGAATTTTCAAAACATATTAATGTTATTGAAATGCAAGAAGGACTATTTACCACTATTAAAGTAAGTTTTTTTGCTGCCTTTGTTTTTGGTATCCCTATTATTTTTTGGCAATTTTGGAAATTTGTCTCTCCAGGACTTTATGACAACGAGAAACGTCTTGTAATCCCTTTTGTAAGTTTTGCAAGCATTATGTTTGCTTTGGGAGCTTGTTTTTGTTATTTTATTGTCGTGCCTTTGGCTTTTAAATTTTTAATCAATTTTAGTGTTAATGAAGGCTTTAATCCAGTCATTACTTTAGGAACTTATGTTGATTTTTTCATCAAAGTTATTATAGCTTTTGGTTTGGCCTTTGAGATGCCTGTTGTTGCATTTTTCTTTGCAAAAATAGGTTTGATTGATGATTCTTTTTTAAAGCGTCATTTTCGTATCGCTGTTTTAGTTATTTTTATTTTTTCTGCTTTTATGACACCACCTGATTTCTTATCTCAATTTTTAATGGCAGGGCCTCTTTGCGGACTTTATGGACTCTCTATTTTAATTGTTCAAAAAGTCAATCCAGCCTCTAAAGAAGATGCAGAGTGATCGAGCAAGATTTATTTCTCTCATCTTATGATTATCATTTACCACAAGAGCTTATAGCAAATTATCCAATAATCCCTAAAGAAAATGCTAAACTTTTGGTTTATGAAAGAAAAAATCAAAAAATTTTCCATACCACTTTTGCTAATTTAAAAGAAATTTTACCCGATTGTGCGATATTTTTTAATGACACAAAGGTTATTAAAGCAAGAATTTATGGAAAAAAATCAAGCGGTGGCAAAATAGAACTTTTTTTACATCAACCTTTTTTAAATTCAAAAAAACCAAGCTTTATAGTTCAAATTAAAGGACGTATAAAAATCAATGAAATTTTGCATTTTGAAAAAAACTTAACAGCAGAAGTTATTGAAATTCTAGAAGATGGAATGCGTAAAGTTTGTTTTTATCAAAATGATAAAATCTTAAACACAAATGAACTTTATGGACTTCTTGATAAAATAGGACATATTCCCTTACCTCCTTATATCAAAAGAGCAGATAATGTCGATGATATCAAGGATTATCAAAGTATATTTGCTAAAAATTTAGGTGCGGTGGCTGCTCCTACGGCAAGTTTGCATTTTAGCGAAGATATGATTAATGATCTAAATAAAAAGCATGAAATTTATCATATGACTTTGCATGTAGGCGCAGGCACTTTTAAAAATGTTGAATGCGAAAACATACAAGAGCATAAAATGCATAGCGAATTTTTTAACATTCCAAAAAAGGCTTGTGAAATTATTGATTCAAAAAAACCTATTTTAGGTATTGGAACCACGGTAACAAGAAGTATAGAATACTACGCAAGAACGCATAAAGAAAATGGATTTTGTGATTTATTTTTGCACCCAAATAATCCACCTATAAGACAAAATTATCTTTTAACCAATTTTCACTTGCCTAAATCAACTCTTATTATGCTTGTTTCATCTTTTATAGGTAGAGAGCAATGTTTAAAACTCTATGAATTAGCCATAAAAGAAAAATATCGATTTTACTCTTATGGCGATGCCATGCTTATTTTATAATCATTCTTTAAATTTTATAGCAATTTTGGCTTGAAGCTTAAGCCAATCTTTTTGAAGCATGATAGGAAAACCTCCGTAAACTCTACCTCCTTCGAGACTTTTGCTTACTCCACCTCGTGCAGCTATTGTACTAAAATCTCCTATTTTTAGATGCCCACTTGTAGCACTTTGACCACCCATAACCACATTTCTTCCTAATTGACTTGAACCCGAAATACCTGTTTGCGCTACAATAATACAATTTTCTCCAATATCACAATTGTGTCCTATTTGAACAAGATTATCTACTTTAGTTCCTGCTTTAATAATTGTACTATCAAATACAGCTCTATCAATTGTTGTACAAGCCCCAATTTCTACAAAATCTTCCAAAATAACATTACCATTGTGATAAATTTTACAATGCTCTCCATTTTTATTGTGTGCATAACCAAAACCATCACTTCCTATAACGCAATTTGCCAAAAGATGGCACTTTTTACCAATCTTAGTGTCATTATAAATTACCACATTAGGATGAATAATACTCTCATCTCCTATACTAACATTATCGCCAATATAAGCACCAGCCATAATAACTACATTTTCTCCAATATCAACATTATTGCCTATATAAACATTAGGCATAATTTTAGCACTCTTGGCAATATTTTGCTTTTTTTCTTTAACTTGTTCAAACAAAGGTTTTGCAAAAAGCTTACTTAAAAAAGCGAAACTTAAATGTGGATTTTGAGTGATCAATACTTTCGTATCTTTTGGAACCAAATTTTCATATTCTTTAGTTACTAATATCGCAGCGGCTCCAGTATTAGAAATATCTTTAGCATTTTTTTCCCCATCGCAATACGTTAGCTCTGTAAAATTTGCCCTTAATAGAGAATTTAAAGCAGTGATTTCAATATCTTCATCATAATATTCCAAGCTTAAAAATTCCGCTATTTCTTTCAATTTCATTTTATTCCTCTAAAAAATATAATACAAATTGTTTATTAAAATTATAGCACGATAATCTTTCTAAATACTAACTTTTTGCATAATCTTAAAAATTAATTTAACATTTCTCTTTAAAATTGTATTTAATCTTTTTCCATCAACTCTTGCTCCAAATTCTTCCTTAGCTTCTTTCATAACAAGCCTTTGCTCTTTTAAAGAACTTAATCCTAATTTTTCTATTATTTTTTTTAATGCTGATTTTAATTCCTCATCGCTTAATTGTTTTGGTAGATAAATTTCAAGAATGGCAATTTCATCATTTTCTTTTTGAGCCAAATCTTCTCTTCCGCCTTTAGTATAAAGTTCTACCGCATCTTTTCTCTTTTTTATCTCGCCAATTATGATCTTAAATATTTTTTCATCATCAAGAGTGATTCTTTGATCGATCTCAACCTGCTTTAAAGCCGCACTTAAAGTCCTTAAAACATCACGTTTAAAATCATTTTTTGCTTCATCGCTTCTTTAATATCATTTAAAATTTGCTCTTTGAGTGTCATTTTTATCCTTTCTAATTAAAATTACAGACTTTAAGATTTAACCCAAAACCTTCTAAGCCTATATAGTCCTTATCGCAACTTTGAGATAAAAGCTTAATCTCTTCTATTTTAAAATATCTTAAAATTTGCGCCCCTATGCCATAATTTTTAAATTGAGTTGCACTTGATTTTTCTCCTTGCATGAAAACAATCACTCCACTATTTTCATGTAAAAATTTAATCTGTTCTAAAAGTTTTGAAAATTTATCCGACGTTAAAAGCTCAAAATCGCTTCCGCTGATATGAAATTTCACATTGGTACATTTTTGAATTTCCCCAAAAGAAAATGCAATATGTTGCATATGATTATGATCGATAAAAACAAATTTTTTAGCTTTAAAACCTGCCAAAAAACTATCACTTTTTTCTTTTAAGGTGATAAGACTTTCATGTTTTAATCTATATTCTATAATATCAGAAACTACAATCATATTAAGATTATGTTTTTCACAAAATTTTTCCAAATCTTCTCTGCGAGCCATATCTCCATCATCTTTGACGATTTCACAAATCACACAAGCTTCTTTTAATCCCGCTAAACGACAAAGATCTACAGTCCCTTCTGTATGCCCTGTCCTTTCTAGCACTCCTCCGCTTTTAGCGATTAAAGGATTAATATGGCCAGGTCGAACAAAATCTTCTGCTTTTGCCTCATCATCTGCAAAAATTTTTATAGTCATATCACGTTCATAAGCACTTACACCCGTTTTAGCCTCTTTAGCATCCACTGTAATTGTAAAAGCAGTTTCATGATTAGAAGTATTTTGTGGCACCATTAAAGGAAGGTTAAATTTTTTAGCGATTTTCTCTCCAAGTGCTACACAAACAACACCCCTAGCCTCTTTAATCATAAAATTTACCTTTTCTTTTGTGCTAAATTGGGCAGGAAAAATCAAATCTCCTTCGTTTTCTCTATCTTCTGCATCAACCATTACAAGCATTTTACCTTGTTTTAAATCCTCAATAGCTTGCTCAATGCTTACAAATTTCATTTATTATTCCTCAATTTTTTTAATTTTATAAAAATTATAGCTTTATTTGCTTGACAAATAAATTAAATTTTAATATAATTTCCTCTCTTAAAAATATTACAAAGCAATACTTATTTAAATTGGGGTATCGCCAAGCGGTAAGGCAACAGGTTTTGGTCCTGTCATTCAGGGGTTCGAATCCCTTTACCCCATCCAAAAATATCTTATCGCGAAGTAGAGCAGTGGTTAGCTCGTCGGGCTCATAACCCGAAGGTCGGGAGTTCAAATCTCCCCTTCGCAACCAATCATACCTAATTAAAACTTCTACTGAAATTTTGATTAAAAGCTAAAGAAAGAAAATAATAGATTTATTTAAAATGGTGTCCACGGCGAGATTCGAACTCACGGCCTCAAAATTAGGAATTTTGCGCTCTATCCAGCTGAGCTACGAGGACATAAAAGCGGAAAACTTCCGCTTTAATTTTTAACCATTTCTCTTTTTGATAATTTCTTCAGAAACATTTTTTGGAACTTCATCATAATGATCAAATTCCATAGAATAAGTTGCACGACCTTGAGTCTGACTTCTAAGATCTGTTGAGTAGCCAAACATTTCAGCTAAAGGGCAAAATGCTGTGATGATTTTATTTCCGCCTCTTTCATCCATAGAATTTACTTGACCACGACGCTTATTTAAATCGCCTATTACATCACCCATATATTCTTCTGGAGTTTCAACTTCAACCTTCATCATAGGTTCTAAAATAACAGCTCCTGCTTTTCTAGCTCCTTCTTTAAAGCCCATAGAAGCAGCAAGCTTAAATGCCATTTCAGATGAATCCACTTCGTGATAACTTCCATCATAAACAGTCACTTTTACATCCTCAACAGGATATCCCGCTAAAACACCATTTTGTAAAGCTTCTTGAATACCTTTATCTACAGCTGGAATATATTCTTTAGGAATCACCCCGCCTTTGATATCATTAACAAATTCATATCCACTTCCTGGCTCAAGTGGTTCAAGACGTAAAAATACATGTCCATATTGACCACGACCACCTGATTGTTTAGCGTATTTGTATTCTTGTTCAACTGTTTTTCTAATTGTCTCTCTATAAGCAACCTGAGGTTGGCCTACTTCAGCTTCAACTTTAAATTCACGAAGCATACGATCAACGATAATTTCTAAGTGAAGCTCACCCATACCTGAAATAATAGTTTGACCACTTTCTTCATCAGTAGAAACTCTAAAGCTTGGATCTTCTTGTGCAAGTTTATTTAAAGCTATAGACATTTTTTCTTGATCTGCTTTGGTTTTTGGCTCAACGGCAACAGAAATAACAGGATCTGGAAAATCCATTCTCTCTAGAATAACTTTATCTTTTTCGCTAGCCAAAGTATCACCTGTTAAAGTGTCTTTAAGGCCTACAACAGCACCTATTTCTCCAGCATAAAGAACTTTAATTTCTTCTCTTTTATTTGAGTGCATCTTTAATAGACGACCGATTCTTTCTTTTTTATCTTTTGTAGAGTTATAAGCATAAGAACCACTTTCTAAGCTGCCACGATAAACACGCACGAAAGTAAGTTGTCCCACGAATGGATCGGTCATAATTTTAAAAGCAAGTCCCGCAAATTCACCATCATCAGTTGATTTTACAGAAACTTCTGTACCATCTTCATATTCACCTCTGATATTTGCTACCTCATCAGGAGCTGGTAAATAAGCTACAACCGCATCCAATAAAGGCTGAACACCTTTGTTTTTAAAAGCTGTTCCGCAAAGCATAGGAACGATGGCAAGACTTAAACATCCAGCTTTAATTCCTGACTTGATTTCTTCAAGAGTTAATTCTTCTCCACCGAGATATTTTTCCATCAATTCATCAGAAGTTTCAGAAACTGCCTCTATCATCTTAGTACGATATTCTTCAGCTTTTTCTTTTAATTCTGCTGGAATTTCTTTCTCAACATAATCTGTTGGTTTTGTATCATCTTCCCAAACTAAAGCTTTCATTGTTACAAGGTCGATAACACCTTTAAAATTATCTTCAGCACCAATTGGAATTTGAAGTGGAACTGGATTTGCTTTTAGACGGTTGCGAATTTGATCTTCTACATTATAAAAATTAGCACCAATTCTATCCATTTTATTAACAAAAACGATTCTTGGAACCCCATACTTATTTGCTTGTCTCCAAACAGTTTCTGATTGAGGTTGAACCCCACCAACTGAACAAAAAACAGCTACAGCACCATCTAAAACACGCATTGATCTTTCAACTTCAATTGTAAAATCCACGTGGCCTGGAGTGTCAATAAGATTGATTTGATGATCTTTCCAAAAACAAGTTGTTGCAGCAGAAGTAATCGTAATACCTCTTTCTTTTTCTTGCTCCATCCAGTCCATAGTCGCAGCACCATCATGCACTTCGCCGATTTTATGACTCATTCCAGTGAAGAAAAGAATTCTTTCACTTGTTGTTGTTTTTCCAGCATCGATATGTGCTGCAATCCCTATATTTCTAACTTTTTTTAAAGGAGTAGTTCTTGACATCTTATCCCTCTCTTACCAACGATAGTGAGCAAATGCTTTATTTGCTTCAGCCATTTTATAAGTATCTTCTTTTTTCTTAAAGGAAGCGCCTTTGCTGTTAGCAGCATCTAAAAGCTCTCCTGCAAGTTTTTCTATCATTGTTCTTTCGCTTCTTTTTCTTGCAAAAGAAATAATCCAACGAATAGCCAAAGCTTGCTGTCTAGCAGGTCTTACTTCAACTGGAACTTGATAAGTAGCACCACCTACACGACGAGATTTAACTTCTAAAAGAGGTTTGATATTTTCAATAGCTTCATTAAAAATATCGATTCCTTTCTTTTCGCCACCTTTTTTATCAATAGCCTCTAA
Source organism: Campylobacter sp. W0018 (assembly GCA_020135845.1). Classification (GTDB taxonomy): domain Bacteria; phylum Campylobacterota; class Campylobacteria; order Campylobacterales; family Campylobacteraceae; genus Campylobacter_D. The sequence continues at coordinate 53,777 of JACHTQ010000001.1, read as the reverse complement.
AGCACCATACATTATAGTTGTTGCAACACTCTTTTTTCCATCATACATTAAAGAATTAATAAATTTTGTGATTACTTTATTACCATAAATCGGATCAGGTAAAACTTCTCTTACCGGAGCTTTTCTTCTTCTCATTATTATTCCTTCAAATTTTTAATTTTACTCAAACAAAATCAAATCAAACGGATTTGTCTGTCTTTAATTTTACTTAGCAGCACCTGCCTTAGGACGCTTAGCACCATATTTAGAACGAGAAACTGTTCTTTTTGCAACACCTGCTGTATCAAGCGCACCACGCACAATGTGATATTTCACACCTGGCAAGTCTTTAACCCTGCCACCACGTACTAAAACAATACTATGTTCTTGAAGATTATGACCTTCACCGCCGATATAGCTAATTACTTCAAAGCCACTAGTAAGTCTTACTTTGGCAACTTTTCTTAACGCTGAGTTTGGCTTTTTAGGAGTTGTTGTATAAACCCTAGTGCAAACTCCCCTTCTTTGTGGACAATTTTTAAGCGCTGGAGATTTAGATTTTTCTAAAACTTTTTTACGCTCTTTTCTAACCAATTGATTTATGGTTGGCACAATAATTCCTTTCTTTAAATAATGTAATAAACCTTGAATAATATCTAAAATTTGCTTAGTTTTTATTAAAATTATCTTTTATTTAATTTGCTAAGGCATTTTCTCTGTTTTAGTGTCAAATAAAATAAAGTTGTAGCTATAAATCAAAATTTTTCAATTTCAAAAAAACCTTAATCCAAAAACATACGAATTAGATTAAGGTAAAAAATAAATTATTGTTTTTCTGTATTATATTGTAAATAAACTACGTGAGTAGCTAAATACTCTTCAAGACCATGTTTGCCATCAGCTCCCCCTATTCCACTTTTTCTAAATCCTGCATGAAAACCCTGCATTGCTTCAAAATTTTCACGATTGATATAAGTTTCTCCAAATTTAATTTCTCTGCTTGCTCTCATTGCTATATCTAAATTTTGGGTATAAATAGAACTTGTAAGCCCATATTCACAATCATTTGCCATATCAATCGCTTCATCTAATGTATCAAATTTTGCAATAGGTAAAATAGGAGCAAAAATTTCTTTTTGCATAATCTCATCCTCATGCTTAACATTTGTAAGTACAGTAGCTGGAAAATAATATCCACTTGTATCAGTTATTTTTCCACCACATTCTACAGTAGCACCTTTAGCTTTTGCACGTTCAAGCATTCCCAATGCATTATCCACACCTGCTTGATTGACAAGTGGACCCATATCAAAATTTCCTTTGAGTGTATTTCCTACGCTCACCTTACTCATAGCTTTTACAAATTTATCTACAAATTCATCATATACATCTTTATGGATATAAGCTCTTTCAGCACAATTGCAAACTTGACCATTATTACAAATTCTACTTGCTTTTATTGCCTCTACAGCCAAATCAATATCTGCATCCTTGCATACTATAGCAGGTGCTTTTCCTCCAAGCTCTAAAGAAACTTTTATAATATTTTTTGCCGCCGCTTCCATAACCCTAACTCCAGCCTCAACGCTTCCTGTAAGACTTACCATGCCTATATCTTTATTGCTTGATAATTCATTTCCTACTATACTGCCCTTTCCAGCCACCAAATTAAACACTCCTTTAGGTAAAGAACTTTGCGAAACAAGCTTTGCAAATTCAAAAGCATTGTTTGGGGTTTCACTACTTGGTTTTATAACAATGGTATTACCAGTTACTAGAGCTGGAGCCATTTTTCTCGCTATTAGAAAAAACGGAAAGTTCCAAGGCAAAATTCCACCAACAACTCCAATAGCGCTCTTGTACAAATATATATGTTCATTAGCCCTATCGCTTTGTATGATTTCACCTTCATATCTTCTAGCCCATTCAGCTGTATAATCTATATAATCTGCCGTAAAATGAATTTCTACGCTAGCCAAATCTTTAGTTTTTCCTTGTTCTTGCATCAAAACATGAGTTAAAAAATCAGCATTTTTTCGTATCAAATTTGCTAATTCTTTTAAATGATTTGCTCTTTGTATAGCTGGTTTTGCCTCCCAAGATTTTTGAGCTTTTTTAGCTACCTCAATAGCTCTTTGAGTATCTTCTAAACTTGCACTAGCAACTTTTGAAATTACTTCTTTAATTGCTGGATTTAAAACTTCAAAAAATTCACCCTTATAGAGGAATAAATTCCCCATTAATAAAATTATAATAAGTTGTCATTATCTCTCCTTTTTAATCTAAATGAAACACTTCTTCCATATTGAGCCATTTTTGTCCCGCATAACCTAAAGATATTTGACAAGGATCTGTTACTTTCCACCATTTTTGTGTATTTTTATCCCTCGTCATTTTAGCCATATCTGCTTCAAAATCAGCTCCTATATACTCAAAATATGCAAATAAATATTCTCCAAAAAGATAAATGGAATAATTTTGTATATTGCACTCCTTAATCATTTCACAAACTCCTTTGTAAGGATTTTTATGAAGATCTTTATATTCTTGAATTTTCTCTTTTTTGATTTTTATGATTTGACCATACTTTTGCATTTAACCTCCTTTATAAAGTTTTAAAGCATTTTGATAAAAAATTGCATCTAAATTTTCAAAAACTTCACTTTTTAAAATCAAATTTGCCCATTTATTTGGACTTAATTTTGATACTGGGTAATTGCTGCCAAATAAAAATCTATCTTCGCTAAAATTTTCTTTCAAAAATGAGAAAAGCTCAAAAATAAATTCTTGAGAAGTTTGCATCGAAAAATGATCTGGCGATGAAAGTTTGATATAGAAATTTGAAAATTTTTTTAATCTTTGCAAATCTTTTTTATAATCACAAAAGCAATTAATATCAGGATTCCCCATATGATCTAAAACAACCTTTAAATTTGTATTTTCTCTTAAAAATTGCTCTAAAAATACTAATTCTTTATTTTTTAAACAAGCTTCAAAAACTATTTGTGCTTTTTCTAGAATTTTCATAAATTCTTTAAAATCAGTTTCAAACAATCTTTTAGCACCTTTAAAACTTGTATGCATAACCTCTCTAAAGGCGCAAATTTCTTCCTTATATTTCAAATCTGCTAAACAAAGTTTTAATCCATAAAGCTTTTTTAATTTTAAAGCAAATAAAGCTTCTTTATCCTTATCATCGCTATTTGTTTCAACATACATAGCACCGAGAAACTCAAAGTTTTTATATTCTTTTATTGCTTGATTAAAATCAAAATTTTGATTTAATTCTTTGTATGAATTAACCCAAGAAATAGGACATTCTTGCAAATTCCAAAGATGTAGATGAGTATCAAAAATCCTTTGCATTTTAAACCTCTATTTTAGAACCAAAAAATCCATACCAAGCAATATATAAAAATAAAGGCGCCATTACTAAATACCCCGTACTTGTATTATAATGATCATTAATCAAACCTACAATACTAGGCATAATAGCTCCCCCAACCACACTCATTACTAGCAAAGATCCACCTAATTTTACTTGATTAAAAGGTAAATTTTTTGTTGCTATAGCAAAAATCGTTGGAAAAGAAATGGACATAAAGAAAAATACAGCTATGAGTACAACTATACTTAAAAAGCCATGAACAAAATAAAGTGCTATACATAAAATGGTATTTATAAAAGAATATATACCTAAGATATTTTCTCCTTTAATTTTTTTCATTAAAGGTGTCGAAACAATACGCCCTATCATAAATGCCACCAAAGCTATAGAAAAATAATAAGCACCTTGCTCATCCTTTAAATTTTCATTATGCTCAACTACATAATTGATAAAAAATGCCCCAGCAGCAACTTGATTTGCTATATATAAAAATTGTGCTAAAAGTCCTAAATTAAAATGTCTATGTTTAAAAACCTCTATAGATTTAGAATAATCTTTTTGTTTATAATCACTATTTACAGCTGAACCTTCAGGAATTTTATTTAAGGCAAAAGCAATTAAGATTAAAATCACAATAGCAGCAATTCCAACATACACAAGCTGAACATTTCCCATATTTTCTACCAATGCAGCTTCAATTTGTTCTTTACTGGCATTTTGTCCTTGTTTAGTGATAGATAAAAATAAAGCTCCACCTATAATAGGTCCTAAAAATTGCCCAAAACCATTAAAACTTTGAGCAGCATTGATTCTAAAACTTGCATTTTTTTCATCTCCAAGTTTTACCATATAGGGATTTGCGCTAGCTTCTAAAGATCCTATACCACAAGCTAAAATAAAAAATGCAAACAAAAACAAATGGAAAGAAGCTAAATTGGTTGCAGGTATAATCAGTAAAGATCCTATAGCATATAATGCTAAACCGAACATAATTCCTATTTTATAAGAATATTTATTGGCTATATAGCCTGCAGGTAAAGCAATAATAAAATAAGCCCCAAAATAAGCCAATTGCAAAAATCCGCTTTCATGCTGAGTGACATGAAGGTGATTTTGAAAATTTTTATTCATCACATCTATAAGTCCATAACTTACACCCCATAAAAAGAAAAGTGAAGTTACTAAAACGATTGCAATTTTGATATTTTTTGAATTAGTCATTTGATATCCTTATCTCTTAGTCTTCATCCCAATTTAAAGCTCTATCTAAATGAATATAACCTCCATCTGGAATTAAAATCTGTCCCGTAGTATGTGAAGCTAATGGACTTAGGGTAAAAACGGCCGTATTTGCAATTTCTTCTACGGTAGTGAAACGATGTCCTAAAGGAATGGCTTTTGCAATTTTTTATATTGTTCTTCAGGGTTAGGGAAATTTTGTAACCATTTTTCATAAAGCGGAGTCATCACTTCAGCAGGAGCAATAGCATTTACTCTAACATTATCCTTGGCAAAGGCACAAGCCCATTCTCTAGTAAATCCAATTTGTGCAGCCTTAGCTGATGCATAAGCACTAGTTCTACCTTGACCTGTAATACCTGTTTTACTAACTATATTTAAAATACTTCCTTGCTCTTTTTTAATATAAGGCAAACACTCTTTAGTCATTGCATAATAGTGAAAAAGATTGTTTTCATAAGATTTTATTAAATCTTGAACACTTGTATTCTCAATATGTAAGTTATCATTTGCTCCTGCATTATTCACAAGAGCGTAAATATTATTATATTTATTTGCCACCTCATTAACCAATTGAGATATTTGCTCATAATCTTTTAAGTCAATTTCATAAAAAGTATAATTTGGACATAATTCTCTTAACTCACTATCATGTTCTTTTGGCATACTTCTTGAAAAAATCACAACAATTCCACCCTCTTTGGCCCATAATTTAGCAATTGCATAACCAATACCTTTAGCACCTCCTGTTATGATGCAAACTTTATTTTTAATTTTTAAATCCATATTTTTCTCCTTTTATTAATCAAAAATCATGCCGAAATAATATTTATTAGCAAGTTGTAGCAAGTCTCCAAACAGAAAAATCATTTTGTTCATTAATTTCTGCTTTTACCAATTCTCCATTAGAAATTCGTATGATTAAATTTATTAATTCGTCTCGCACTTCTTCTTTAGTTTTTTTACCGTCTATAATATCCCCTGCATTAACATCAATAGCATCATTCATATTGTTATAGCAAAAAGTATTTGAACTCATTTTAATTGTAGGAGTAATTGCAGATCCTGTAGGTGTTCCACGACCTGTAGTAAATACACAAATATTTGCCCCTCCAGCTACCATAGCACTTAATTGCTCAATATCATTCCCAGGAGTATTCATAAAAGTAAGTCCCTTAGAAACCACAGGTTTTGCATAATCAATCACATCCATTAAAGTTCGAGTTCCTGCTTTATAAACACAACCTAAAGATTTTTCTTCTATGGTGCTTAACCCACCTGCTATATTTCCCGGACTTGGATTTGCTCCACGAATATCAGTGTGAAAGGATTTAACTAAATTTTCATAACCCAAGATTTTCTCATATACTTTTTTTGCTACTTCATCATTTTTAGCTCTTTTTGCAAGTATAGCTTCACATCCTATAAGTTCAGTTGTCTCAGCCAAAATGACAGCACCACCTTGATCAATGATAAAATCGCTTAAACTACCCAAAGCAGGATTAGCACTAAGCCCGCTATAGCTATCGCTTCCTCCACATTCTGTTCCTAAAATTAAATCACTAAAATCACCTTCGCTTTTTTGTAAATTTGAAGCAGCTTTAAGCATATCATTAACTATTTTTACACCCTTATCTATTGTATTTTTACTGCCGCCACATTCTTGTATTACCAAATATTCAACTTTTTTATAAGGTGTTGTTTGTTTAATTTTTTCAGCCACCACTTTAGCTTGTATCACTTCACAACCAAGTCCAACAATTAAAACCCCAAAAACATTAGCATTTGTACCATGACCTATTAAAACATCTCTAGTTTGCAAAGCATCAAATTCAAGTTGAGAACAACCATGTTGATGATTAATATAAACTGATCCTTGACACTGTTTAGCTATATTTTCACACACTTTGTTAGCACAATGTACACTGGGTATAATAATAACTTTATTTCTTAATCCTAACTTACCATCTTCTCTTCTATAACCCATAATTTTCATTACTTTACTCCTTATCGCCACGTCCTCGGATACCAGATATATTATGAATATGTACCCATTCTCCAGCCTTAATATCACAATTTGCACTTGCAATAACCTCTGCATATTTAATAATTGCTTCGTTGGTTTTAATATCTTTAAGTGCAAATTTATGTCCACTAGCAATATCGTTTTTTAGTCTTATATTTGCTACTTCTTCTCCTTTTTTAAAATTACGTAAAGCAGTAGCTACATTATCTTTTTCGCTCACTATAATAAAATCATTCATAAAATTTTTACCCCAGTTTCTTGTTCTATAGTCTTAATCAATTCTCTTGCTTTATTGAAACACATATCTAATTTTTCTTTAGTAATAGACGACAAAGGGTGTATAGTTGCATTTGCAAATTCAAACCCTCTAGCCTTTAACAATAAAGCAAATCCCATAGGAAAAGATATACTCATTCCAAATCTTATAACCTTTAAAAGACTCTTTTGTATTAATAGCGCTCTTTCATATTTTTTTTCACTCATTGTTTTATAAATTTCACTCATAAGTTCTGGAAAAATACCTCCAATACTTGTCATAGAACCTTTAGCACCTAAAAATAAAGCTTCTGTATAAATTTCTTCTCTTCCTACAAAAACATCAAAATTTTGGGGTACCATATCCAGAATGTGATTTAAAAGCAAAGCATCTCCACTACTATCTTTAAGACCTGCTATATTGTTAAGTTTTGAAATTTTTTCTATAAAACTTAAACTCAAAGCGGGTGCAAAAAGTGGAATATTATAAATATACAAAGGAAGCTTGACTTTTGAGACTAAATCTTTGATATATTCAAAAAGAGTCTCTTCATCAAATTTATAATAATAAGGCATAGCAAGCAAAAGTGCATCGAGTCCTAATTTATAAGCCTCATCTGCTAAAATAATTGTATCTTGATAAACATTTGAAGTGATACCTGTAATAATGGGCACCTTACCTTTGGCTGCCTCCTTGCTAAGTTTCATTAGTTTGATTTGATCCTTAACACTCAAAGCTTGAGAATCCCCTGCGCTACCATTACAAAATAATCCATCTAAACCTTTATTAATTCCAAATTCACAATAACGAATAAATTCTTTTTCATTAATCATTCCATCATTGGAATAAGGCGTAAGTAAAGCTGGTAATGTCCTTTTTAAAATTCCCATTTTATCTCCTTATATTTTTTTTGTATATACAAAAATTTATTTATATACAAAAAAAATATAACAAAATTATTTAAAAAAAATCAAGAGTCAAAAAAACATAATTATTTTATATTTGCCTCTTTAGATAGACTTTTGTCTTTAAAATGCAAATGATAAAATAAATCAAAAAAAATGTTTTATGTTACCAAAAGTAAAAAATGTGATAAAATTTATAAATAAAATGCAATCAATAAAAGGATAATTTTATGCACCAACCTACTCTTAGAGTTATAAAAATTTTAGAATTAATTGCCAATTCAAAAGAACAACTTACATTAAGTCTAATAGCTAAAAAATTAAATATTCCAACAGGAACACTTTCACCTATTTTACAAACTTTACAAAAACAAAAATATATAAAATGCAATTTAAGTTATAAAAGTTATTCTTTAGATTTTAAAATTTTAGAATTAAGCTGTAATATAAAATATAAAAATAGTATCTTTGAGCTTATTAAAAAACATATGAAAAACATTAGAGATCTAACAAATTTAACTTGCCAAATGGGTATTTTAAAAGAAAATAATGTTCTCTACTTAGAAAAGTTAGATGCTAATGATCAAATACAATTAAAATCTTTTATAGGAACTTCATATCCTGCTTATGCAACATCTTTGGGTAAGGCTTTATTATCAAACAAAACAAAAAATGAATTAAAAATACTTTATCCCGAAAATTTTAAAAAAATAACTCGAAACACCTTAAAAAATATAGATGAATTATACGGACAAATAAAAAAAATTAAGAAAGAAAAAATAGCCTTAGAAAGCGGAGAAATGAATCCTCAAATCGAATGTATGGCCATAAATATAGAACACAATAATAAAATAATTGCTGCAATAAGTATATCTTATCCTATTTTTTATTCAAATAAAGAATTTATAGAAAAAAATAAAAAAATATTAATTAAAGAAAAAAATAAAATAGAAAAAGCAATTAGTTTATTTTTTTCAGATTTAGAAGATATCTATTAAAATAGCCAAAAAGGCTATTTTAATTATTTTCTTTTAATTTAAACTTCTTTTCTCCATAAAGACCAGTTCCTACAGGAATCATTCTACCTAAAATAACATTTTCTTTTAAATCTTCTAGATAATCAAATTTTCCAGCTATACTAGCTTCAGTTAAAACTTTAGTTGTTTCTTGAAAAGATGCTGCAGAAATCACACTATCACTTCCAATTGCAGCTCTTGTAACACCCAAAAGAACAGGTTCAGCAATAGCTGGCTCCCCACCCATTCTCATAATTCTTTCATTTTCTTCTCTAAATTTACGTCTAGATATTAGATCGCCTTCTATAAATTTAGTATGTCCACTATCAATAACTTTTACTTGTCTTAACATTTGAGAAACAATAACTTCAATATGCTTATCTGAAATAACAACGCCTTGTCCTCTATAAACTTGTTGAATCTCAGAAATTAGATAATGATGTAAAGCTTTTTCTCCTAAAATTTTAAGTATATCATGGCTTGAAACTACACCATCAGTTAATTTTTCTCCAGCATGTATAAATTCACCATCTCTAACTTGTATATGCTTAGATTTATCGATCAAATACTCAACACTTGTACCATCTTCTGCTTGGATGACTATCCTTTCTTTTGAACGCAACGGCTTATCAAAACGAACTACTCCATCAATTTCAGCAATCATAGCAGCATTTTTTGGTTTTCTTGCTTCAAATAGCTCAGAAACTCTTGGAAGACCTCCTGTGATATCTTTAGATTTTGCAGCAGCTTTTGGAATTTTTGCCAAAATATCAGCCTGTAAAACCTTATCACCATCATGTACAAAAATAACTGTTTTTGGCTCTAATTGATAACGCACTGCTTTATTATCTTTTCCAGCGATCACTAAAGTTGGCCTAACACCACTTGGAAGGTATTCATTAATTACCAAAGATCGCTTACCCGTTGCTTCATCAATTTGTTCATCAGCACTATAACCTGCTTCAATATCTTCAAAACTTATAGTTCCATCAATTTCAGCAATAATGGTATTATTATAAGCATCCCATTCTGCAACAACAATACTTTCTTTCTTTGGAGCACTTACTATAATAGCGTTAGGATCTTCAATCAAAGCACTATCATTGAATTCAATTTTTGATTCTCTTGGAATATAATGTCTTTTTGCTTCTCTCCCATTTTCATCAGCGATAACAACAAAAAAACCTTTTTCTTTGACTACATCACCTTTTTTGACATTTTTAACCCTATCAAGACCATCACCTTTAAGAACATAAAATTTCAAGATTCCTTTTTCATCTGCCTTGATATTTTTAACAACTGGATCGCCATCTTTAACTAAAATTTCACTTGCAAATGGAATACGATTAGGAATATTCCATCCTTCTTTGATCACCTCAACAATACTTTCATTTTCATCAACTTCAGCACCATTTTGATAAGGAAGATACAATTTACCATCTATACTTCCGCTAACCCCTGCTAATTCATTTGCTTTTGCAAGATCGTATTTTCTAAGCGTGTATTTAATTTCTTGTTTTTTATCTTTAATAGAAACAATCACATCTTCATGGATATTCTCTATGCTGATTATTCCTTTAAAAGGAGCTTTTATTTTTGGTTCTACCAATAAAATAGCTGCATTTCTACGATTTGCAACTATCATTTTTCCTTCTTTATTTTTATAAGTTTTTAAATTATAAAATCTTATAAAACCTTCTTTTTGAGCACTAACTTGTCTATCTTGTAAATCCGTACTTGCAGTTCCACCACTATGAAAAGTTCTTAATGTAAGCTGAGTACCAGGCTCCCCAATAGACTGTGCTGAAATAATACCAACAGCTTCACCTGGTTTAACAAGTTTTCCTTCGCCAAGATTTACACCGTAACATTTAGCACAAATTCCTTTTCTAGCTTTACAAGTAATTGGAGTTCGAATATTTACACTTTTAATACCATTTTCGCTAAACATTTTAGCTTTTTCTTCATCAATTAAAGTTCCTTCAGTAAAGAGAACAGAATTTGTAATAGGATCGATCACATCTTCTGCCAAAACTCTACCTAAAACTCTTTCTTCTAATGTCTCTATTATGGAGCTATCAGCAGTAATTTCATTAATTTCAACTCCTTCGTGTGTACCACAATCTTCCATAGTAATTTTTACATTTTGTGCAACATCGATTAATTTTCTTGTCAAATAGCCTGCATTTGCAGTTTTAAGCGCTGTATCTGCAAGACCTTTTCTAGCACCGTGAGTAGATATGAAATACTCAAGCACATTTAAACCTTCACGGAAATTTGAAATAATAGGAGTTTCAATAATAGAACCATCTGGCTTAGTCATAAGTCCTCTCATTGCAGCAAGCTGAGAAATTTGCGCTGCACTACCTCTAGCTCCAGAATCTGCCATCATATAAATGGAGTTAAAACCATCCTTATCTTTTTCAACTAGTTTCATCATTTCTTTTGAAAGAAGGTTATTTGTACTTTTCCAAATATCAATAATTTTATTATATCTTTCCCCAGAAGTTATCAAACCAAGGTTATAAGAATTTTGAATTTCTCTAACTTGTTTTTTAGCTTCATCAATAGCTTTTTGCTTGTCATCAGGAACAATAATATCTGCTATAGAAATAGAAATACCTGCTTTTGTAGCGTATTCAAAACCTAAATTTTTAAGTCTATCCAAGAAGCTAGCAGTAATTTCTAAACCACCTTGTTTATAAACATAATCAACAAGCGCAGCAATATCCTTTTTCTTTAAAACTTTATTCCAATTAGATTCAGGAACAAAATCAGGTAAAATAGATTTTACAATAAGTCTTCCTGCTGTTGTTGTAATCTTTCTACCATCAATAACAGTTTGTATGCTCGCATGAATATCTAAACACTTGCTTTCAAGTGCCATCATTACTTCATCAATACCTGTGCAAATTTTATGAGATCCTTTTGCTTCTGCTTTTTCCAAAGAAAGATAATAAATTCCTAAAACCATATCTTGCGAAGGAACGGTTACTGATTTACCGCTCGCTGGCAAAAGAATATTCATTGAAGAAAGCATAAGCACTTTACATTCTGCAATAGCTTCTTGAGAAAGCGGTACATGCACCGCCATTTGATCCCCGTCAAAGTCTGCGTTAAAAGCAGCACATACTAAAGGATGCAATTGTATTGCTTTACCCTCAACTAAAACTGGATGAAAAGCTTGGATAGAAAGCTTATGTAAAGTTGGGGCGCGGTTTAGCATAACAGGATGACCTTTTACAACCTCTTCTAAACATTCCCAAACTTCATTGGTTTTATTCTCTATCATTTTTTTTGCTTGTTTAACGGTTGTTGCATAACCTTTTTCTTCAAGCTTAGCTAATAAATGCGGTTTAAAAAGCTCTAAAGCCATTTTTTTAGGCAAACCACATTGATCCATTCTTAATTTTGGACCTACAACAATAACGCTACGTCCCGAAAAATCAACCCTTTTTCCAAGCAAGTTTTGTCTAAAACGCCCTTGCTTACCTTTGATAATTTCACTTAAAGATTTCAATGGACGCTTATTAGCTCCTTTAACCGCATTAGCACGACGACCGTTATCAAATAAAGCATCTACTGCTTCTTGAAGCATTCTTTTTTCATTTCTTATAATGATTTCTGGCGCATCAAGCTCCATAAGCTTTTTAAGACGAGTATTTCTATTGATAACACGACGATATAAATCATTTACATCAGAAACCGCAAATTTTCCGCCATCTAGAGCAACCAAAGGACGTAAATCTGGTGGTAATACTGGTAAATTAGTTATCATCATCCACTCTGGGCGATTAGGAACTGCATTTTCACTATCAACATCGGTATTAGAATTTGAATTTAAAAAATTCTCAACCACTTTTAAACGTTTAATGATAGTCTTTTTCTTTGCTTCTGAATTAGTTGCGGCCATTTCTTCTTTCAATTGATTCAAAAGAGCTACAAGATCTAAATTAGCCAATAGATCTCGAACAACTTCTCCACCCATTCTCGCTTTAAAACCACTACTTTCATAACGCTGCATTAAATTTTGATATTGCTCTTCATTTAGAACATCACAATATTCAACTTTTTTAGTATTTTCATTATCATAATATGCATCACCAGCATTTTCAACAATATAAGCTTCATAATAAAGTACACGCTCAAGATCTTTCATTTTTACACCTAAAAGTGTACCTATACGACTTGGTAAAGAATTCACATACCAAATATGTGCTACTGGAGTTACAAGTTCAATATGCCCCATTCTTGAGCGACGAACTTTAGAATTAGCAACTTCAACGCCACATTTTTCACATTTAACTCCTTTAAAGCGCATTTTTTTATATTTACCGCAAAGACATTCATAATCACGGATAGGACCAAAAATTTTAGCACAAAAAAGACCGTCTCTTTCAGGTTTTAAAGTTCTATAATTGATCGTTTCTGGTTTTTTTACTTCCCCATAAGACCAAGATTTTATTTTTTCAGGACTAGCAAGCCTTAGTTGAAAAGCTTCAAAATCTCTAGGTCTAGCATCTTCTTTTACTTCTATGACTTTAAATTTACTCATTGTCCTCATCCTTATCAAAAATCTCAACATCTAACGCAAGTGATTTAAGTTCATTAGTTAAAACAAAAAATGTCTCAGGAATTCCTGTCGCTGGAACATTTTCTCCTTTGGTGATTGCTTTATAAGCATTAAATCTACCCTCTACATCATCTGATTTAATAGTTAGCATTTCTCTTAAAGTATGTGCCGCTCCATAAGCTTCAAGTGCCCACACTTCCATTTCTCCAAATCTTTGGCCTCCAAAAAGTGCTTTACCTCCAACTGGTTGTTGGGTTACAAGGCTATAAGGTCCTGTACTTCTTGCATGAACTTTTTCATCAACCAAATGGTGAAGTTTTAACATATACATACATCCCACATGAACACGTTCTGCTATCTTTTCACCGGTTCTTCCATCGTAAAGCTCTGTTTTCCCATCCATATCAATTTTTGCTAATTCGAACAATTTTTTAAATTCCTCTATATTGACACCTTCAAAAACAGGGGTTGCAAATTTAACCCCCTTACTCCAATCTCTAGCATAATCTAAAAGTTCTTCATCGCTTAATTTTTTGATAAATTCTTTTTCATTTACAAGTCTTGGAATAGAGCAAATTTCAAGCATCTTCGCTCTTAATTCTTTAATGAAATCTTTTTGTTTTTTATCAAAGATCTCTTGAATTTGCTCTCCAAGTCTTAATCCAACAAGTCCCAAATGGCTTTCCAAAATTTGACCTATATTCATACGACTTGGAACCCCTAAAGGATTGAGTGCAATATCTACACTTTTTCCATTTGCAAGATAAGGCATATCAACTTCTGGGATTATAGTGGAAACAATACCTTTATTTCCGTGACGTCCTGCCATTTTATCGCCCACTTTTAACTTTCGTTTTGTAGCGATATAAACTTTGACAAGTTTTACCACTCCACTTGGTAAAATATCATCTTTTTCTAAAATTTCAAGCTTTTCATCGTGTTCAGCTTTTAGTTTTTTCTTTTCATTTTGGAAATGATTTTTCAAATCTTCATATTGTTTTTGAACTTCTTTAGAATAAGCTTTAATAATAGTAGTAAGCGTAAAACGATTGATTTTTTCCAAATCGCTTAAATCAGCTTTTTCGCCTTTTTTATAAGTTTTATCACCGATTTTTTGACTACTGTTTAAAGTTGATTTGGACAATAAAGCACAAACTCTGAGCATTTCTTCTCTATCCATCATCAAAAGTCTATCGTGATGTTCTTTTTCTAAAGACATTTTTTCTTTATCATACGCTTTTAAAGCTCTTTCGTCTTTTTCATAACCTTTTTTAGTAAATATTTTTACATCTACAACTACACCTTCTAATGAAGCAGTAGCATATAAAGACTTATTTACAACATGGCCTGCTTTTTCGCCAAAAATAGCCCTTAAAAGTCTTTCTTCTGGCGTTGGTTTAACCTCACCTTTTGGTGAAACCTTTCCAACCAAAATCATACCCGGTTTGATATGGGTTCCTATTTTTGCAATTCCGCTTTCATCTAAATGCGCAATATCTTCTTCTTTTACATTTGGTATATCTTTAGTGATTTCTTCTATACCATCTTTTAATTCTCTAGCTTCAATTTCTTTTTCATAAATATGAACGCTTGTAAACGTATCTTCGCGAATGATTCTTTCGCTTACTACAATAGCATCCTCATAATTATAACCATTCCAAGGCATAAAAGCAATTAAAGCATTTTTTCCAATAGCCAATTCTCCTTGATCCATAGAAGGACCATCGGCGATAATTTGCCCTGCTTTAACCACTTCTCCCTTTTTAACAATAGGATGTTGAATATAATTTGTATTTTGATTGGTGCGTAAATTTTTCTCCATAATATAGTGATCAATAAAAGGACCTTTTTCATCTTCACCCAAGATAAAAATACTTTTATTATCTACTTTTTCTACTATACCGCCACGCTTAGCCTTAACAGCTTCCCAAGCATCGCGCGCAATAGTGCTCTCCATTCCAGTACCTACTATAGGAGCGCTTGAAGTTAAAAGAGGGACAGCTTGGCGTTGCATGTTAGAACCCATCAAAGCTCTGTTTGCATCATCATGCTCTAAGAAAGGGATTAAAGATGCTGCAACCCCAACAACCATACCTGAGCAAAGGTCGATAAGTTGAACTTCTTCTCTTTTAGCTAAAATAGTTTCTCCATCTTGTCTTGCTTCAACGAATTCTTCGACGATATTGCCTTTAGCATCTACCTTAGTTGATGCAGCTGCGATAAATAAACCTTCTTCTTGTGTAGCGGTTAAATAAACAATTTCATCGGTAACTTTTCCATTTTCAACTTTTTTATAAGGTGCTTCAACAAAACCAAGTTCATTCACTTTAGCATAAGTTGAAAGGGTATTAATCAAACCGATATTTTGCCCCTCTGGGGTTTCTACTGGACAAATTCTACCATAATGAGTAGCATGAACATCCCTAACTTCAAAACCTGCCCTTTCTTTAACAAGCCCCCCTTCACCAAGTGCAGATAAACGACGCTTATGAGTGATCTCACTTAGTGGATTTGTTTGATCCATAAATTGTGAAAGTTGTCCACCTGTGAAAAATTCAATGATGGTTGTAGTGATCATCTTAGGATTAATCAAATCATAAGGCATAACTTTATCAATATCAGAATTTAAAGAAGTAAATTTATCTCGGATAGCTTTTTGCATTTTTGCCAATCCTAAATGAAGTTCATTGGCCAAAAGTTCACCTATAGATCTGATACGACGGTTTCCTAAATGATCTCTATCATCAATATGACCTTTGCCATTCTTAACCTTAATCAAATACTTTGCAGTTTTAATAATATCTTCATTGGTTAAAACAGTTACATATTCAGGGACATCAAGACCTAATTTATGATTCATTTTCATACGACCAACTTTGGTTAAATCGTATCTTTCTGGATTGAAAAATAGATCATTAACAAAAGTTTTTGCCGCATCTTTAACTACTGGTTCACCAGGTCTCATAACTTTATAAATTCTTATTGCAGCTAGATCATTTTCATCTTCAATATTTTCAGTTTGTTTTAATAATTTTAAAGTTTCATTATCTTGTATAAATGAGTTGATAATAGCAGTATCTACACCATTAGCTAAATCATTTGCAATTTCAAAACTTTTTTGCTCTTTAATTTTTGCAAGTTTGCTTTCATCAATAAGCGTTAGAGAATCAAAAAGCATTTCGCCGCTATTTTTATCAAAAATAGGATTTGCTAAATAACGATTTAATAAAACTTCTATTGGATATTCTATCCATTTCAATCCATCTTTAATCAATTGCTCGGCTTTTTTCTTCGTCAATCTTTTTCCTGCTTGGTGGACAACCTTACCTTTCTCATCCTTGATATCATATTCTATTCTATCCATAAAATCGCTAGGATTAAATTCAGTCAAAAATTTATCCTTTTTAACATGGATTGTTTGAATAGGATAAAATAACTTTATAATATCCTGCTTTTTATATCCTAATGCCCTAAAAAGCATAGTTATAGGTACTTTTCTTCTTTTGTTAATTCTCACATAAAGCACATCTTTAGCATCATATTCAAAATACAACCAAGAACCACGATCAGGAATAATTTGTGCTGTATAAACAAGCTTATTAGCTACTGTTGAGCTTTCCTCCTCTTTAAAAATTACACCAGGACTTCTATGAAGCTGATTAACAACTACTCTTTCTACACCATTAATAATAAAAGATACACGATCTGTCATTAATGGAATTTCTCTGATATAAATTTCTTGTTCTTTAATATCTTTTATACCAACTTTCTCACCTGTCTTTTCATCTCTTTCATGTAAAGTAAGACGGATTTTCATTTTTAAATTTACAGAGTAAGTTAAACCTCTTTCCATACATTCGCGAATAGTATATTTTGGTTTGCCTATTTCACTATTTACATATTCTAGACTCAATCTATTTTGCGGATCATGTATTGGAAAAATTGATTTAAAAACTTTTTCTATACCACTTTCACCATTATTAAAATTTAAAAAATAATCAAAACTAGCTTTTTGTAATTGTAAAAGATTTGGAATTTCTATTTGTTTTGAAATATTGGAGAAATCTACTCTTAAACGATTTCTTAATTTATTATCTAACATTTGCATATACCTCATGGTAAATTTTGTAAATTTAAAAAAGAAGACCTAAAAACTAGGTAAAAACAAAAAAAGAAGACTTGTAAAAACAAATCTTCTTAAACTAAATCCAATTTAAAAAATTAAATTATTTAAGTTCTACTTTAGCACCAGCTTCTTCAAGTTGTTTTTTAGCTTCTTCTGCCTCAGCTTTAGCTACACCTTCTTTTAAAGTTGAAGGAGTTTGCTCTACAGCATCTTTAGCTTCTTTAAGTCCAAGACCAGTTAAAGCTCTAACAATTTTAATTACTTCGATTTTTTTAGCACCACCGTCAGTTAAAACAATATCGAATTCTGTTTTTTCCTCAGCAGCTGCTGCACCGCCACCTGCTGCTGCACCGCCAGCTACCATTACCGGAGCAGCTGATACACCAAATTTTTCTTCGAATTCTTTTACAAGCTCAGAAAGCTCAAGAACACTTAAATTTGAAATATATTCTAATACATCTTCTTTTGAAATTGCCATTTTAAATCCTTTTTATTCAGTTTCTTTTTTATTTTTTAGCGCATTTAAACCAATAGTAAAGTTGGCAATTGGCGCTTTCCAAACTTGCAAAAGCATAGCAAGCAACTCATTACGTGAAGGCATTTTAGCTAAGGCTTTAACCTTAGCAACGTCTGCAACTTCACCATCAACAAAAGCAGTTTTAATTTGAAATTTTTCATTGTTTTCTTCAAATTTAGCAGCTACTTTTGAAACACTAAGTTGATCTTCTCCCCAAAGATAAATATTAGTATCTTTAAGAACTAGACCTGTTTTTCCGGAATTGTTAAGAGCAATGTTAGCCAAAGTATTTTTAATAATTTGAACTTTTACATTATTTTCTCTTGCATTATTTCTAAGTTCTTCTAATTTCTTAGTAGATAAGCCTTTATAATCACAAACTATAATAGCTTCGCTAGCTTTGAAATTTTCTTCGAGCTTAGCAATAACTTCAACTTTTTCGCTTCTAGTCACATTTTCTCCTTTCCGATTGAGATTTCAAGTAGAGAGGAAATTTTCCAATTAAGCTTACGCCTCGACTATCTTCAATCTAAAATAAACATTTCAAAAAATTAACATTTTCTCAAATGTTTATTTCAAGAAAAATAAAGAGTTTTTTACAACTCTTTATTTCATATCAAGTAATTCTTGAACTTCAAGTTTTACCGATGGACTCATAGTTAAAGATAAAGCAGCGCTTTTAATATATCTACCTTTTGCTGCAGCTGGTTTATGTTTGTTAATAGCTTTTATAAAAGTTGAGACATTATCCCATAATTGCTCTTTAGAAAAACTTACTTTTCCAAGTCCTGCATGAATATTTCCTTGTTTATCAACTCTAAAATTTACCTGTCCACTTTTAGCATTATTTACAGCTTGCGCAACGTCCATAGTTACTGTTCCGGTTTTTGGATTTGGCATTAAACCTTTAGGACCTAAAATTCTACCTACTTTACCTACCAAGCCCATTAAATTTGGAGTCGCAATCAATACGTCAAAATTCATATTTCCTTTTTGAATTTCCTCAACTAAATCAT
This sequence comes from Campylobacter sp. W0018, assembly GCA_020135845.1. Classification (GTDB taxonomy): domain Bacteria; phylum Campylobacterota; class Campylobacteria; order Campylobacterales; family Campylobacteraceae; genus Campylobacter_D. Next base: position 34,736 of record JACHTQ010000001.1, on the reverse strand, counting down.
CGCTTCCAACAATATCTGCTCCAGCATTTTTGGCTTCATCTGCTTTAGCATCTTTTGCAATAACAGCTACACGAACTTTTTTACCTGTTCCAGCAGGAAGTACAACAGATCCTCTTACCATTTGATCAGCGTGTCTTGGATCAACATTTAATTTTAAAGCGATTTCAACAGTTTCATCAAATTTTGCTGATTTTAACTCTTTAACTGTTTCTATTGCCTCATTAACACTATAAATTTTATTTGTATCAACTTTCTCTAATATTTTTTTTAATCTTTTTACCATTTTAGCCATTTTTATACTCTCCGCATTTTTAAAGTGCTACCGCTTTTTACTTTAAGCGGTCAAAAGGATTAATCAACGATCTCAACACCCATAGAACGAGCTGAACCAGCAATAATTTTTGCTGCTTGATCTCTATCTTTAGTGTTTAAATCTGCAATTTTTTTATCAACAATTTCTAAAACTTGAGCACGAGTTAATTTACCCACTTTATTTTTCAAAGGATTATCTGTGCCTTTAGAAATACCAGCTGCTTTTTTAATTAAATCGGTAGCTGGCGGTTGTTTTGTAATAAAAGTAAAGCTCTTATCTGCATAAACTGTAATCACAACAGGAATATTAAAACCTGCCATATCCTTTGTTCTTTCATTAAAAGCTTTACAAAATTCCATAATATTAACACCTTGTTGACCTAAAGCAGGACCAACCGGTGGTGATGGATTTGCTTTAGTGGCAGCAATTTGTAATTTAATTTCGCCTACAACTTTCTTAGCCATAACAATTCTCCTTAATAAATTTAAATTATTTTTTCAACTTGAGAATACAAAATCTCCACTGGAGTTGAACGTCCAAAAATAGAAACATTTAATTTTAATAAGCCTCTAACCATATCATATTCTTCTACAATAGCAGTAAAATTCGCAAATGGACCTTCAGTGATTCTTACATTTTCTCCTTCTTCAAAAGAAATTTTTGGTTTAGGAGCTGCACGATTGTGAACTTTTTCTAAAATTAAATTGATATCTTTTTCTGTTAAAGGGGTTGGTTTTTTTGATTCCCCAATAAAACGTCCTACTTTTGGAAGAGATTGAATTCGATGCCAAAGTTCTGTATTTAAATCAAGATGTGCAAACACATATCCTGAATACAAACTTCTTTCACTGATTTTTTCTTTTCCATTTTTAAATTCAATAACATCTTCTGTCGGAACGACTATTTCTTTTAGCCTGTCCTCAATACCATTATCTTTGACTAAATTTTCAATAGCTCTTTTTACAGCCATTTCGCTACCGGCATAAGTTTGAATTGCATACCATTTATAAGTATTCATCACTATCTCCTTATACAACCAAAGAAACAACGGACGACATAATCCAATCTACTAATGCCAAAAATACTGAAATAACCGCAACTACTATAAAAACAGTAATATAAGCATTTCGCACCTGTTCTTTTAAAGGAAAAATTACTTTCCTTAGTTCAGCCTTTGATAATTTAAAATAAGTTATTAATTTTTCCATTTATATAAACCTTAATATGGCAGGGCAAGAGGGATTCGAACCCCCAACCTGCGGATTTGGAATCCGACGCTCTACCGTTAGAGCTATTGCCCTAAGAGCTTAACTTTTTAATTTTACTTCTTTGTGAAGTGTATGCTTTTTTAATCTTGGACAATATTTTTTTAATTCTAACTTTTCAGTTGTATTTTTACTATTTTTATAAGTGCTATAATTGATACCACCACACTCTTCGCATTTTAAACCAATCTTAATTCTCATTTTTTTCCCTTAAAATAAAAGTCAAGTATAAAAACTTGACTTTCTTATAATATTTATTTAATTATTTTAGAAACAACACCAGAACCAACTGTTTTACCACCTTCACGAATAGCAAAACGTGTTCCTTCTTCAAGAGCTACCGGAGCTATCAAGCTTACTGTAATTCTTACGTTTTCACCTGGCATAACCATTTCAACGCCATCTGCCAATTTAATAGAACCTGTAACATCCGTTGTTCTTACATAAAATTGAGGTCTATAATTGTTAAAGAATGGAGTATGTCTACCACCTTCATCTTTATTTAAAATATAAACTTCAGCTTCAAAATCAGTATGAGGAGTAATTGATTTTGGTTTTGCAAGAACCATTCCACGAATAACTTCTTCTTTCTTAGTACCACGAAGAAGAACACCTACGTTATCTCCAGCTTCACCTTGATCCATTTCTTTTCTAAACATTTCAACACCAGTAACAGTAGTAGTTTGCGTATCTTTAATACCAACAATTTCAATAGTATCACCTACTTTAACCACACCTTTTTCAATTCTTCCAGTAACAACTGTACCACGTCCAGAAATTGAGAAAACATCTTCGATTGGCATTAAGAAATCTTTTTCAGTATCACGAGTTGGAGTTGGAATATAGCTATCAACCGCTGCCATTAGATCCAATACTTTTTTAGACCACTCACCATCTTGACCAGCTTTAGCTTCTTCAAGAGCTTTTAATGCAGAACCAGAAATAATTGGAGTATCATCCCCTGGGAAATCATAAGAACTTAATAATTCTCTAATTTCCATTTCAACTAACTCTAAAAGTTCAGCATCATCAACCATATCTGCTTTATTCATGAAAACAACTATATATGGAACACCAACTTGACGAGAAAGTAGAATATGTTCTCTAGTTTGTGGCATTGGGCCATCTGCTGCAGAAACAACAAGAATCGCACCGTCCATTTGCGCAGCACCTGTAATCATGTTTTTAACATAGTCAGCGTGGCCTGGGCAGTCAACGTGTGCATAGTGACGATTTTCTGTTTCATATTCAATATGAGAAGTAGCAATGGTAATACCACGTTCTTTTTCTTCAGGAGCATTATCAATATTATCATAATCTTTAAGCTCTGCCAAACCTCTTCTTGAAAGAACAGCAGAAATAGCAGCTGTCAAAGTAGTCTTACCATGGTCAACGTGACCAATAGTACCTATATTTACGTGTGGCTTATTACGTGAAAATTTTTCTTTAGCCATTTTTTTCCTCCAATATAAAAATAAATGTAAGCAAAACCAAGTCTATATTTATAATCTTTTCAATAAAATAATGGAGCTCATAGCGGGAATTGAACCCGCGACCTCTCCCTTACCAAGGGAGTGCTCTACCTCTGAGCCATACGAGCGCTCAGAAAACCAATATAATACAGACAACTGAAAAAAATATGGGAATATACTGTAGTTATAATAAAAACACAGCTCCCAGTTAAACATTGGAGCGGGAAACGGGACTCGAACCCGCGACCCTCAGCTTGGAAGGCTGATGCTCTAGCCAACTGAGCTACTCCCGCAAAGCATGGTGGTGAGTCGTGGATTCGAACCACGGAAGGCGAAAGCCAGCAGATTTACAGTCTGCCCTCGTTGGCCACTTGAGTAACTCACCATTGTTACCATAAAAATATCTGGTCAAACACTGTTAAAAAATAAAATGGAGCTGGTTAAGGGACTTGAACCCCCGACCTGCTGCTTACAAGGCAGCTGCTCTACCAACTGAGCTAAACCAGCAAATCTTAAAATTCTAATTTAAATATAGAACTAAAATTTTAAAAGACGAATTATATATTAAAAAAAACATTTTGTCAAGAAAATATTTATTAATTTAACCAGATATTCTCTAAAAAAGAATATTATCATAAAATTATTTATGATAATCAAACAAATTTAAAAATTTTTTCGCCCTTTCGCTTTTAGGATTTTCAAAAAAATCATGCGGATTATTCTCCTCGATCACTTCTCCATTATCCATAAAAACTATCTTATCGGCAACTGCTTTAGCAAAGCCCATTTCATGTGTAACAATTAACATAGTCATACCATCTTTAGCCAAATTTAACATCACTTCTAAAACTTCACGAACAATTTCAGGATCAAGCGCTGCTGTTACCTCATCAAAAAGCATGAGTTCTGGATTCATACAAAGGCTTCTTACTATGGCAATTCTTTGTTTTTGCCCTCCACTTAATTCTCTAGGAAAAGCATCTAATTTATGAATTAGCCCTACTTTTTCAAGCCATATTTTAGCTTCTTTTAAAACCTCTTCTTTAGATCTTTTTTGTACTTTTAAAGGGCCTAAAAGTATATTGTCTTTAACACTTAAATGTTCAAATAGTTCATAAGATTGAAACACCATGCCTACTTTTTGACGAATCCTTGTCCAATCTTTAAAATTTTTATCGATTTTATCTTGGCCAATTTGTATAGTCCCATCTGCAATTTCTTCCAATCCATTAATACATCTTAAAAAAGTTGATTTTCCACAGCCGCTTGGACCTAAGATCACAACAACTTCTTTTTGTTTTACCTCTAAATTAATATTTTTTAAAACGTGATGAGTTCCATAATATTTTTGCAAATTTGTTACTTTTAAAATACTCATTTTAACTCCATTTTTTTTCTAATTTTCTAGAATATAACGTAATAGGATAACAAATTATAAAAAAAATAAAAAAAATAGAACCATAGATTATAAAAGGAGCCAAATCGTTTTTATTATTAAATTCAATAATTTGCTGCCCTACCTTTACAAGCTCCACGCTACCAATTAAATAAGCAAAAGTTGTGCTTTTTATCATACGAGTAAGCAAATTCATACTTACAGGAGTGAGACGACGAAAGGCTTGTGGAATAATAATATAAAAATACGCTTGAAATTTATTTAAACCTAAACTTTTAGCGCTTTCATATTGGTGTTTAGGAATACTTTGCAATGAAGATCTAACCAAATCCATCATTTCAAAACTTCCCCAAATGCTAAACACAATAATAGCTGAAGCTGTACTGCTTAAATTAACCCCAAGCCATCTTGAAAAACCAAAATATACTATAAAAAGCCAAACTAAAAGAGGCATAATTCTCACAAATTCTAAAATAAAACGGCATAAAATATAAATATAACGATTTTTAAAACTCATTAAAATACCCAAGAAAAGTCCAAAGAAAGATGTAATTATAATACTAATTATGGAAATTTCAAGCGTAACAAATAAACCTTGCCAAAGACGATTTAAAGTATCTAAATTTAATAAATTAAGCATTTGAAAGCCTTTTTTCCACAAAAAATAATATCAAAGAAATCGGTAAAATAATGCATAAATATCCTATAAACAAAAGAAATAGAAGCTCATCTGTTTTATAGGTTAGAGAATTTAGATCTTTCATAGCTGTAACCAAATCAGGCAGGGCTATAATACTCACCACTGAGGTTTCTTTGATAAGAAAAATAATATTTGCACTAATACTTGATATTGAAATGGCAAGTATTTGAGGTAAAATAACATAACGAAAATTTCCCAATTTTGTAAAGCCTAAAGAAAGCCCTGCTTCAAATTGCTGTTTTCTAATAGCCTCAAACCCGGATCTAAAACTCTCAGCCATATAAGATCCACCTAAAAAACTAAGACCGACAATCGCACAAGCAAAAGCTGGACGCAAAGTTTCACCAACACTCAAACAAATCAAATTTAAAGGAGGAATTTTTTCTAGATGAATGCCAAATTTAGGTAAAGCATAATAAAGAAAAAAAAGTTGTATCAATAAAGGAGTGTTTCGAGATAATTCTATATAAATTTTACAAATTTGTTCTATAAATTTAACTCTAAAATAGCTTATTAAAATACAAAATAATCCTATAATTACGGAAAAAACTATACCAAAAAAGCTTAATTTCAAGGTAAGCCAACCAGCTATTGCAAATACGTTTAAATGTTCAATTATAAAATTTAAATCCATATTTTTTTATCCTTAATTTTACCAAACTTCATCCAAGAGTGCTTTTTTATTTATAATTTCAATTTTACCTCTTTTTGTGTCAATTAGTTTAGCCAGCTTTAATTCTTTTAATATTCTAGATAAAGACTGCACTCTTACGTTTAAATCTATCGCTATTTGTTTTTGGAGAATTGTATCTAATTTTTTTTCATTTTCCAAAATATATTTTAGCAATTTTGTTTTTAAATCTAAAGAATTTTGCAATATCTTTTTTTCCAAAATTTTTATCTTATTTAATAAAGAACTAATCAGTATTAAGTTAAATTCATTATTATTATTACACAAATTTTCAAACTCAATAAAATTAATTTCTAATATTTTACTCTCTTCCTCACAAATAGCATTCGCTGGATAATTTAGTCTTTTAAAAGCTGGCATTTCTGCAATAAAATCAAAAGGTTTAAAATAATGCAAAGTAATTTCTTTTTCACCTTTAGCACATTTATAAACCCGTATTTTTCCCTGCAATAAAATAAAAAAATTTTTTGCCAATTCTCCTTCATAAAATAAAATATTATTTTTTTGCATTTTTCTTGTTTTTCCTATTTTATATAAATATTTTAATAAATTTTTATTCTTCATTTTTAACCTATGTTAAATAAAATTCTCCTATTTTTTGTTATATTAATCTTATAAAATTAATATCGGAGAAAATCAATCATGAAATCAAATACTATTACCCAAGAAAATATAAAAATACTTATGGAAATATTTTACGAAAAAATAAGAAAAGATGAAAAATTGGGATCTATTTTTAACAATGCCATAGGAACAAGTGACAAACAATGGGAAGAACATAAAATAAAAATAGGAAATTTTTGGTCAGGTATTCTTTTGGGCAAGGGTGATTACAATGGGCAACCTTTAAAAAAACATCTCGAATTACCTTCTTTTCCTGAAGAATTTTTTGAAATTTGGTTAAAACTTTTTGAAGAAAGCTTGGATAAAATTTATAATGAGGAAATGAAAAATGTGATTTTACAACGAGCGCAGATGATAGCTTCTCATTTTAAAAATATGCTTTATCGATATAAAGCGTCTCATTGATCAGTGTCATTAAAAATTAAATTTTTATTTTCTTTAAATCTTCTTTTGCTTGTTTTAAAATCTCTTCATCTTTAGAAAAATCAAAAAAATTAAATTCATTTCCATGCTGAAAAAAACCATCAAGCAAATCTCCACTCAAGCGATTTTTAAGATCAAGTTCTGCGATTTTAAAACCATCTAAAGTGTTTGCAAATTCTTTTAAACGCATAGGAATTTCTTTAAGTTTTGTATAGAGATAACAACTACTTTTAAGTCCTACTCTTCCAACCCTTCCTCTAAGTTGATGCAAGGTGGCAAGTCCTAAACGCTCTGCTCCAACTATTACAATAGTGCTTAATCTTGGCAAAGAAATTCCAACTTCTACGACGGTGGTACTTAATAAAATATTTCCTTCATCGCGAAAACGCTTTAAAATTTCATCCTTTTGCTTATCTTTTCCGTGAGTTACAAAAACTTTTTCATAATGACTTTGCCAGTATTCACTAGCTTGCTCTAAAGAAAGATAAGGAATTTTATCGCTTGGATTAACCAAAGGATAAATAATAATAATTTGATGATTTTGCGCAATCTCTTCTTTTATCTTTTCATTTAATTTTGAAAAATCTTCATTTTGTATGCAAAAAGTAGAAATATCTTTTTTAAAAGGCATTTGTTTAACAAAGCTAAATTGTAAAAATTCTGATTGTATCATGCTTAAAGTTCTTGGAATAGGTGTTGCTGAAAATTGTATGAAATGTGGCGCAAAATCTTTTTTGTTTAAAGCGTAAATTTTTTGTCTTTGAGCAGAACCAAAACGATGTTGCTCATCAATCATCACTAAAACAGCCTCATGATTTTTTAAATGTATTAAAGCGTGAGTGCCTATAATCAGATTAGCACTCTGTAATTTTTGCGCTAAATCTTTTTCTTTTTTACCTCCTTTAATAAACAAAATATTTATAAAATCAGGTAAAAGTTTTTTTGCTTCCTCATAAAGCTGATTCGCAAGTATGCTAGTTGGCGCCATTAAAATAGCTTGTTTTGGATAAACCATTAAAGCAGCTCCTAATAAAATCAAGGTTTTTCCGCATCCAACATCACCCATAATAACCCGTCTTTTAGCTTCACTTGAATTGAGATCTTGCTTTATATCCTTTAAAGCTTTAATTTGATCTTGAGTGGGTGAAAAAGGAAGACTATCAAGCCAATTGTCAATATTAAAAACATTAATTTTATAAGATTTATAACTAGTTTTTTTTGCCCTTAACCGTCTTAAAAAATTAAAAATTTCAATATATTTTAAATCATTTAGAAAAAATTCCAAATTTTGAAACATCGCAAAACTTTTTTCATCATAAGTATGCAAATTTAAAAGAAAATTGATATATTTATCATCTATTCCGCTTTCTTTTAAATTTTCAAAAGTAAGATACTTTGCCATGAATTCTTGAATTTTTAAATCCCTTATGCCTGCAATTTGGTATTTTGGAATAAAACCTTGAAAAGAATTTAAAATTTTAGGATTATTGAATTGCCAAAAATTATTAAAAAGAGTGAGTTTGGCATTAAAAATGACTTCTTTTCCTGTTTTTAAAATTTTATGATGCCAAGGTCTTGGATGAAAAAAAACAAAAGAAATATTTTTATTCCAATCTTTGCAAAATCCTGTGCCAAAAAGTTGATTTTTATTGTAATTTACGTTTTTTAAAATAATTTTTTGAGTGCAAATTTCATTTTCTTTGGGGAATTTGCTTGAATTTAAATTTTCAATCTTTTTAGGTAAAATAAGCGCCAAATCAATAGCGCTTTTTATTTTTAACTTTTTAAAAAGTTCAAAATCGTTTTCTTTAATTTTCATTTTGAATACTAGCAAAACTCATATTTAATATCTCTTTATGCTGTTTGATATAAGCATTGATTTCTTCAAGTTTTACCTTTTGTATCAAATTTAATTCTTTTTTATAATATCCCTGCTCTAACCCTTGATAATACTCATTAAAAGCTATAGCTAAACGCTTAGAAAGACTTTCATAACGCAAAGGAGAAGAACCTATGATGAAATTTTTAGCTTGAAGAAGTTCGTTTTCATTGATACCATGTTGTAAAAAATCTTTAAAGAGCTCTTTAATAATTTTTTTTGCTTGTGCAGCGCTTTCATTCTTGGTTTGCAAATATCCAAAAATTCTAGAAAAAGATAATTTAACATCTAACATAGCATAAGCTGAATAAGCCAAACCTCTTTTTACGCGAATTTCTTCCATAATTCTTGAGCCAAATCCACCTTGACCCAAAACAAATAAAGCAATTTTAGCTAGATGAATATCTTTATCATCGAGGTTTAAATACAATGGAGTGGCAAAATAAATATAAGCCTGCTCGCTTTCTTTTCGGATTAAAATTTTATCTTTATTTTTTTTACAAAGCTCATATTTTTTGTTTTTATTTATTTCTCCTTTATGAAGCTTTTCAAACAAATCATTTAAAAAATCTTTCGCCTCTTTTTCTTCAATATCTCCACCTATAACACATACTAAATTACTTAAATGAATATTCTTTTTATGGTAGTGATGTAATGATTCTAAAGTGATTTTTTCTATACTTTTTTCATCTCCATCATTAGGGCTTTGAAATTCTGAATATTCAAAAACTTCAGCATTGAGTAAATTTTTTGCCAAATAATCAAAATCGCTTTTTTTACTTGCTAATTCTCCCAAAACATTAATTTTTATTTTTTTTAAAATTTTTTCTTCTATTCTAGGATTTAACAATAATCGTTCAATTTGATGCATTGCAAATTTAAAATGTTCTTTCAAGCAAGAAAGATTGATTTCTAAACTCTCAAAGCCACTGTTTGCTTCTAGACTAATAGCTCTAAATTCCAACTCTTTAAAAAATTGATCATCAACGCCTTCGTTTAAAATACGAGAAAACATTTTTGCAAGTCCGGCAATTTCATCATAACTTCGCCCACAATTTTGAAAAAAAAGCTTTAAAACAACGATGGGTAAATCTTGATTTTTTTCAAAGATAAAAGGAATTTTTACCCCTTTGCTTTCCAAATATTGCATTAAAATTTCTCCAAAATTTCATAAGCTGTGCTACGTTTTGCAGGATTTTCGCCTAAACTTCTAATTAATCTTATCATTTCATCTTGATTCATTCTATAGCTTGCACCCGCAGCACTCACTACATTTTCTTCCATCATAGTCGAACCTAAATCATTAGCGCCAAACTTTAAAGCGAGTTGACCTATTAAAGAACCTTGAGTCACCCAAGAACTTTGTAAATTTTTAAAATTATCCAAATAAAGCCTTGAAAGCGCTAAGAGCCTAAGATATTTGTTAGAACTTTGTTTCATTATTTCAGGATGTTTTTGAATTAAAAGAGTATTTTCGCTTTGAAAACTCCACAAAATAAAAGCCCTAAATCCTCCAGTTTCATCTTGAAGTGCTCTTAAATGCTCTAAATGATCTATAATTTCTTCATCATTTTCAACCGTTCCAAACATCATAGTAGCGGTACTTTTCATCCCAATTTTATGAGCTTGACGATGCACATCCAACCAAGTTTTAGTATCGCATTTATTTGGCGCTATTATATCGCGCACTCGATCACTTAAAACCTCAGCCCCTGCACCAGGTATAGAAAATAAACCTTTTTGCTGCAATCTTTGCAACACTTCTGCTATGGAAATTTTAGACGCTTTGGCAATATAAGCAATTTCAACTGCAGAAAAACCATGTATAGTAATATTTGGATAATGCTCTTTAATCCAAGAAACAAGTTCTTCATACCATTCAATTTTAAGTTTTGGATGTACTCCACCTTGAAAAAGAATTTGAGTTCCACCTATGGCCTCTAATTCTTCTATTTTTTTACCAATTTCTTCAAAGCTTAAAATATAAGCGTCATCTTCTTTGTGATGACGATAAAACGCACAAAAAGAACAATCAATACAACAAACATTAGTATAATTTATATTTCTATCAACTACAAAGGTAGTAATTTTTTCAGGATGAAGTTCTATTTTTTTTTGATAAGCCATTTCTCCAAGCTCAACCAAACTCGCATTTTTCAATAAATCTAAAGCTTCTGTTTTATTTAATCTTTTCAAAATATTTATCCTTAATGCATTAAAATTTTTAAAATATTATAGCATTTAAAATATAAATTGTGCTATAGTTTCATTTATGAATTACTTTGATTTACTGAAAAACAATAAGACAATTAGAATTCTGGCTTCGGTTCAATTTATAGTTTATTTTGGTGCTTGGTTTTCGCAAACAGGCGTTTTTACCTTGCTTGTTAACCTTAATGCTCCCACTTGGGCAACCTCAACAAGTGCTATGCTCGCCTTTCTACCTGGAGTTTTGCTTGCCCCTATTAATGGGGTTATAGTTGAGAGAAATAAACCTAAAAAGCTTTTATTGAGTATGATAAGTATTGAATTTATTTCTATTTTTTGTCTTACTTTTGTAACAAACCTTAGCATGCTCTGGCTTTTATTTATTCTAATCTTTATTAGATTGTGTGTTGCCTCTATTTATTTTCAAACCGAAATGAGTCTTCTTGCTAAAATTCTAAACACGCAAGAATTAAAACTTGCTAATGAAACGCATAGTGTTATTTGGGCAGTTTCTTATACAGCTGGGATGGCAAGTGCTGGAATTTTCATTTATTTCTTTGGAATAAAAACCGCCTTTTTATTTGACTGTTTTCTTATTATGAGTGGCTTTTTAATTTTAACAAGACTTGATATTCCCAAAATTAAGCAAAAAAATCAAGATAATTTCTCTTTGATGATTAAAGAGGGGTTTAATTACATTTTAAAAAATAAAATCATACTTCATCTTATATTGCTTCATGCTTTTATAGGACTAACGGCTTATGAAACTTTAGTAGCTTTGCTCGCTCAACATCAATACCAAGAATCTTTATCCACTATTAAAGATTTTTTTTTCGCCAATAAAGAAGTTTTATCCGCTGCTTTGGTGATTGGCTTTTTAAATGCCGTGCGCGCTTGTTCTTTGGCATTAGGGCCTGTAATTTTAAGCAAATTTATCAACAATAAAACCTTATTTTATCTATATTTAGGACAGGCATTTGGGATTATATTATGGGCTTTAACTCAATTTAATTTTTATATCTCTTTTTTAGGGCTAATTGCTGCAGGTTTTTTCACTTCTTCGCTTTGGGCTTATACCTATACCATGATACAAAAAAACTGCGATAAGGTTTATTATGGAAGGGTGATTGCCTATACTGACATGGTTTATCTTAGCTTTAGTGCTATTATTTCTCAACTGATGGGATTTTTATTTGAATTAAATTTAAGTTTAAGAATGATCACTTTTCTTCTTGGAACTTTATTTATTTTTGCGGCTTTTTATTGGAAGTGGTTTGAAAAAAAATATCTGTAAATTTTAAAAATTTACAGATAAGCTTTAAATTTTAAATAAATCTTGCAAATTTTTTAAGGCTTCTTCATTGCTTAAAGAATGACTAGACTGGCCATTTTTTAATTCACAAAGCTCAATTTCATAACCACTTAACATACTTGCAAGGCGTATATTAATGCCACTTTTTCCTATAGCTTTACTTTTTTGCTCACTATTTAAACTTACAATAGCTTTTTTGTCTTCAATTTTAACAGAATTAACTATAGCGGGCGCTAAGGTTCTTGCAATTAAAATTTCAGGCTCGTTGCTAAATTCAATACAGTCAATATTTTCATTGTACAATTCTTTACTCACAGCATTGATTCTAACCCCCTTAACTCCAACTGTAGCTCCAACTGCATCTATATTAATTCCATTGGATTTGAGTATAACTTTTGCCCTTTCTCCTGGGATTCTCGCACATCCAATAATATTAACATATCCATCTTTAATTTCTGGGACTTCAGCCTCTAATAAGCATTCCAAAAACTTGGGGCTCGTTCGGCTTAACTCCATCTTAATACCCTTGTCAGTATAAACACGCTTTATCACTGCTTTTACAACATCCCCTACCTTAAATTTTTCACCTTTAATACGATTTTTTCTTGGTAAAAAAGCTCTTAATTCATCTATTTCTATAAAAGTATTTTCATCATTATCAATACGAACAACATTACCAAATACTATTTTACCAATCTTATTTTTATATTTTTCGAAAATAGTTTGTTCTAACAGTTTTTGGATATGATATTCCAATTCTTTATGTAATATATTAACCGCTGTTCTTCCTAAATTTTCCAAAGAACACTCATAAGTAAGCTCATCTCCAATTTCAACATCAGGAGCTTCAGCTTTTGCCTTGCTAAGAGCAATAAAACTTTCTTGATTTTCCTCAGATCTTGGATCATTATCCGCCACAACAGTAATTTTTTGATAAAGATTTAATTTCTTTCCATCCACAAAAAAATCATATTCTTGACCATAAATTCTTTTAGCGGTATTTATTAAAGCTAAAATAACCCTTTCTTTAACACTTTCTAGCTCTAAATTTTTTTCATTCGCGATGCTTTCTATGATATCTGCGATTTTTTCCATTATTATTAATACCTTAATTTTGGGATTTTAAATTCAAAAAGTAGATTAAAAGTATACCTTTAATAAGTTTAATTAAAAGTAAAATTTGATAAAATCGTAAATTTAAAAGATGCTTTAAGGATATAACATGGATTTAAAATTAGCAAGAAATTTAATTGACGAAAAACCAAAAAATATAAGCCTTGGCAAGATTGAAGAGGCTATAGTAAAGGATGGACAAAAGTTTTTCTATTTTGACAAGGAAAATTCTCACAAAGATCTTATTGCTCTAGTAGAGTATTTTGAAAAAAAAGGCTTAAGTGTTTATCATAGAACTATTAAATATGGTTTAGATGATAATGATTTTATGTATGAGGTGCATATTCTTTGAGCGCCAAAAAACTTTTTATTCAAACTTTAGGTTGTGCGATGAATGTCAGAGATTCTGAACATATAATCGCAGAACTTACACAAAAAGAAAATTATTCTATTACTCAAGATATCAAAGAAGCAGACTTGATACTTATTAACACTTGCTCTGTTCGAGAAAAACCAGTTCATAAGCTTTTTTCTGAAGTGGGTGGATTTGAAAAAGTCAAAAAGAAAGACGCTAAAATAGGAGTGTGTGGTTGCACTGCTTCACATTTGGGTGGTGAAATTTTTCGTCGCGCTCCTTATGTTGATTTTGTTTTAGGTGCTAGAAATATTTCTAAAATTACTCAAGCTATCAATACTCCAAAATTTATTAGCGTTGATATCGATTATGATGAAAGCGAATTTGCTTTTGCTGATTTTAGAAACAGTATTTATAAATCTTATATTAATATCTCCATAGGATGCGATAAACATTGTACTTATTGTATAGTTCCTCATACTCGAGGCGATGAAATTTCTATACCTTTTGATATTATACACAATGAAGCAATCAAAGCTGTACAAAAAGGAGCAAAAGAAATTTTCCTACTTGGACAAAATGTTAATAATTATGGTAAAAGATTTAGAAACGATCATAAAAAAATGGATTTTTCAGATCTACTTGAAGAACTTAGCACTATAGAAGGTTTAGAGCGTATTCGTTTTACTAGCCCTCATCCTTTACATATGGATGATAAATTTTTAGAAGTTTTTGCAAAAAATCCTAAAATTTGTAAATCTATGCACATGCCTTTACAAAGTGGCTCAACTGAGATCTTAAAAGCAATGAAACGCGGCTATACAAAAGAATGGTATCTTGATAGAGCCTTAAAACTTAGAGAATTATGTCCAAATGTTAGCATTTCTACAGATATTATCGTCGCATTTCCTGGAGAAAGCGAAAAGGATTTTGAAGATACTATGGATGTTTTGGAAAAAATTCGATTTGAACAAATGTTTTCTTTTAAATACTCAAAACGTCCTTTAACCAAAGCAGCCACTATGCCAAATCAAATTGATCCTGAAGTAGCATCTCAAAGACTTTCTATTTTGCAAAATCGCCATAATGAAATTTTAGATGAAATTGTTGAAAAACAAAACAATAAAGAATTTGAAGTTTTATTTGAAGAATTAAGACCTAATCATTCAGTAGCAGGAAGAACGAATAACAATTTCTTAGTCCAAGTTGAACATAGTGAAGAGCTTTTGGGGCAAATCAAAAAAGTAAAAATCACAGATGCAAAGCGTATGGTTTTATATGGGGAACTCGTTTAAAACCGTATTAACAACTTATCTAATATTTATTTTACAATGGCTGATTTTCTTAAGTTGTAAAAAAATCTATAAAGGAAATAAAGTTGATAAAGCACCTTATGTTATACTTTTTTGGCATGGACGCTTGGCTTTAATGCCCTTTGCTTTTAGACATTTTAGGCAAAAAAATAAAAAAGCCTATGTTATGATTTCTCATCATAGAGATGGAGAAATGATCGCTAGAATTATCAAATTATTTCATCTAAATACTATTAGAGGAAGCACCTCAAGAGGTGCCAGTACAGCTTTAAGATCTGCTTTTAAAGTTTTAGATGAAAAAGACGATATTGTTATTACTCCAGATGGACCACGTGGTCCTTATCGTAGTATTGCAGATGGAGCTCTATTGCTTGCTCAGAAAAAAAATGTTAAAATAAGATTATTAAATTATGAAGCGAAGCATTTTTGGGAATTTAAAAGTTGGGATAAAATGATTCTCCCTAAGCCATTTACAACATTGGTTTATCGATTAAGTGAGCCTTTGGATATTTCAAATTTAGATAAAGAAGAAGCTAAAAAAAAAATATTAGCTTGTTTTAAAAATATTGAAGAATTAGACAGTTTTAAGGAATAGAATGTTATTTTTGCTTAAAAAAATCCTACCTCAAATTTTTATTGGCATCATTTTAGAAGATAAAAAAAATATCCTTAAAGCAGCAATATATAGAAATAAAAAATTAATAAGCAGCAGTGAAAAAAGCTTTGAAAAAAGCGAAGACTTGCTAGAATATGTTAAAACCTTGAGTAAGAAATTCTTATTTTTCCATACTGCACTTTTTTTAAATGCCAAAGAGCAAGGTCTTATACCTAGCACAAAAAATGAAGACTTGGAAAAATTTAATGTAGGCAAGATAAGTTTAAAATTTATAACTCTTAACAATGCTTTAACCTATACGGCAACCGAACATGTGGAATATTTTCATGAACTTTTTGAAGATTATAATGGATTAGATTTTTTATATTCTCCTTTTGCTTTGCTTTATTTTAATATTTCAAAACAAAATAAAAATGACGATAAAATAACTCTGTATGCTTATCAATGTAGACAAATGCTAACAATCATGGTTTGTAAAAATCATCAAATTTTATATGGAGAATTGATTTTTTTAGATCAAGAGTCTGAAAACAATGAAGCATTAAACGAAGAATTAGATGAAGATATTTTCAATAATGAATTAAATTTTGAAAACTTAGATGAAAATTTTGAAGATTTATCACAGGAAAAAAATGGTTCAGAAGAGGAAGGATTTTTAAATTTTGATAATCTAAGTCAATTTAATAATGATATAGAAATCGCACATTGTATTATTTCCAGTATTGAAAAATTCTATAATGACGAAAAATATTCTGGCAATTTTATCAACAATATACATGTATTAAGCGAACAAGAGCTAAGTATAGAAGCGACTGAATTTTTGGAAAATGAAACTTTTTTAGAAATCACTACTCAACAAATAAATACTTTTGATCTTATGTTTGAGCTTATGCACAAGGAAATTCAATGACTTACAGTTTTATAAAGCCTAGAAAAAAACCTATTTTAACCTTATTTATTAAAATTTGGGCTGCTCTTTTTATTTTTGGAATTATCTTTATCTTTTTTATGTATTTTTTATATCTAACAAAAATTGCATTTGTTTCTCATTCTATCAAAAAACAAAAAGAAGAAGTTGTTAAAATGCAAAAAGAAATCAAAGATAATGAAAATTTATACCAAATTCTTTTAAACAAGAGTAAAATTGCTAACAATATCAAAGATCAAAATGAAATCACAAAAAAAAGCTTAAAAAATCTTTTTGACATCGTTGTACAAACCAGATCCATAACACTTGAAAGTGTAGATCAAGAAAAAGACTCCTTGCAACTGATCGGAGTAACACCAACCATGGAAATGTTTAGCCTTCTTTTAGAAACTCCTTTAAAAAGTATTTTTGATCAAAGCGATACCACATATTATCGCTTAAGCAATGGATGGTATCGTTTTGTCAGTATAAGCAAAAAAAATACTGGAGGTTACTGTGATGAAAGATAAAAGCCTCGAAGAACTCAATATAGTAAGAATTCTCATTCTTGCCTTAAGTTTTATTAGTGTATGCACGGCTTTAATTTTGTTTTTATTATTGCCAGTATTGAAAGATTATGAACAAATTAATTTAAGAGAAAATTCTCAAATTGGAACGGTTAATTCTTTTAAAATTGATTTAAAAGCTAGTGAAGATAAAATCGCACAATTAAAACATAATAATAAAAAAAATTTAGATCAATTTCAACAAAAATTTGATGAAAAAAAACTCGATGAATTTCTAAAATATTATTTTAAAAATATCAAAATAACAAACATAAAGATACAAACTCCACAAGAATATTTACATAAAGAATTAAAAATTGAAGCCTTAATGAATAATCCTAAAAATTTTTACAATTTTATCAATGCTTTAAAAAATTATAATAATTTAATTAAAGTTAGTTATCCTATTCAACTAAAAGCAATACCAAAAGGCATTGCTATAAATTTTTCTGTGGAAATTTACTCAGATTAAATTAACATCTTGAGGTTTGATTTATTGTATTCATCGCGCACATTTTTCCACATATAGAGCAAGAATTTAAATCATCTGAACAACGTTCATTAAGCATCTTTTTAGCCTTTTCCTTATCAATAGCAAGTTTAAACATTTTTTTCTAATCCATATCTTATCTTGCTTTACCTATATCATCATCTCTTATTCTTTCTTTCAAAACGCCTAAATTAACATTTACTTTAGCGTGAAGTCTAAATCTTACACCATTAACGATCAAGACTTTTATGATTGATATTAGCAGATATAATAAATTTTGCCACAAGCAATATTTTCGAATAAAATGCCCTTTTTAGGTGACAATTTACATTTTTTGATGAAAATACCTTCTTTGATATAAAACATTTGAGTTTCTATGTTTTATCCTTAAAAATTTTTTGGATAAATTAAATTGTAAAACATTTAATAATAAAATCTTCCCGACACTGGTATTATCAAGATCTAATTTAGCCTAAGTTTTTAGCTTACCCTCAGCTTGTTTCGCAAGCTCTTGTCATTTATTGTATTATATCGCAAGTTTACGTTGGGTGCGAGAGGTTTTAATAAATTTTATTAACTCTTCTGTAGTTTGAATATGGTAAGGGAGTTTTGACAGACAATATTTAAAAATTTCAGCCGCTGCTAAAGCATCGTTTAAAGCTCTATGATGGACGCTTTCTATCCCTAATAATTCTTTCAAAACATCAAGTTTATATTTAGGACTTTGTATGCAACATTGCGCAAATTCTATAGTGCAAATATAGCGATTAAGTAAAATTCCCAGACCACATTCATGTAAAGCTTTGGAAATAAAACCATAATCAAAGCGAACATTATGTGCAACAAAAATACCGTCCTTTAAAAAAAGTTTAAAATCTCTTAAAACTTGTTTTAAATTCGGAGCATTTTCAACCATATCAAAACTAATCCCTGTTAATTCAGTAATATTTTCCGGTATTTGATCGACTCTTATTAGAGTATTAAAGCGATCTAACTCTTTGGAATTTTTAATTTTAACAGCTCCAATTTCTAAAATTTGCCCATGCTTAATACCACCGGTACTTTCTATATCTACTATGCAAAAAGTCTCTTCTTTGATTTTTGTAGTGCGCGTTTTTAAACTTAAAAAATTATCATGATTTAAATAAAAGCCTAAACCCAAAAGTTCAAAAGTTTCTAAATCAAATTGATAATCTTGAAGTTCATCAACTTTGCAAAATTGTTTAATCACCCATTCATAAGGTTTGCTTTGTTTACTCAAAACAGAAATGATTTGCTCAACTTGTTGAGAACTCAAAATTCTAACTTTAATGATGAAATAGAAGTTTTATAATCATTAGAAGAAAAGATATAACTTCCAGCAACCAAAATATCTGCTCCTGCTTGCTCCAACTCGCTTGCATTTAAACCATTGATACCACCATCAACCTCAATAAAAACCTTAGCATTTTTATAATCAATTAATTCTCTTAATGTTTTAATTTTTTCATAGGTAAAATTTAAAAAACTTTGCCCACCAAATCCAGGATTCACACTCATTAAAAGAATCATATCTACAAAATCAATCATATGTTTAATAGAATCTACAGGTGTATGAGGATTTAAAACTATAGCTGGATGAATTCCACAAGATCTTATATACTCACACATTCTTATAGGATGCTTTTCTATTTCCATATGAAAAGAGATAAATTTAGGCTTTAATGGAATAAATAAATCTACAAATTTCTTAACATCTTCAACCATCAAATGTACATCTAAAGGAAGATTACTAATGCTAGAAATTTTTTCTATCACGCAAGGTCCAAAAGTAAAATTAGGCACAAAATAACCATCCATCACATCGATATGTAAAAGATCAGCGCCCGCTTCTTCGATGGCTTTAATTTCTTTTTCTAAATTTAAAAAATTAGCAGATAATAGACTTGGAGCAACATACATGATTAAAAAACCTTACTTGCTAAGAATAATTTTTAGAAAAATATTCTATCTATTTATAAATAAAAATAGTATAAATATTTGAATATTTTAAGTTTAAATTTGTTAAAATCTCTATTTAAAAATTTATCCCAAAACGTAAGGAACTAAAATGGCAAGAGTATGTCAAATCACAGGCAAAGGGCCAATGGTAGGCAATAATGTTAGCCATGCTAATAATAAAACAAAGAGACGTTTTTTACCTAATCTTAGAACGGTTCGCATAACCTTAGAAGATGGTACTACTAGAAAAATGAAAATTGCTGCCTCTACTTTAAGAACTTTAAAAAAACAAAATTCTAAATAATACTTTTGAGAATTTATACTCAAAAGTATACAAAAACTTTATCATTATATAGTTATTTTACTAAATAAATTTAACATTATTTTAAGTAAAAATATTAACTTACTTTAGATATAATAAATTTTAACTTCATATACTATAGAGGAGAAATTTATGTTACACGAATATCGCGATCTTATTTCAGAACTTAAGGGTAAAGATGCTCATTTTGACAAATTATTTGAACACCATAATGAGCTTGATAAGCAAATCAAAAATATAGAAGAAAATCAAATTTCAACTCTTAGCAATATTGAAATTTCAACCCTGAAAAAGGAGAAACTTCACATCAAAGATGAATTGAAAAAATATTTAGAAAATTATAAAAAATAAAGGTAGAGTTATGTTTAGTAAAAAAAACAATAATGAAAATTTTCAAAAGTTAGAAGAAGAAAATAAAAATCTTTCAAATCAGTTTCAAAAAATAAAAGCCGAAAATTTAGAATTGAAAAATAAAATTTCAAATTTAGAACAAGAAGCTTTAGAATCTAAATTAAAAACAGATCTTTTAAATGTTTTACTAAATGGTATTTTAAAAAATATTACCATAGTTCAAAATGATATGCTTGAAAATGTTGATAAAGCCGAAATTATTTCTAATTATTCTAAAACTTCACTCGTGGAAATGGATGAATTAAATCATATTGCCGATTCCATTAATGCTTCATTGAGCAATATTACTGAATCTGCCAATAAAACACGTGATACAGCCGGAACTTTACATCGCAGTGTTGATGAAATTACCAATGTTATTAATCTTATCAAAGATGTATCTGATCAGACTAATCTTTTGGCACTTAATGCAGCTATAGAAGCTGCACGTGCTGGAGAACATGGACGTGGATTTGCTGTGGTGGCTGATGAAGTTAGAAAATTAGCAGAAAAAACACAAAAAGCAACCACAGAAGTGGAAATGAATATCAATCTTTTGAAACAGAATGCCAATGAAATGTACAGTCAAAGTGAACAAGTGGAAAAAATTTCTCTCGATTCTAGTGCCCATATTGTAAATTTTTCAGAGAAATTTTCTCATCTTGTAACTGAAGCACATGCTACAAATTCAAACGCCGTTAATATTGCTTCTGAAGCATTTATATCTCTTGCCAAATTAGACCATATTGCTTTTAAACTCAATGGATATAGAGAAATCTTTACAAAAAGTGGAAAAAGATTAGCAGATCACACAAGCTGTCGTCTTGGAAAATGGCTAGCAAGTACTGGTAAAGAAAGATTTGGTACTAGTAAAAGCTTTTTGAAAATTGCAGAACCTCATGAAAAGGTACATGAAAATATGAATAGTGCTATTGATATAGCCGCTACAGAAGATGTAAGCTCGAATTTAACCCAACATAAAATTATAGAAAAATGTCAAACCACTGAAAATGCTTCTTTAAATTTATTTGATATTTTTAAAGAAATGCTTCATGAAAGCACAGAAAAATAATATCCTTACCTTTAAAGGTAAAGATATTTTTTTTCCTTTAAAAACCACAAATAAGAAAAGTCCAATAAAGAATTACAAATAATATTTTGTGAGAATTTTTCATAATCTTCAAGTTTTACAAAAACAACTTCAATCTGCTCTCCATCTATTCCTCCTCCATCAGAAATCTTATCGTTTTCGTTTATAGTCGCAAAATAAAGACTTTGTCTACTTACCCCAGAACCAAAACCTGTATAAAAATCTTTAATTTTCTCAATTTTTTTGGGACAATACCCGATCTCTTCTATACATTCTTCCTTGGCTATTTGCTCCAAGGATAAATTCTTATCTACCAAACCTGAACAAAGTTCAACGGTATAGCCTATTTCTTTATCTAAGTAATTTGAATGGTGAATTTGATGATACCAAAGAGGTATTCTAAATTGACGAACGAAGACAAAGCTTTTAAATTCTTGGTGATATAAAAGTATAGAAACGCTATCTTTAACTTCTATAAAATCCCAAGTACAATACTTATCATTACTTTGATAGGAAAAACGTTTGGGTTTAATGTATTCAGAATGATCAAACAATATCTCTTTTAAATTTTTAAATGCCATTAAAAACCTTTGATATAAAAAATATTTTTATAAATAATAACGCTGGGTATTTTAAATTAAAATAAAATAGTAAAAAAAATTAAGCCTCTAAAAAAGCTCCGAGTTTAAGTATTTTTTGCATACGATTGGCAACAAGTTCATTTGGATCTATTGTGCTTAATTCATCTAAAGCTTTCTTCACATAATCAGCAATAGCAATAGCAGCTTTTTCTTTATCTCTATGCGCCCCATTGATAGGTTCTTCTATAACATCATCAATTAAATTTTGTTCTTTTAGATCATCGGCTGTTACTTTCATTGCTTTAGTTGCTAATTCAATTTTACTCGGATCATTCCAAAGAATTGCTGCACAACCTTCAGGAGAAATAACTGAAAAAACAGAATTTTTCATCATGGCAAGTTTATCAGCAACTCCTATAGCCAAAGCTCCACCGCTACCACCTTCTCCAATCACTATGGCTATAGTAGGGATTTTTAAATCGCTAAATTCATAAAGGTTTTTAGCAATAGCTTCGCTTTGACCACGCTCTTCAGCACCGATACCAGGATAAGCACCTGGAGTGTCGATTAAAAATAAAATTGGAATTTGAAATTTTTCTGCAAGTTTAGCAACTCTTAAAGCTTTTCGGTATCCCTCAGGATGTGGCATTCCAAAATTTCTTGCTATTTTATCTTTGGTTCCCCTACCCTTCTGCTCACCGATAACAATAAGTTTTTTATCGCCAAGATATCCCATAAAACAAACAATAGCAGGATCATCTCTAAAAGCACGATCCCCGTGAATTTCATGTGCATCTTGTAATATAAGTTCTATATAATCAAGGGCATAAGGACGATCAGGATGACGAGCAAGTTGTAAACGACCATAATCGTTTAAGTTTTTATAAGTTTTTATAATTTCTTTTTCAAGATTTTTTTTTAAAATAGCAATGGCATGAACATCCCCCTTGATCTGCGCATTAGCAATATCTTCATCGAGTTGTTGAATATTTTTTTCAAATTCTAAATATGAAGCCATCTTAATCTACTTTTTTAAATATAACACAACCATTTGTACCACCAAATCCAAAAGAATTACTCATTACTACTTTTAGATCCATTTTTTTAGCAGAATTTGGAACATAATCTAAATCACACTCTTCATCTTTTACAAGCTGATTTATAGTTGGAGGAACAATCCCGTCTCTTAAGGCCATAATACTTATAACCGCTTCAATTGCTCCAGCGGCTCCTAAACAATGCCCTGTTTGTCCTTTTGTAGAGCTAACCAATGGAATATTATTACCAAAAAGCTCTTTAATGGCAGCAGTTTCATTTTTATCATTAACTGGAGTTGAAGTTCCATGCGCGTTAATATAATCAACCTTAGGATTTCCAGCCATATTTAAAGCTTTTTTCATAGCTCTTAAAGGACCATCTAAAGTTGGAGAAGTGATATGATGTGCATCAGCACTTTCACCAAAACCTACCAATTCCGCATAAATAGTAGCTCCTCGCTTTTTAGCCTCTTCATAATCTTCAAAAATCAAAGCACCTGCACCCTCTCCCATAACAAAACCATCTCTTTCTTTATCAAAAGGTCTTGAGGCACGTTCTGGATCATCATTTCTAGTTGATAAAGCTTTCATGGAAGCAAAACCACCTATTCCTACTGGACATATGGCAGCTTCAGCTCCTATAACAAGCATTTTACTTGCGGTACCCAAAGCAATGCTTTTATAAGCTTCAGCGATAGCATGGGTTCCAGCAGCACAAGCAGTCACACAGGAAATATTCGGTCCCTTAAGTCCATGCTCGATCGAAATCAAACCACCGAGCATATTAACCAAAGCTGAAGGAATAAAGAATGGAGAAATTTTTCGTGGTCCTCGTTCAGAACAGATAATCGAATTTTTTTCTATATTGGGCAAGCCTCCTATTCCAGCAGCAGATACTACGCCAAATTCTTCTTGATTGAAATTATCTTTAAAATTAGCATCTTGCATTGCTTCTCTAGCAGCTTTTATACCTAACTGAATAAAGCGATCCACTTTCTTTACTTCTTTAGGATCTACAACATCCAAAGGATTAAAATCTGTGATTTCTGCCGCTATTTGAACTGGAAAATCTGTTGTATCAAAAAGGGTAATTTTTTTTACTCCGCTCTTACCTTCGCAAATAGCTTTAAAAGAACCCTCTTTATCTAAACCAAGGGCATTGATCATTCCAATACCTGTAACCACAACTCTTTTCAAGAATAAACTCCTTGCAAAGTTAATAAAAATTACTTTTTAAGATTGTCAATATAATTTACAACATCTTCAATTTTAATAAGTTTTTCAGCATCACTATCTGGAATTTCAACTTCAAATTTTTCTTCTAAAGCCATAATTAATTCCACAACATCCAAAGAATCTGCACCTAAATCTTCAATAATTTTAGATTCCATTTTAACTGTATCTGCATCAATACTTAATTGCTCTACTACCACTGCTTTTACATCATCAAATGTTGCCATTTACATCTCCTTAAAAATAAAAAATTAAAAAAATAAAGCGTATTTTACTATAAAAAACTTAAAATATTTATAGTTTTTAACTATACTGTAAAAAAATTAAATTAATCGAGGATAAAAAATGCTCTTTCAAAAACTTATCAAAGAAAATTCGCAAATTTGGGATGAATATATACGGCATAATTTTATAAAACAACTTGAAAATGAAACTTTAAGTAAAGAACAGTTTCTTTTTTATCTAAAGCAAGATTATATATATCTTATTAATTACTCAAAATGTTATGCAAGACTTGCATTGAATGCTAATACAGTAGAGGAGTTGCGTTTTGCTATTAAATTTCAAAATTACACCCTAGAAGGAGAATTAGAGCTTCATAAAAGTATCTTAGAGCTAGGTATTAATGCAAGTCATTTTAATAAAAAAGATGAAAGTCTTATTAATATTGCTTATTCGCGTTATATATTAAGCATAGGTGAAAATGGAGATTTTTTAGACATGCTAATCGCTCTTAGTGCTTGTGCAATAGGTTATGGATATATAGGGAATGAAATTTGTAAAAATATCTCAAAAGAAAAGTTGCAAAATCATCTTTATAAAGAATGGATTTTAACTTATTCAAGTCAAGAATTTCAAGCAACAGTAAAAGAATTTGAAGATTTTGTTAATTCTTATAGTAATCAAATTTCTGAAGAAAAATTTAAAAAACTTAATTCAATTTTTCACAATGTTGTGCGTTTGGAAATTGCTTTTTGGGAGCATTCTTTAAAAATGCAAGCAAATATTTAAAACCTTAAAATAAGATTTTCTTACTTTAAGGTTTTAAATTCTCCATTGCTAAATTGCATTCTAGCACTTAAATTATCAAGATAAAAAACTTCAAATCTTAAATCTTCTGGAGTATTGTATAATTTTTTTAAATAAGGATATTTTTCAAACATCATTTTTTTAACTTCCAAATTAGATTCAAAAATCGCATTGGCTCTAAGCCTTAAAAAGTTCCCTCTTTAGAACAAGAACAAAACTCAATTCCATTATAATTTTTGATATGTTTATAAAGCCCTTTAGTGTTTGAAGTACAAAAATAAATTCTATCCTTAAATAAAAGTGGACTCTGTATAGGCCGAACTCTAGGATTTCCACAAGTACCTAGAGTTGCTAAAAAAGCAGGTGGATTATGATCTAAAAATTGCATGATTTCTTCTAAATTCATCATAATTCCTTACATATATAAACCGCCATTAACTTTAAGCACATCTCCTGTAATATAAGAAGAATAATCACTTAATAAAAATGCGACACAATAAGCTACCTCTTCAGGTTCGGCAAAACGCTTAAAAGGAATGCCATCTTGGTACATTTTTTTAATTTCTTCGCTTAAAACTTCAGTCATATTGCTTTTTATAAAACCTGGGGTTACACAATTAAAACGTATATTTCTACTCGCTCCCTCTTTAGCAAAAGATTTCGTCATGGCTATCATTCCACCTTTACTTGCTGAGTAATTTACTTGTCCTGCATTTCCCATTTCTCCAACAATAGAAGCGATATTAACCACAGCACCAAAACGCTTTTTGCTCATTGTTTTTAAAGCTTCTCTACATCCTAAAAATGCTGAATTTAAATTCACATCCACAACAGAACTAAATTCATCTAACTTCATTCTTAAGGCTAATTTATCATTGGTAACACCCGCATTATTTACAAGATAATTAAGCTCTCCATCGCTTTCAACGATAGTTTTCACACCATTTTCAAATTCATCTTCTTTGCTTGCATCAAATTTAATCACCGCCGCATCACCGCCTTTTGCAATGATTTCATCCTTTAAAGCATCCGCTAATTCTGGTTTTGAACGATAATTAATCCAAACTTTAAGTCCAAAACTAGCTAAAGTTTTTGCAATAGAAGCACCTATGCCTTTACTTGCACCTGTTATTAAAACGTTTTTTCCGCTAAATTTCATTATTTTATCCTTATTAAAATTAATCTTTTAAATTTGTCAGAATTTTAACAAATTTAAAAAGAAAAAAGCAAATCGATTAAAACAAAGCTTCATTCATTTCTTTTGGAATTTCTAAATCTAAAATTTTTAAAACACTTGCCGCTATATTGCTAAGTCCCATATTGTTTTTAATTGTTTGCACTCCATTTGCCTCTACAAATGCAAAAACATCAAAGGTTGTATGATTGGTAAGTAAATTACCTTTTTCATCCTGCATAGCTTCGCAATTTCCATGATCACTTGTGATAATAAAAGCATAATTATTTTTTCTAGCACATTCAATCACTTCACCCAAGCAAGTATCCACTGTCTCTACAGCTTTAACAGCCGCATCAAAATTTCCAGTATGTCCTACCATATCACCATTTGCAAAATTAACAACGATAAAATCTTCACCCTTATTGATCCCTTTTTTTACGATATCGCATACTTCAAAAGCACTCATTTGAGGTTTTTCATCATAAGTTTTAACCTTAGGACTTGGGATCAAAATTCTTGTTTCATTTTCCAATAGCTCTTCTTTACCACCATTAAAGAAAAAGGTTACATGGGCGTATTTTTCAGTTTCTGCTGTATGAAGTTGAGTTAATCCTGCTTTAGAAATTATTTCTGGCAAAGTGTTTTGAATTTTTTCTTTTTGGAATATTACAGGGATATCAAAACGATCATCATAAACACTCATAGTTAATAAATTTTGAAAAATTTTATCTCGTTTAAATTCTTTAAAATCTTGAAAATTTAGCACCTCGACAAGTTGTTTCATTCTATCATTTCTAAAATTAATGAAAATCAACCCATCATTCTCATCCATCCCTTTATAGTCCTTATGCTTGACCGCTTTTATAAATTCATCTGTGATTTGATCTTGGTAAGATTGTTGTATATATTTTATAAAATCATCACTACTTTGACTTTCTCCCATTAAACATCGATAATATTCTTGAATCCTATCCCAACGTTTATCTCTATCCATCGCATAAAAACGCCCGCATAAAGTTGCAAAACAAATTCCTAATTTATCACAATGTTCTTGCAAATTTTTAATGAAATCTAAAGCACTTTTTGGATCCACATCTCGTCCATCAGTGATAGCATGAGCAAAAACTTCATTGCCATTTTTAGCACAAATTTCAAGCAAAGCATTAAAATGCGTATCCATAGAATGCACTCCACCATCACTATAAAGCCCTATAATGTGAATTTTTTTGCATTTTGCTAATAAATTTTTTAAACTAGAATTGTTTTTAAGCTGATCATTTTGAATAGCTTGATTGATCCGCACCAAATTCTGATAAATAATCTGTCCGCTACCTATACACATATGACCTACTTCACTATTGCCCATTTGACCTTCAGGCAAACCCACTGCCAAACCACTGGTTTTTAATAAAGAATAAGGCACTTCTTTAAAAAGCTTTTCATAAGTAGGTTTTTTTGCCACTTCAAAAGCATTGAATTTTTTATCCTGATTAAAACCTATTCCATCTGTAATCACTAAAATACATTTTTGTTTCATTACTTTAAACTTTATAAGAATTTTTTTGGTTACATTTTAATAAAATTAAGCTTTTAAAAACCAAAAAGAAGGTTCAATTTGTATTATCTTTCCGATTTAAGCAATTATGCTTTTTTTACTTATATTAGTGTGCGTGCTGGTTTTGCGTTCTTTATCGCTTTATGTTTGTCTTTGTTTTTGATGCCTAAATTTATAGCTTGGGCAAAAGCTAAAAATGCTAATCAGCCTATTTATGAATACGCCCCTGAAAACCACAAAGTAAAATCACATACTCCAACTATGGGTGGTCTTGTCTTTATATTTTGCGCTCTTTTGGCAAGTTTGTTGTGTATAAGATATGAAAATGTTTTTGCTATAAGCGCCTTACTTTGCCTTACTCTTTTTTGCCTTATTGGCCTTATTGATGATCTTGGCAAAGTTTTAAAAAAAGATAATCATTCAGGACTTAGTCCAAAAATGAAACTTTTAGCCCAAATTGGCGCAGGTTTAATTTGTGTCCTACCTTTATATTTTAGCCCTGAATTTAATACTGAATTTTATATTCCATTCTACAAATATCCTCTTTTTAATATGGAAATTTTTGCACTTTTCTTTTGGATTTTAGTTCTAATTTCAAGCTCAAATGCTGTAAATTTAACCGATGGACTTGATGGCTTAGCGACTGTACCTAGTATTTTTTCCTTATCAACTTTAGGCATTCTTTTATATTTGAGTGGAAATTTTAATTATAGCGAATACTTACTTTTACCAAAAATTCAAGGTTTGGGCGAAGTTAGCATTATCTGTGCTGCGCTGATTGGAGCCTTAATGGGATTTTTATGGTATAACTGCTATCCAGCTCAAGTTTTTATGGGAGATAGTGGAAGTTTAGCTATTGGAGGATTTATAGGCTTTTTAGCTATCATCAGTAAAAATGAAGTTTTGCTCTTGCTTATAGGTTTTGTTTTTGTTCTTGAAACCATTTCGGTTATTTTACAAGTAGGGAGCTTTAAAATTTTTAATAAAAGAGTTTTTAAAATGGCCCCTATTCATCATCATTTTGAAAAAGTAGGATGGGTGGAAAATAAAATCATAGTGCGCTTTTGGATGATTGCTTTTCTTACAAATTTACTCGCACTTGCATCCATAAAGTTACGCTGATGAAAATTTCTCTTTTTGGATATGGAAAAACAACGCAGGCTATAGCAAAAAATCTTGTGGATAAATTTGGTGTTTTTAGTATTTATGATGATCATTTTCAAAACACAAACCAAGATGAATTAGGTAATTATCTTTTAAACCCTAAAGATTTTGATCAAAATTCAAGCGATCTTGAAATTCCAAGCCCAGGTTTTCCGCCAAACCATGCATTAATAAAAAAAGCAAAAAATCTACAAAGCGAATATGACTTTTTTTATGATGCTATGCCAAGATCTGTTTGGATTAGTGGCACAAACGGAAAAACAACAACCACACAAATGACAACACATTTATTATCACACGTAGGCGCAATAATGGGAGGAAATATTGGAACTCCTTTAGCCAAACTTGATACTCATGCTAAACTTTGGGTGCTTGAAACTTCGTCTTTTACTCTTCATTATACCCATATTGCCAAACCCGAAATTTACGCTCTTTTACCTATAAGCGCAGATCATCTTTCATGGCATGGAAATTTTGAAAACTATGTCAAAGATAAACTCAGCGTTTTAGAAAGAATGAATGAATGCGATATAGCAATTTTGCCAAAAATTTATGAGAATGCCCCTACTAAAGCCTATATTGTTTCTTATGAAGATGAAAAAGATTTAGCAGGTAGATTTGGTATTGATATAGATAAAATTTCTTTTAAAAGTCCTTTTTTGCTTGATGCTGTGATGGCTTTAGCTATAGAAAAAATTTTACTAGATACCTTAAGTTACGATCTTTTAAATCAATTTATCCTTGAAGAAAACAAACTTGAAGAATTATTTGATACCCAAGGAAGACTTTGGGTAAATGATACAAAAGCGACCAATGAAAGTGCTGTTATGGCAGCTCTAAATCGGTACAAGGATAAAAAAATCCATTTAATCATCGGCGGAGATGATAAGGGTGTGGATTTAAGCGCTTTATTTAAATTTATGAAAAAATTTGACATTACACTTTATGCTATAGGTATAAGCACACAAAAAATGCTTGATTGTGCTAAAAATGCTGATATAAAAATAATCAAATGTGAAATATTAAGCAAAGCTGTAGAAGAAATTTCAAAAGTTCTTCAAAAAAATGAAGTCGCTCTTTTAAGCCCAGCTTGCGCTAGTTTAGATCAATTTAGTTCTTATATAGAACGCGGAAAAACCTTTAAAGAATGTATCAATAAAATTTAATTTTTAATATTTTATTGATATTAAAAAATTTGTATTTTGTCGATGTTAAATGCTAAATAATTATTATGACAATCAAGAAAATGGCAAATAAATATAAAGGCACTCTTGGCGGTTGGTATCCTAGGAGGTAAAATATGAATACCATTAATTCAAGTTTGGGTATTTTTGGAATAAGTATAACGAATGACTGGAGTTTGAGTGATAAAAATACCGCTCAAACTCCAAATGATAAAAAAAGTCAAATGTTGCAAATTTAGATGAATTACTAAAATCTTACAAAGATTATTATGATGAACTTACAAAAGAAATTCCTATCGCTAAAGGCTCTATACAAGATCAGATTTTAAAGGGTGAACTAAGCCGAGAAGATTTTAAAGAAATTGAAGATTTTAAAGCAAAAAATAAAGCTTCGGTGCATTGGATGGATGAAGACTTACAAAAAGAATATGTAAAAATTTATCACACAAGTATGAGTGTAAAAGAATTTAAACAAAAATGGTTAGATCTTCAAGCCAAACACGAAGCTAGATTTGGTGAAATTGCCGAGCAAAGCAGAAAAGATATTCAGCAAGAAATGCAAACTGCACAAGAACAAGAAATAAAAACTTTTAAACCCATCCAAGCAGAAAGTAAAAACAAAGAAACTTATAAAGATGAAATAAAAAATAGTTTTTGGGAACAATTTTTAAAAGTTCAAAAAGAAAATGGAATAGATATTTTAGAACTTATGGAAAAACTTAATGAAAAAGGTATAGATAAAAGAGTTTAAAAAATAATTTTAAAACTTAAAACGATTAAAAACAAATTTATAAACGTACATCATTATTTCTATAAAAATATTATTATCATAAACTTCCCATCATTTCTACCGATATATAAGGTAGAAATGATCAATATACTAAAAGGCAGTAAAATGATAAACAGTATAAATTCTTATTCAAATTATAATTACTATACAAATACTTTAAATTCTAAAAAGAATTCTAAAACAAATGATTCAGTAGATAATAATAAAGAAATAAACAATAACACAAATTTAAATAATAACAATAACAACAATAATATTTCAAACAATACTTCATTAAAACAAATAAATTCAAATTTAGTAAATGATAAATCTAAGGCTGTTAATAAAATACTAGGTTATGGTGTAGATGAAGATGGTTTTTTTACTAGTGATTTCAATGAAGCTGCAGGAATACCTAAAGATTATAAGATTTATGCTAAGGGTATGGAGAATTTTGTAAATGAATATTATAAAAGAATAAATAATACTTTTGTTAATGTAGATTTTGCTAAAACAATAGGAAATGCTTATAAGCTTTTTTCACAAATTGTACCAGATACAAAATCAAACTCTTTTACACTTGAACAATTGCAAAGTATGCCTGTAGCTTTTGTTTATGACGTCGATACATTTGAAATTACAAAAACATTCAATCAAGATGAAGCTAAAGATTATTATAAAGTTGTACCTCCATACGTTAATGAAAGTCATAACGCTACTCAAACTTATCCTAATAAAAATTTTATTGATCCTAAAATCGATAATATTTTTTATACCGCAAAAACTGATATAGGACAAAATGTTTATACAAATAATGATGGAAGTATAACTAAAGGTGGTGCATTAATGGCTTTTTTAAATGCTAGAATTTCAGAAGCTAATTATTCAATTTTAGTTGGTGATGTAACCATACAAGGTAAAATTTTAGGACTTGATAAAACTATGAATGCAAATGAAATACAAAGTTTAAGAGATTTCATTCAGCAAAATCCTATTACTTATAGTATAACTGGAGATATAGGAGTTGATTTTGTAAATACAATAAAGCTTTTAAGTGGAAATACAGATACAGAAGAATTTAAAAAACAATGGCTAGAAATGAAAGCTAAAAGTGACGCTATGGGAGAAAAATATAAGGCGCAAATAGCACAACAAAATAATTCTAACTTGACACAACAAACCAATGAAAATGATCAAACAAAAGATAAACCCTTCAAACCTATCCAAGCAGAAAGTAAAAACAAAGAAACTTACAAAGATGATAATATAAGAAATGAACTCATAAAAAAACTTCTTGAAAATAAATTTGATTTAGCAAAAGAATTAGAAATTCTTTTTAATGTAAAAATAGATAATGACAATACAAATAATAATTCTAATATCAATAACAATAATTCTAACACTAATGATAACAATTCCAACTCTAATCATCTTAGTAAATTAAGTTCTAAAACTAAAACTAAACATAGAAGTGTGAATATTAAGGTTTAGAAAATTTATCAAAATTAATTACTAAATAAACAATTATCATGAAAATATATTAAAAAATAAAAAACTCCTAAAACACTAAAAATTCATTATAAATATTATAAAATATCTATAAAATAGAACTTTTGAAAATTTGATTAAATAATCAATCGTGATAAAATAAATACACTTTAACAAAAAAGGAGAAGTCATGATTAAAAGTTATTTAGTGTTGCAACTTTAGGTGCTTTATTGGCAAGTTCTGCCTTTGGGGATGATTTTCTAGCCAAAGTCAGTAATGGTGCACTCAGTGATAATAGTGCAGGTGTTAAAGTTCTTAGTCTTAATGAGATGAAAGATGTTAAGGGTGGATTTAACTTTGTAAGAGATAGTAGGTATGACAATACTGTGGGTATCAGAAGTTATGCTTATATAGTTACTGATGCAGACAATAGTCAGTTGCAAATAAGTTCTGATAGTAAAGTTCTTGCCAAATATCGTTTTGTAAATAATCAAAAAGAATATTATTTACAAAGTTACAATAATGGAGCTTTAGGAACAATTTTCCCTAATTATTCTACATCTTGGGAACAATATGCAATAAAAATTATGACAGAGTTTCAAAGTAAATACTAACCCTCATCCTCGTTCCACTTATCCAAAGTGGAACAAATTTTGCTTATATTTATTTATTAAGATATTTAGATTTGAAGGCAGAACAATTCTAAAATCAAAGGAATAAATATGAGTATCTTCAGTATCAATGATAGCTCAAATTATGGTTCTATACTTTCACAAGCAAAAGCCAATAAAGAAAGTAAGGAAAATTCAAAAATAAATTTTGCTAATACTTTCTTAAAACAAAATGCTACTAAATTAAATGATATAGAAAATAAAAATTCACAAACTTTAATAAGAAGTGAAGTATTAAATTCTACTAATAATATCAATAAAAACTATTATACTAAAACAAATTCTCCTAATTATGATATATCTAGTGAATTTAAAAACTCTATTTATACTTTAAAATTCAAACAAGCAGATATAAGTAATAATACTTCTACCAATACAGCCTATGGTTATAGTGTAGATAAAGATGGTTATATGGGAGAAGATTTTAATGAGGCTGCAGGATTACCAAAAGATTTTAAGATACATAAATCTACTTTGGATGAGATAGAGAGGGTAGCTGAAAATAACTTTTATAATGCAAAAATAAAAGAATATCTAGGTGTGGATAAATATTATGATAATATAGATATGGCAAATACTATTAAACAATACTATAATCAATTTAATCAAATTATAAATCATACTTTTAACGATACCAATAAAACAAGTTTTAGTGAAGCAGATTTAAATAGTTTGCCTAAAGGTGTAAGTTATTCTAGTAATGACAAAACCATAGGTGTTATGCCAAAAAATTATGATAAATTGCAAATTACAAATTATTACAACACCCAAGAGCAATACGATGAAATGGAACAATTAGGAACAATTGCAAGTATCAATACAGGATTGCAGCCATTAAATTTTACTCCTCAAAGTATGCAAACTCAAAATTTAGATCAAGACAGTGCAAGAGATACTTTTAATCCTGATATGTCATTTTATCCAAAAAATGAAGATGGAACTTATACTAAAGAAGATTTATTTATGAGTTTTTTAAAATCTACAGGTGTGCCACTAAGAGAAGATAGTGCTACTTTAAATCCTAGAATAGAAAGTTATCAAGCAACTATGGCTAAAGAAAGCTTTGATGGATCATTAGCTTCCTTAGATGACATCATGACAGGCAAGGTTGATTTTGCAAGTTTATTAAAAGGATACGCACAAGATGGTTGGCTTGACGCAGATATTTATGCAATGGAAAAAGGAATTAAATGGCAAAATCACATAGGTTATGGTGGAGCTTGGCTTGATAATCAGTTTAATCAAGCAAAAGCTAATGGCTGGAAAGCAAGTAGTGAAAGTATCAATTCTTATGTTGGTTCTATAATGGATAGATTAAA
The DNA here is from genome assembly GCA_020135845.1 of Campylobacter sp. W0018. GTDB lineage: Bacteria > Campylobacterota > Campylobacteria > Campylobacterales > Campylobacteraceae > Campylobacter_D. The sequence continues at coordinate 103 of JACHTQ010000001.1, read as the reverse complement.
TAATCTTATAGGACAAACTAGGGTTTAAACTGATTTATAAATTTAAAAAATATTATCTTAATAGATAATTCTTTTAAAATTATCTTTAAAAACTATTTTTTAC